>JBJMIR010000075.1:0-13259 GCA_045806785.1 Propionibacteriaceae bacterium | reverse complement strand
CCGGCAATCTGGCACCAGGTAATACCATTCAGAACGTCGGCAATCTCCTCAAACCGGCATTGCTTATCGGTTTTCTTGCAGCCAGCAGGCGGGCGGAACGCTCCCCGGACTCCGAAGCTCATACCCCAGGTTTCGACACATGGCGACGACCCAGGATCCGGGCCGCCGGTCTGGTAACCGGCAGCGTCGCTGCCGGATTCAGCGTCGGCTATGCCACTGATCAGCCCGTGATCGGTGCCCTCATCGGGATACTAGTTGGGGCCGGGCTCGCAACGCTCGTCCTAGCTTGCTCGGCGCCCCCGCGGCAAGCCGCAGCCTCTGATCGTCACTCCGGCGGTTAGATAGCGTGTGCTTCCTGCGGTGAGCAGGTCGACCGGCTGCGAAGTGCTAACAATGCGCGTTTGACGTTCCGCTTGCGGCGCTTACTGTCCCGTAGGCCGCTCTCAACCGAAAGCGGTTCAGTTAGCTTCGGACACACTCGATGTCGGCACCAGTCTTACGCCGACGACGGTCTTGACTGCAGGGCTGTGGCGAGTTTGTTTATGGCGGAGGTGGCGCTGGGGCTGACACTTGGGCCCGACCGCGGCGGGCGGTGGGAGATCAGCGGCGCTCGCCATGGTGACACTGCCAACACGACTACGCCTGATCGCGATGCGGGGCGCCCCCGGCCGGGTCAGGTCGTGCGATAACGCGTCTTCCGGCGCTTGCGAGGTTGGCGCCGCGACCTCTCGTCCTCGATCTGTCGGATCAGGTCTCTGCGCACCTCCGCAAGGGCATGATCAAGGTCGCGCTCGTGGGAGGTGGCCACGAGGTGAGCCCGTCCCGCTAGCCAGGCTTGAAGGGTGACCTTCTGGTCCGGGCCCTCGGTGTCTTTCAATGACACCTCCAGGTCGACCTGGTTGTGTTCCCATCCGGACAGGTGCGGCGTGAGTGCGGACAGGGCCCCGAGGATGTGCGGCCTGTCGGCTGCTGCGAAGCCGGCGCCGAGGCTCAGACGCTCGTCGAGGATACCTGTTGGGCTGTTATCGGTTCCACTCATCGGTGCGCCTCTCTCGTGGATTCAGCGTATGACCTCAGCCTGAGCGGCCGCGCCCCTGTCGGCTGCCAGCGCTGTCGCCAGCGCGCGCACAGACCCGCGACCGCGCTCGTCTGGGCAGAGGTCTTCGTGGAGCCCGACACCACGGGTGTTCCACGTCGAGAGTTCCCGATCGCTACGGGTGCTTAGTGAATACCTGGGCATCGACCCCACCGCCGAGGCAGCTGACCGCCGTCAGCTGCTGCTAGCTCCGACTTCTACCCCCAGGAAACCGGCGCCGGGGTGTCCGGGCCTCCGCACATATTTCCCCGCCCCGGCCGCAGACCTGTCTGCGCACACAAGCGCGCCGGCGCTCGGTCTCGGTTAGAGGGTGTAAGCCATGAACAGGCCTTCGCGGGCAACGGGTGGCACTACTACATGCCGAAGCCGCCCAGCGAAGTCTGAGGGATGCCGAAGGAACCATGAATTACCAACAAGTGGACGAGACGGAGCACCGGGAGCCGCTGCCTCTCCGACTAGGGTGAGCTAGCACGGAGTCGGAGATTTCGTCACGTAATCCGTGGGGCGTCGAATATCCCATTGATGATCTCGCGTTGCCACGGCCGCAGCTTCAGCCGTTTCCGGCCCGGTGCCCCGCGGTGTGATGATGGACCCTCCGATGGACGCGGCCGGCGACACGAGCCTTGCCGCAGATCCAGGCGCAGCGGTGACCTTCTCCTTCGGCCCGACCTTCACCTTATGCTGCCCGGATGCAATTCATCGTGATCACGGCCGAGGGAACCGAGACATACAACGGTTCGTACGAGGTCGAGGACAGCGGGGTGCTGAAAATCCGCCCGAAGGACAGGAGCGAATTGATCTCTTTGTCCCCAGCATTCTGGCGACAGATCAACGAGCCCCGCTTCTCCTACGACATGCTCGACTCCGCCTACGAGGCCGAGAGGTAGGCGGCTCTGCGTGTTAATCGCGGATTCGAACTTGCCGCAGCCCTCGACTGTGCGTCAGAACGACAGTCTCGATCATTGGAAGTGGCGAGGGCCGTCGTCGAGTTACGCAGCGCCACCCCCGGTCAATCGATCCACCGATTCCCGGGCACCCAGCCATGCCCTTTCGCTAATTGGGCTTTACCGACCTGGCGGCCTGCTGTGCCGTTTGGGTCCCGACATGGCCGGTAGCGGTCGAAGTACTAGAGGGGCGAGCGAGTGGACTGGACGATGGCTGCTGCAACGTCGCGCAGCTTCCGATTGCTGCGCTGGGATAGCGTGGACAACGCTTTGAACACGGTGTAGTCACTGTAGCCATGGCGTTCCATGAGGACCCCTTTGGCTTGCTCGATGACGGACCGGGTCTGCATGCCGGTCCGCATCTGCTGGGCCAGCTCATCGGTGCTGGTGTATAGCGCAGCCGTCGCTACAGTCACTCCGGCGTAGCTGGCGAAGGCCTGCGCCTGCGCCACGGTGTCTGGGCGGATGGCCTCAGAAGTGGAGGCGTAGAGGTTGAGGGCGCCAACGACCCGCTGCGGGACAGGCAACCCGATCGACAAGCTGTGGGTGACGCCTTGGCGCCGGGCTGCCGAGGCGAACTCCGGATATCCGGTGTTGTCGTCGCTGCTGTCGATGACGATGGTTTGCCCGCTGGCGGCCGCATCCAGGCACGGCCCGTTTGCGGTCTCGTACTGGCGTTCGTCAAGATGCACGGCTAGCGGGTCGGTGAATACAACCGTCTTCGGCTGGCCGCCATCCACCAGGGTCACCGACACCTCATCGATTTCGGGAATGGTCTTCCGGGCCAGATCCGCGATGCGCTGGAGCGTTTGGTTCAGGTCTTGAGCGCCTAGCATGATCCTGCCCAGCTCAGCAAAGGCGGTGCGCGGGTCGAAGAGTTCAGCGTCCATGTCGGATGACCAATGGCGATCAGGCATGCGTCCCAACCCCCAACGGGGCTGACCGGCGTGCAGTGAGATCCCGCCCCTCGGGGCCGAATCACTGTGCGGGCAATTGTGTTTCACCCAGGGCCAGCACGATCAACTAGTCGCTCCCTCATGCGGGGGAACCACAGCACCACCAGCCTACGGCACGACACTCAGCGCCTGTGGTCGCAGGCGAATCTGCCGGTCTTCAACAAGTTCGAGCCGGTTCTTCAAGAAGTTCGAAATAGACAGCCCTAAGGTGTCGATCTGTGCAGCTTGTGCGCCTCTACTCGAACCTTCCAGAATCAGAAAGCCCGACTCCGCGAGGTGGTCGCGGCTGCAACATGTGCGCGACCAGCGCAGGTGCGGGTGATCACACCACGCCGCCCGGGTTAGCTTCCGTCTTGCGGGCTGGTGTTGTCGGTGCCGCCTAATTGGGCAAGGAAGTCGTGGCACTGCTGCGCCCGAGAGGAGTCCTCGGCCATCACCTGCTCGAAGAACGAAGCGATGTCGTCCTTGCCCGCGTTGCGGGCATCGCGGACATACTGGCCATAGTCATGTGCAGCCTTCAGCGAGTGATACTGCACCGAGATCAGATCGAACGTCACGTCGTCGAATCCAGTTTCACCGGTTGCCACCTCACGGGCTCCCTTCGCCTCATCGCGACACACCAGCTGCGTCGTCAGACAGAACCTCTACCCGAACACTCGCCGTTGACACCGTAAACAGATGGCGGATGCAGAGTCATATCCCCAGCCGTGTCTGGCCTGTGTGAGATGCCGGTGAGCAGCTCGGGGTTATCGGAAAGGCTTCGACATGTCGCCGGCAGGCCCGCGGCACCGAGAAGGCGTCCGGCACGCGTGCCGCGCACACCATCCACGAATCCGGACACGGTCAGCGTTGGGAACGGATAGTTCGGCCTTGAAACGCCGCGCACGCCGCTGTGCTGCGACCATCAGGTCTTATGTAACTTCGCCGGACGACTGCCTGCGCTGGATGTCCTGCATCCTAGACCCAGGCCCACGAGCGGGTCTGCAACTCCAAGCCCGGCTGACCGAGGTTTCTAGGGGTCAACCTTCAGCGAAACCTCACCGAATCCGTCGAGCACGGCGGTCACCTCATGATCAGCGGCGATGGGTTGGTGGATGAGCGACCCGCCAAGGATCCAGTCACCGGCCCGTAACTGCTGGTCGACGGCGCCCACCAGTCGGGCCATGGTCCACACGGTGCGGGCCGGATCCACCTCCACGGTCTTTGTGGACACAGTCTGCCCGTCAGTCTTGAGTCGTGCTGTCACCGATTTGGGGTTCGCATCCCGCCGAGTCGGGCCGAAAGCCACGGCACGATGGAACAGGTTGGACGCGACCACTTCATGCATTGCGCCGGCCTGGTACACGTCAACGATCTCCAAGGCCACACCGACAGCATCGACCGACGCGGCGGCCGTCTCCAGGTCGGCGTCGGCCGCAACGTCGCGACCGATCATCACGCCCAGCTCGACCTCACCGCACAAGTTCACGGTGATCCCGGCGCTGAAACGGCCACCAGCCGGCATAAGGGTCGCGGTAGTCAAGAAGCCGAACACCAGCCCGCCAGCGCCGGCACCTTCCTCAACGCCAGGGATAGAGGCGGCGATTTTCCAGCCCACCGCATCAGCACCGTGAGCGAGTACTCCCCGCCTGACCTCAAGCTGAGCCCGCAATGCTGCTTCAACAGCTGGTGAAAGCCGAACCGTCACCACCCGATTCTGCCCTAGGCCCACCGGACAACAATCACCCCTGGCCGCACCACCAATGCCGGCGAGCAACGTCCGACGCCGCTCAGCCCCGAACGGTGGCGCGCCCTACCTCATGACCCGCTGGATCTTCGAATGAGTCTGTCCGGATGCCGACCATCGGCGAAGCGAAGCCCTCTGAGCCCGTTGATCGGTGGCACGCGGCGTATCCGTATCGGGCTCGTCCTCGCCCTGGCAAATGTGGGCATTGGCCGGTTGGCCAGCAGTCCTCATGGGTAGTTCGGGGGCCATGACAGAAGCTAAGAGGCTCGCGCTTGTGACCGGCGCGTCCAGCGGCATCGGTTTGGCGTTGGCCACAGAATTCGTGCAGCACGACTACGACTTGGTGGTGTGCGCGGAAGACGCAGCGATTCACCGCGCTGCTGACGCCCTCAGTGTGTCGGGCGCTGCGATTACGCCGATTCAGGTGGATCTGCGGACCTCTGACGGCGTTGAGAGCCTGTATAGCACCGTAATAGCGAGCGGCCGGTCGTTGGACGCTGCTGCGCTCAACGCGGGTGTCGGACTGGGTGGTCCGTTGGTCGAGAACGACCTGACCGCCGAGCTGGACATGATCGATCTCAACGTGAAATCGACCGTGCACCTAGCTAAGCGGGTGCTGGTCGACATGGTCGCTCGAGATGAGGGTCGGGTGCTGATCACTTCCTCGATTGGCTCCACCATGCCCGGAAGCTTCCAGGCGGTGTACGAGGGCACAAAGTCCTTTCTGCAGTCCTTTGCCGAAGCGGTCGCCAATGAGCTCAAAGACACTGGTGTAGTGATCACCTCACTCATGCCGGGGCCCACTGACACGAACTTGTTCCACCGGGCCGAGATGGCCGATACGAGAGTGGGTCAAGGTTCGAAGGACGACCCGTCCGAGGTCGCTCGCCAGGCCTTCGAGGCGCTTATGGGCGGCGATCAAAAGGTCGTGGCCGGCTCACTCAAGACCAAGACCATGGAGGCGGCCAACAAGGTGATGCCCGACGCTCTCAAGGCCGAACAACATCGCAAGATGGCCGAACCCGGCGGCGGGTGCTAGCCGGTACCGTCATCGCCTACAGACTGATCCCGTCCAGTCGTGCTCCTCAACTCGATCACCCCTGGACAGTTGTGCGGCGCGGCCTGGCGGAACGGCTATTCAGCTGTTGCCTATCTCCCTTGGGCGGTTTGTCTACCCGGTACCAGGCGATGATCCAGCCGACTTCGATGGCTGCGTCAACCAGGTACATCTTCGAGATGCGCCGGGCGGGCACGTAGACAAGGTCGATCGCCGCAAGTACAGCGGCAGTGCCCACACCGAGCCGGCGCGCCTGACGAAGGCCGATGGCGGTTGATGAAGTGGTCAGCTGGGTGATCCCGTTAACGATCAGTAACCCTGCAACGGTCTTGACCAGCCACCGATCGGTCTTGGGCCCGAGAACCATCTCAAAGCTCCTGATGTGTAGGAGCGGCCAGAGTCCGCCGACTACGTTGGCCGCGCCGTGAGCACGGCCAAGCACGATACCGTCCATACGCCAGGTTCTCATATCCCCGGCGCATCCCAGATGGGACGACAGGCCGCCGCCCCGGTGGTAGGCGGACGCACCAGAGAACGCCCAGCGTGCAGACTTTGCGAGCTCGACGGGCGGATCACCGAGCTAGAAGTCCGGGCTGTTGACCGATCAACGTTTGCCGCGGGAATGATCGGGGTACCGAGCTGACCATGGCCGACCAGACCGATCAAACCGATCCCACCAAGCAGTACGACCAACCCGAACACACCGACGAGCAGCAACCACATCCCGGGCTGACCCGGAGCATGCAAGACCAGCCTGACCATGGAGAGAACTCCTACCGCGGCAACAGTCGGCTCACCGGCAAGCGAGCGGTGATCACCGGGGCGGACTCCGGGATCGGCCGCGCCGTCGCCTTGGCCTTCGCCCGGGAAGGCGCCGACGTGGTGCTCAGCTACCTGGACGCCGAAGAAGCCGATGCCGATGAGACTGTCGGCCTGGTGGAGGCTGAGGGCCGCAAGGCCATCCGCTGTCCCGGCGATATCCGTAGCGAGGAGACCTGTCAGAAGATCATCGACTCCGCCGTTGAGCAGCTGGGCGGCATCGACGTCCTGGTCAACAACGCGGCCTACCAGATGGCCCAGATGGGTGGGATCGCCGACATCACGACCGAGCAATTCGACCAGGTGATGAAGACCAACCTGTACGCCATGTTCTGGCTGTGCAAGAAGGCGATTCCGCACATGGAGGCGGGCGCCAGCATCATCAACACATCCTCGGTGCAGGCGGTCAACCCGTCCCCGGAGCTGCTCGACTACGCCACCACCAAAGCCGGAATCCAGAACTTCACCAAGGCCCTCGCGCAGGAGCTGGCGGAGAAGGGCATCCGGGTGAACGCAGTCGCGCCGGGGCCGATCTGGACGCCGCTGATCCCGGCCACCATGCCGACCGAAAAGGCGGGGCGCCATGGCGAGAGCACACCACTCGGACGCGCCGGGCAACCGGCGGAGGTCGCCCCGGCCTACGTCTTCTTCGCCTCCCAAGAATCCAGCTACATCACCGCAGAAATGCTCGCCGTCACCGGCGGCCAGCCGATCACCTAGCCCGCGCTGGTTGCCGGGTGGTGAGTGCCCGACGTTCAAGAGCGCGGAGTCCGGCCTTGTGCGGTGACATCCAATGCCGATGAGCAGAACGCCGAAGATCAGAAACCCGATCCCAAGAGAGCGGTCCACCAAGATCGTCCCGCACGTGATGAACGCCGAGGATCTGGTGGAGAAGAAGTGGTGGATCCACCTCTCGAGAAGTGAATCCACCACTGCCACGAAGGAGCTCAGCTGGTTTGCTGCTGGACGGTCTCCTTGGAGTCCTGAGCTTGGTCTTTGACGTCTTGAGCGGCCGTCTGGCCCTCTTGCTTGACGCTCTCGAGACCTTCCTGAGCAGTCGTCGTCTTTACCGACTCGGCAGCTTGTTGGGCCGCTGGCTTCAGGCTTTTACCCGCATCCCTGGCTACGTCGGTCGCCTTCTCCTTCATAGGCTCGAGATTCTCTTGCAGCTGCGAAGGCCTGCACGCCGCCGCATGCGATTGCTACCTCACCATCCGCCGCGAGTTCGACAAACTACCCTGAACGACTGTTCAGCACTAAGGCCGAATGAAGACAATCTGTATACACCGGCCCGGCCGCTGGCTTAGCGACCGCCCTCGCACCTTTATGTACGCTTGGCGGGGCAACCTCACCGTGATCCCGGGCGCGCGTGCTAACGACGGTGTCCTCGATCTCTATATCGCCTCTCCACGCAGGTTCCGGCATTGGATCAAGCTGGCTTGGCGGTTAGTCACCCGCCAGCCGAAGCGGGATGAACAGGTTGACCAGCACTCCGGCAAACGGATGGGGATCAAGATCGACGGCAAGGACAACTACCAGCTCGACGGTGACATCGTCGGCCAATCCACCACCCTGACGGCCGAGATCCAGCCCGGCGCACTGACCGTCTGCGCGCCGGCTTCAGCTCCCCCAGCGCCGCAGCAATGAAGGCCTCGGCACTTACGGCGCTCACCCAGCTCAGTCCAGCCGGGCGCACACGTCGGGAGCGGCGGGCTCTGCGTCGCGATCCCTATGGGCTGCACCCAACCGTCACCGAGGTTGATGGTCGGCCCATTCGGTCGCTGATCGCCGGCCACAGTCGGGACAACTCCGAAGTCGTTTTTGTTGCCGGTTTGGGTGCCCCGGGCTACCTCGCCCCATGGGCGCGGGAAACCTCACGGTGGACTCGGGCCACCATCGTCGACCTTCCTGGATGGCGCGCCGGACATGCCCAGGCCTGCACGCCGACTCTTGGCGCCATCGCCATGGCCCTGGCCCGCTGGCTCGAAGCGACCGAGCGTCGCGACGTCGTCTTGTTGGGCCACTCCACAGGCGCCCAGGCCGTCTTGAAGACGGCCCAGCTCATTCCCGAGCTGATCCGGGGACTCGTCCTCGCCGGGCCAACGTTCGACCCCGATGCTCGGACAATGCCCGCATTGCTGAGACGGGCCGTCCGGACCCTGCCCCACGAGGTGCCCGCCGAACTGCCCGTCGTACTTCCCTCCTACATCGCTAGCGGAGGTCGACCGTTGCTACAACTGATCCGGTCAGCTATGGCCGACCGCCCCGAAGACCAGGTCCAGCAGCTCACCACCCGCAGCGTCGTGATCACCGGCCAGCACGACGGTTTCGCGCCGCCAGCATGGGCCCGGCATCTCGCCGAACTCGCCTCAGCCCCATACGTCATCCTCCCGGGCGCACACAACGGCTGCTTTCCGCACGCCCAAGCCGCTGACACGGCACTTCGAAGCTTTACCGATCGGCTCGCCTCGGATTGATCAACGACTGGACAATGAGCGGCGCAAATTTTCGGCTGCCAGCTAAGCCACTGTCTGTCGCTTAGGGTGGTGACGTCGACGTGCAGCAGCCCAAGCCAGTGCCGCTGCCTGTCGAGGTATACACACGACGCCGTCGGTGGTTTCTGCCGTCTCGACATCCATCGCATTAGGGAGCAGCGGTCGAGGCAGCAGGACCGAGCGCGTTAGGGCACCTCGGGCGACGACCGCACAGGATCGCCGCTGACCGACGCGGGCCTTTACGTTCGCGGCAGGCACGGCACGATCCAGTTCACCCGACCAGGCCCCAGCCGCTCAACGGCGGTGACATGAAATCAATAGGTACTGTTGACGCCCTGGCCTGCGGCGTCACGGTGCGAGAGATAAGTCCCCTACCGACACCGGCCTTTGATTCAGCCGTAAGCAGCTGCGAGCACTCGAGCGATCATCACCGACGATCTCGACCGGTTTACGTACCCCTCCTCGATTTCGAGATCCGCTGTTGGACACAGACACCTGATGCACTAGTGGGTTCACCGGCTTCCCAAGCTGACAGTCCGGGTTGATTCCCCGTCATCCGCTCCAACCACGAAGGCTCTAGTCCAACCGAAGATCTGCGATGCCGCTGACGTCGACAATCGTTGCTGTCCGGTCGCCACGCCGCCCAGACCCGGCAGCGGGGTAGCGGCCGAGGTGTTGCAGTCCTGCTGATTTGGGTAGTGCAGAGACAACAAGCCGTAGGGAGTCCTTGTGTCTGAACGCCTATCTGATGAACCACTGGAGCCCGAGTTCGATCCGGGTCTGCCTCGTCGGCGTAGCGAGCACGGTGGGATGCCGCGCCGAGATGACGACGAGTTCGCATTGGCGGCCGAGCGTGACCGAGTGGCCGCAGGCCTGGAGGATTACGCGCCTGACGAGGTGCCGCCCGCGGCAGACCCTCCGCCGCCAGGAGTTTCCGAAGCAGTTGATTTGGCGGAGCGAGGGCTGTTGGGCGACACCTCAATCGATACGCCGGGCCGCTAACAGCGCGGTGCTTCGGTTTCGACGCGCCGCTGTTCGACACGCTGGACTTGTCGATCAACCTCGAGCTTACCCAGGCGCAGTGACCCCGGGTGCGACGCACCTCGGGTTCGCGTGGTCAGGTAAGCCGCCGCCCGGAAGATCAGCGCCCTCCCCGCGGTGCTGTCAGCTAAAACAGATCGACCAACTGGCCGAGATTGGGACGTCTTCGAAAGAGTCGCAGCCCACGCATAACGCGTCCGCACGCGGGTCCACCTTTGGCACAGTGACGCTAAAGGACCGGGGACGGTCTGGAACCCTTGACAGCTACTAATGGGTAGTGCGGGACGTCCAGAGCGGTCCGCCATTGGGACCGAGCAGGAGCAAGGGATCGGAAGCCGGCTGCCGGGTCTCGTCAAGCAGCAGCAGACGGAGCAAATGTCCGCCGCCGCGCTTCGTCCGGGAAGAGCGTGCGGCCCGGCGGCGGTCGGTTCCTAACGGCGACTCTCGACGCGTAGGTGTGGCCGAGTCGTGCCGCTCGACGAGGGCGCGCCGGGGCAGCGTGGATGTATCGGTGGTCATGTTTGGGGGACCTTCTCGGTGGCAAACGGCGGTCGAAGCCGTCAAAGATGTCAGATCGGAGCGCATCGTCGCGTAGGTGTTTACAACGGCATCTGGCAGGGAGTCATTCCCCAGATCTTCCGAATCCAGGATCAGCTGAAACATGGACCACACTCGGTCTCATCCAATCGCGCTCGCCCGGACAAGAGACCGGGCGTCGCGGACAGCACTCCCTCCTGCGCTTTACGCCAGGGTCAAGCCACGCCAGGCGGATCTAATCTCCTTAGATGTTGGCGATGTGGCCAGCGGGCTTATGGCAGCGGAGATCCGAACATAAGGCGGAGGTATCTCCGGCTGCTCTGTAGCCATTTCGCCCCAGTGTCAATCACCACGCGGCATGGGTGTGAGGACCAAGCAGACTCTGGTCCAACTCGGATGGGTCCATGTGATCGGTCAACTGGCGCGGTCCCCGCTAACGATGCGGCTGCGGCGAGTCAAGGCCAGGCCCAGCGCGATCATGCCAACGCCCAGCACCAGGTGAAGGAAGTCGTCGGCAGTATTTACTGGAACGAAATTGGCCGCCGACCTCTGGCCCACGATGAGGCCATAGATAAACAGCACCAGATAGATCACACCGCCCCACACCAAGTAATTGCGCGCCCCACTCACAGTGCGAGCCAGCAGCAACCCAGCAACACCAAACAACAAGTGGACGATGTTGTGCAAGATCGACACCTGAAAAATGCCAAGCAGTAGGGCCTCGGACTCATGCGAATAGATTGCCAGCGCGCTGTAGTTGGTGGTGATCCCTGGAATAAAGCCGAGCACACCGACGGCGAGGAAAACGATGCCGACCGCCAGCGCAGCCTTCTGGACCGCAGTTCGGTCGGTACGGGCGGTCGCTGAGTCTGATGCAGACATTTAGCTCCTGTTCAGAAGGTGTACTTATCGGGGCCTGCGAGAATACCCACGATGCTGGTCAGTAAAACGTCACCGTCCCATGCGCGCCAACGTGCGGAGCGTGTGCGCGTATTACCGGTGAAGCCCGGTCGCGGGACGAGGCGCGCGCCAATTCCTCGACCGCCCGCCACCTCGGCAGCTTCATCGACGAGTTCTCGGGGTCGGCGTCGATGCAAGAGGCGGCGTCTTTGACCGACCTCAGCGGTAAGCCGCTTATCGTCCTCACCGCCGATAGAAATGGCGCCGATGAACGGCAATCGAAGCAGGACCACCTGGCCACGTTGTTGACAAACAGTCTCCACCGGCACGGTGACGCCACCCACGGGTCGCTTCTGGAGCGGACTCCGCCGCAGCCAGCCAGGCAATTCATGACATGGTCGCGGCAGTACGCAACTCGCAGCCGCTGGCCCCGCGCTGATGAGGTGTCGACGACGTTACGACCTCCGCTCATCGAGTCGCCGGAGCGGCACAGCCGGGAAGCGGGTGGGCGTTAAGCTGCGCCGCCGTATTACCTGGATTCCCGGAGCGCGACGCAGGCTGTGATGTTGCCTGCTTGGCGCCTAACAGTCGTTCTGCTTGACAGTCGTTTCGCTGGATTAGAAGGATGTTTGGTGTTGCACCGGTCCCGTGGGCGGGCGCTCGAAGCGTGAAAGTGAGTCGGCTGTCCGCTCCGATTCACCAAGGTAGGTCTGATGGTCACTCAATCACCTGTCGGGCCAGTTGAGCGGGATTCAATGAGGCTGGCCGCCGTCTTGCTTCTGGCCGGCATTGTCGTTACTGCCATCGCCGGATTCCTTCATGTAGAAGGTCCAGACCCGAATGACCACCAAACCATTTTTGCTATCTATGCGGCGAGCCAGTCATGGACGGCGGTGCACCTGGGTCAGTTCATCGGAATGGTGATCATCACCTTTGGACTTGTCGCCCTGTTCTTCGCACTCGACGTGCATGGTGGCGTGGGAGTTTGGCTGAACCGCTTCGCACTTCTTTCAGCTGGTGCTGCTGTGGCTTTGTATGGCGTGCTTCAAGCGGTCGACGGCGTGGGCTTGAAGCAGGCTGTGAACGCGTGGGCTTCGACCGACAACGGTGACAAGTCCGCGCGTTTCGCTGCCGCCGAGACCGTTCGATGGTTGGAATGGGCCGTCAGAAGTTATCAGAGCTTCATGCTCGGTCTCGCGTTGATCTTCTTCGGCGCGGCCATTGCCGTTACGGGCCGAGTTTCGCACCCGATTGGCTACCTAATGGCGCTCTCCGGCCTCAGTTACCTAGCTCAAGGATGGATCATCGGCAAGAGCGGTTTATCGTCTGCCAACCAGATCCCCACTCTCGGCGGAATCGGCCTAATCCTCGTGTGGACCGTCTGGCTTCTCATTGCGGCCCTCCGAATGAAGCCCGTCGGGCTTCCCGAGACCACATCAGACGCGACGACCTAATCCAGCGGGATGGACCTGTAAAGACAAAAAGCGCCGCTCTGCTGTGATCGGGCGGTGGACGCCGAATATATTTGGCTACCGTCATGGAAAGATCCTTAACCGTGCGATCACCGCGCGGCATATTAGCTGCAAGCGTGTGTCTACTGGCTGTCCGGTCGCCTTCTTGTTTCAACTCATTGTTGGAAGCGGCGCCGAAATCGTGCTCCATCTTGTGCTTGGGGCCGGGTTTCTACT
>JBJMIR010000074.1:0-39014 GCA_045806785.1 Propionibacteriaceae bacterium | reverse complement strand
AACTACCGGCTGCGCAAGGTGACCAAGACTCGCGGACACTTTCCGACCGACGAGGCGCTGGTGAAGCTGCTCTACCTGGCCTGCCGCGACATGGGCCGCACCAACCGCGCCGGCCAAGGCGGCCGATCCAACTACAACTGGTTGAGTCGGCCTGGGGCGCGGTGCCGGCATTACTGCCGGTCTGTTTCCCCAGGCCGCTCGCCGAACCGGGCGTGCGCCTCTCGACGCACCCGGCTCTCCACGGTCAGCTGCTCGGAAGTCTCCTTTGCAGGTAGGGGTTGGGAATCTTCTCGCCCCGGTATCGGTAACGACTCACCATCACCGAGGCCGGGTTGATCAAGATCACTCCGTCGGCTCCGAAGGGGAGCCATGCCCCGCTGGGGGTGGTGAATCGGCGGCGGAACTGACTCCACCGCCAGCGGTGTCGCTTGCAAAGCCACCTGATCACCCGCCAGTTCACGAAGTAGCGGAGTTGATTCAAGGTGTGCTTGCAGACGGCGTGCCGGAAGTAGTTGGTCCAGCCGCGCAGGATCTGGTTGATCCTGGTGATCACCGCGCCCATGTTCGCCTGCGAGACTCGGTGGGTCAGGCTACGCACCTTCGCCTTCACGGCCCGGATGGGTCGTTGGGCGATGAAAGTGTAGACGTACCACTTGTTCGTCCCTCGTTTGCGTTTCCACCGGATGTGGAAGCCGAGGAAGTCGAACCCATCGGCCATGTGCACGATCCGGGTTTTGGCCGCTGACAGCCGAAGGCCAAGCGGTTGCAGCACATGGGTGATGTCCTCGTGCAGGGTTTCGACGTCGGCTCGGGAACCGTGGACCAACACGACGAAGTCGTCGGCATAGCGGACGATCCGCCAGGTTGGCAGCCCGAGTTGACGACGCCGGTGACGCCGATAGGTGGTCCCCATCTCCGCGTCCGACCGCCACGGCGCCATAACGTGCTCATCGAGCACGCTGAGCGCGATGTTGGCCAGCAGCGGGGACAAGATGCCCCCCTGCGGGGTGCCGGTGTCGGAATCCTCCAAGTGGCCGGTCTCGGTCATGATCCCGGCCTTCAAGAAGGCCTTCACCAATGCCACGATCCGTTTGTCCTTCACCCTGGCCCGGACCTGGTCCAACAAGGCGGTGTGATCGATCATGTCGAAGCACGCCTCGATGTCGGCGTCCAGCACCCAGTGATAGCCCTGGGTGCCGAGGCGATGGATGTCGGCCACGGCGTCATGCGCCCGCCGTTGGGGTCGGAATCCGTAGGAGACCGGCAAGAAGTCGGCCTCGAAGATCGGCTCCAACACCAGCTTCAGCGCCGCCTGGACCACCCGGTCCGCGATCGTGGGAATGCCGAGCTTGCGCAGCTTCCCCGATCCGCCCGGTTTGGGAATCATCCGCTGACGCACCGGCAACGGCCAGAACGTCCCCGTCTTGAGTTGGGTGCGGAGATTATCCAGGAACCCTTGGACACCGAGGTTGCCAGTGACGGTCGCAACGGTCCAGCCGTCCACGCCCGCCGTCATCGCACCCCGGTTGCCCGCCACCCGGACGAACGCCATCAACAATGTTGCCGGGTCACACACGAGATTGAACAGGTCATCGAACCGGCGACCCGGATCGGCCGCCGCCCAACAGTGCAGCTTGGTCTGCATCCCCGATACCTGCTGGAACGAGCCCAACCCGGGCCACTCGAGCATGGCGCCACCATTCGGCGGCGCGTCTTTCGGCATTACAACCCCTCCTGCATCCAACCGCTGTCGCCCTTCCCCATGTGACCGGCTTTCCCGGCCTCGGAGTACTACGGCGACTCCGCCCCACCCATGATCATCAGTCGACGGTGGACCTGTCCCAGCCCCGACAACTGGCTGCGCCGACGGCTGGGACGACCAATGAGTGGTTCCCGTGTTCACTGCTGTTCGCTTGATCAAGGAGGAGCCCGACTCTGCCCCTGTGGCCTCGCCGTGCCTACGCCGCAGACCTTCAGCACGACCTTCCGAAGGTCGGGCTTCACCAACCCCGAGAAGTTCCCCGCCTGAGAGTTGGGGATGCACCACTCCCGGCCCCGATCCGCCAGGTTCGAGCCGGTCTAGCGTTGAGAGGCTTTACAACATCAGTTCCTCACGTACTCCTCTCGATCCACGCTCACCGAGCCCACGCCATCTGGCAGTGCTGACGCACCCCGGCTTTGTCGGGGCTGCTCCCACCCTCACCGACACCTCCCGGCTCAGGCTGCCCCCAGCTTCCACAGACCGCTGCGACGGCCCACAGGTGCAGGTCTCCCACCTCCACTCAAACAGCAGCACCTCACGGCGCACGAAGCCAGCCCTGAACGCCTTCGCAATCACCTTCGCCGACCGGATGCCGACGAAGATCAACTGATCATGAAACCGCCACTTACACCATTCATCCCGGTGCAAGCATGATCGAGTCCGGCGAGCTCGCTCCACCATATTTATTGCCTTCGTGGCTACTGTCAGTTCTGCGGCCCGCCGGACTCATCAGGGTCTTCCGGTTTGGCTTAAGAGGAGCGTGGTCATCGCCCTGACTGGGATATGCCGACCGGTCGACCCGTGCCCATCATCTGGTAAGGAAGGACACGGTTTCATGGTCACATTCGGGGTTGATGCTCACAAGAGGACCCACACCATTGTCGCGGTCAACGACCGCGGCACACCGGTCGGTCAGACCACGGTCGGCACGACCAGCCAAGATCATCTTGTGCTGCTGCGTTGGGCGGCCCGGTTCGGTGCTGAACGCCGATGGGCGGTTGAGGACTGCCGTCACCTGTCTCGCCGGCTCGAGCGCGATCTATTGGCGGCCGGTGAGTCGATCATGCGGGTGCCGCCGAAGCTGATGGCCCACGTCCGCGACTCCGCCCGCACCTACGGCAAGTCCGATCCGATCGACGCACTGGCCGTGGCCCGCGCCGCGCAACGTGAGCCGAACCTCCCGTTGGCCCGTCTCGACGGCCCGGACCGTGAGGTCCGGCTTCTGGTAGACCACCGGGAATCCCTTATATCAGAGCGAACCCGGCTGATCTGCCGGCTCCGGTGGCATCTGCACGAACTCGACCCGGCGTGGGAGCCGAAGGCTCGCAGCCTCGACGCTCAACGCACCCTCGATGAGGTCCGAGGCCGCCTCCAAGATCATGTCGGAGTGGTGGCCAGGCTCGCTGTCGAGCTGACCGAGCGCTGCGCTGAACTCACCATCACCATCAAGGCGCTGGAGAAAGAGATCACCGAGCTCACCACACAGCTGGCGCCGGCGCTGCTCGAGCTACCGGGTTGTGGCGCGTTGACCGCAGCCAAGATCATCGGCGAAACCGCCGGCGTCGACCGATTCAAATCCCGTGACGCCTACGCCCGTTTCAACGGAACCGCACCGCTGCCGGTGTGGTCGTCGAACAAGGCCAGGCACCGGTTGAGCCGCACCGGGAACCGCCAGCTGAACGCCGCCCTACACCGCATCGCACTCACCCAAGCCCGTTGGCATCCGCCGGCCAAAGGGATGATCGAACGGCGCAAGAGCGGTGGGAACAGCGGACGCGAGGCACTTCGCGTACTCAAGCGCCGCCTCTCCGATGCCGTCTTTCAAGCCCTGCTCCACGACCAAACCGCCGGCCTTACCCTCGCCGCTTGACAGAGGAGCAAGGGACACGCCCGATCCGCGAAGCCGGCTGCGTGCCGAGCGCCGTGAAGCGCTTGAGCCAGTAGGGGAATTCGTAACCCGCTGCACCTCGTCGGCCTACAGCGACCGCCAGCCCTGCACTACGTTGCTCGGCGCTTCATGCCGGTCGCGACCTCTAACTCGGCCGGGTTCGCTTGGAGGGCGACCGCACCTAGCCACAACCCCAAGACGGCCGATCCGGTGCGCTTTGGGCCGGTGCAGCACTCATCGCCAGCACACCAGTGTCTTGACCTAAGCCGCGGTGAGCAACCAGCCATGGGTGACCTTCCTCGATGACTAGCACCGCGCTGGCAGACAACCAATTCACCTCGAGCCTTTGGCAAACGCTCCGGCGAACTCACCAGCCCAGCTAGCCGCACGACTCGCACTCCTTGGCGCAGCCAGCGAAGTTCGCGCCGCAATCGTCTCCGCAGCCAACCAGCCGCATGGGCCACATCAGACCAGCCCGCGAGCAGCGTCGACTTTTCCCAAAATGGTCAAAATCTTTCTTCTCAGCATGGTCGCATCGATCGACATCGCACACGTCGTCCGTGACACCGGGTCGACCAGAGCGTCACCGCTCCCGTCCGCATCATCGGCATGAGGTCCCAAGGGAAAGCTGAGATCGCAATTTGAGCAGAATCCAATCAGCGACCAGTGACCGCCTGCACACTTCGCCAGCGCTTACGGCCCGCAAAGAGTCCTTGTATCCACAGGTAATGCGCCATCCGGCCTCATGGTCCTCGCTTGTGGCTTCATTGAACAACCTTCTTAGCAAAGGAAAGCGGAATGGGCATAGAGCAGCTGGACACGGAAGTCATTGAGACGGTGGCTGGCGTTGGGCGTCTACCTCGACACGCGCAGATCAGCACATCTGAGTAAGAGGACTGCTTGACCATGACTGATAATGACCTCAACCAGCTCTTTCCTGCGAGAACCGATTCCATTGCGGCTCCCGTCCCCTTGGTGCTGACGGTTGAGCAGGCGGCCGAGCGTCTCGGGATCGGCCGAACCGTCATGTACGCACTTGTCAGCTCTGGCGCTATCGAGTCGGTCCAGATCGGCCGGCTACGGCGGGTACCCGCCGACGCTCTGGTCACCTTCCTGAACGAGCTACGAGCCCGGCCCTGAGGGGGTGCAGCCTGAAGCGCCAATCGAACGGACGCTCAACGATCTACCAAGGCAGCGATGGTTATTGGCACGGTCGGGTGATAGTCGGCGTCACCGATCAAGGGAAGCCGGATCGAAGACATGTCATGTCACGATCGAAGTCCGTTGTCACTGCCAGGGTGCGGGAGCTCGAGAAAAAACGGGAGAACGGGAACGTCCCACTGCCCGGCGTCCGATGGACCGTCGCCGGCTGGCTCGAACATTGGCTAGAGAACATCGCGCGACCGACGCTCCGGCAGAGCAGCTATGACGCCTACAGGATCGCTGTCCGAGTTCATCTGATTCCCGGTGTCGGTGAGCACCGGCTCGACCGTCTGCGACCTGAGCACCTCGAGCGACTGTATCGGCGGATGATCGCGACCGGTGCCCGGCCAGCGACCGCTCATCAGGTGCATCGCACGATCCGCACCGCGCTAGGTGAGGCCGTGCGGCGGCGGCAGGTTCAGGAGAACGTCGCGACCCTCGCGAAGGCACCGAAAATCGAAGCTCAGGAGCTTGAGCCCTACTCCGTCGCGGAGGTTCAGCGCATCCTCAGTGCGGCTCGGGAACGCCGTGCCGCTGCACGATGGGCGATTGCACTCTCGCTGGGCCTCCGCCAAGGCGAGGTACTCGGCTTGCACTGGTCGGATGTCGATCTCGAGGCCGGGATTGTCAAGATCACATCGAACCGGGTTCGACCGCATTACGAACACGGTTGCTCCACTCCGTGCGGGAAGACTCCAGGCCGCTGCACTCGCCGCGTACAAACTAACAAGGACGACGGACCCACGAAGTCCAATGCTGGCAAGCGCAAGATCGGATTGCCGCCCCAGCTGGTCCAGCTCCTACAAGATCACCGTCACGAACAAGATCAGGAACGGGCTAAGGCTGGTCAGCTCTGGGTGGAGACGGGCCGAGTCTTCACGGACCGATTCGGCCGCCCGGTTAAGCCGAACTCCGACTATCACGCCTGGAAGGCGTTATTGAAGCGGGCGGGCGTGCGAGAAACACGATTGCACGATGCCCGGCATACAGCTGCAACCGTGCTTTTGGCCCTTGAGGTGCCGGAACGCACAGTCATGGGCGTGATGGGCTGGTCGTCGACGTCGATGGCCGCTCGCTACCAGCACTTAACCGATCCCATCCGACATGAGGTCGCGAGCCGAGTCGGAGGGCTCCTCTGGTCGCCGCCAGAGACCGACTGAGACTAAAACTGAGACTACGTCTGCAAAACCGCCGCTTGGACAGCTGAGGTTCTGGCGACGTTTCTTGTAGCTGACTAGGGGCGGAGGATGCGGGATTCGAACCCGCGAGGGCGTTAACCCAACCCGCTTTCCAAGCGAGCGCCATAGGCCTCTAGGCGAATCCTCCGCGCGGAAGGTTACCGGCTATGACAAGCGTGGGCGAACCGGATGTGATGCCTGTGTCAAGCGCTTCCCTGTTTGTCTTAGTCCGTGTGTCGTGTCGCTGTGACACCAACAGGCTGACTTAGTCTCTGCCGGAAGACCAACCGACTCGACTCACACGGAGATCGATTCATGTCCTTGAATATCAAATCCGACGGCAGCAGCACTCGCATCCAGTTCGTCCTTCCCGACGACATCCACGATGGGCCTGTTTCAGCGGTCGGAACCTTCAATAACTGGGCGCCTGGCGCCCACAAGCTGGTACGTCGCAGTAACGGCACTCGCAGCGTGAGCGTTGCAGTTCCGGCTGGCCAAGCGGTCAAGTTCCGTTACCTCGGTGCCGGTGGCGTGTGGTTCGACGACGAGGATGCCGACGCGATTACGCCAGAAGGTTCCTTGATCAACGCCTGATCCGGCACAAAGCGTCAGCCTTGATCATTTAGCAGGGCGCCAGCGCCAGCGTCGGCTGTTCGGCGTACCGGCCGGTTAGTTGCCGATACGGCCGGCTGCGCAACGCAGCCGCGGTAACACAAAGCCCGATCAGCCCGGTCAGGACAAAGACAAGCGCGATTCCGCGGTCCCGGCCAGTCCCAAACCAGGGGCCGATGAGCTGTGCGCCCACACCGTCTGTCATGAACGGAACGAAGATCAGCTGGGTGATCGGGCCGATGAAAACGCCGTCAGCGGTGATGCTGCCTGCTCGACGCTCTGCGCGAAGCCGAACACCCGGCCTTGGCGCTCATAAGGCAGAACCTTCTGCAGGATGGTCTGCTCGGAGGCCTCCGCGTACGGGATGAGGACCATGTAGATCGCCATGCCCGCTGACAGCAAGGCCACCGACGAGCGCAGCGGGAAGACACACGTCACGCTCCACAACACGACGTTCACCAGCAGCAAGAGCCGCACCGGATTGTCGCTCAGCCCTGTTCTGGCGACCGCGAGTCCGCCAACGATGAAGCCGGCGCTGAGCGCGCCCCAGAGCAAACCCCAGGCCTGCACTGACATCATCGAAAGCCCGTACGCGTCCATCAGCGCCATGAAGGCCCCGCGAGGAAGTTGTTGAAGCAGGAGAACCCGATTAGCGCGAGCAGCCCTGGTACGCCGCGGATCACCGCCAGGGTCCCGCGTTAATCCGCCTTGCTGCCGTTGGCGTGCTGATCTGCTTGTGAGGAGTGCCTTACGGGAGGGCCCACACGCCGCTCATCGACTCGAACAAACGCCAGATGCACGACACTGAGGACCAGCACAACCATGCCGAGCAGCAGGATGTAGAACATGTCGCCTGCGGCAACCAATAAGCCACTGATCACCGAGGTGACAAGGAAGGACACTCCATTGGTGGTACCGACGAGGCCGTTTGCCTTGTCTCGACGATTGGCGTGATCACCGGAAACATCCGCTCGATCGCGCTGCAGACGCTGGTGCGCGTTGTAGTCGACATGTTTCCGGGTCTCCGTAGGCTGTTTGCTACCGATATCGACCAGTCGCAGCTTGGAAACTCATCGCCTCCAATCCATCCCGTACACTCGTTCTCTGGTCCCTCGTGTGGCGATAACTCACCCAATCCCCCCAGGGCTTGACGGCAGCAAGGGTAAGTGAGCTCTTTCGGGTACGCGGGGGACCGCTGCATTCCTCTGTGACGTGTTGACTAGCTCGGCTGGCGGCTCAGCCCCAGCCGGCCCATCAGACTTATCGCATCGAACGGCGCATGGACCTTCGCGTCATTGTCGAAGTACACATAGACATCGCAGCCCCGCTCCACCCAAGAGCTGATCTTGGCCGCCCACTCGTCCAGTTCGCGATCGCTGTATCCGCTGGCGTACAGCTCGCTATGACCATGCAATCGCACGTACATCAGGTCCGTGGTGATCTCGGTGAAGATCGGCCACTTACCTGGATTGTCGGAGATCACCAGGGCCATCTGGTATCGGCGCAGCAGCTCGTAGAACTCCTGTGACCGGAAGCTCTCGTGCCGTACCTCGATCGCATATCGCAGCCGCCGCCGAGGGCGCGCCGCCTTCACCAGAGCTTGATCATCTGGGATCCGTTGATCATGATCTCTGGCAATGTCCGCCGCCGATCCGACGGTCCGCGGCAGTTGGCCAAGAAAGTCGCTCATCCGCTCGGTATCAAATCCTAGGTTCGGCGGCAGCTGCCACATGATCGGACCCAGTTTGTGATCAAGAGCCAGTACGCCAGAGGCGAAGAAGTTGGCCAGCGGTGTCTGGATGTCACGCAGCTTCTTCATGTGGGTAATGAACCGCCCGCCCTTCACCGCAAAAACAAAATCATTCGGTGTCGAGGCGACCCACTGCTCAAAGTAAGAGCGGCGCTGCAAGGAGTAGAAGCTGCCGTTGATCTCGACGGAGTTCATCCGTTCCGCCGCGTACCGCAGCTCTTGACGCTGCGGCAGCCCTTGTGGATAGAACGTTCCCCGCCAGCGCGGGTATCTCCAGCCGGAGATACCAATCCGTACGGTCACAGCCGTATGCCGTACCGTTCCAAGATCGGATTCAGTGCCGCCACACCACCGTCGGTTGGAAAGAGCTCGCTGTGGATACCGAGCTCGCGGGCGGCCGCAACGTTGCCGTCATGATCATCAATGAACAGCACGTGATGCGGTGACACTTTGATTCGGTTCATGATCGTCTGAAAGTACCCCGCTTCAGGCTTCGCAAACCCAAGCTCGAAAGAGTAGAACTGCTCATCGAAGATCGTCTCGAAGCCAAGCGAGCTGCGCATGTACCCACCACGGACGTTCTGCTGGTTGGTCGCCAGCGCGCAGTGCAGGCCAAGATCACGGACCGCACGCACCGCGTCCAGCATCGGCTGCCTGATCTCGATCCCGAAGTCCCGATCGATGATCTGCTCGAATGGCGCATCGATGTCGAATTGCCGCAGCACCTCCTGCATCGCAGCTCTGAAGTCCTTGCCGGTAAGGCATGCGACGTCAGCGGCTGCGATGGCGAGCAGAAACTCCTCGGACCTCGACCCGGCCTGGGCGCTGACGTTCTCGATCCAGCCTTGCCGCGAAGCTTGGAGTACGCCGTCAGCGTCGAATAGCACCCATTCGACCTTCACGGCTGCGGAGCCTACCCAATTCGATTGCTCCGCCGCTTGCGCTCGCTCCGCCGAATTGCTCGCTTCGGGGGCGCGATCCGGAGGAGCGGACTTTTGTAGCTAGCCCATCCCGGTTGTCACTAACCCGGCATAGGGTGCAAGGCGTGGACGAAGCGGGGCTTGAGGACCTCCAGCCCTTAGCGGCTGAGTCAGAGCCGGTCGAGCACACCCAGGACGAGGCGTTGTTCGACAACGCCGGTAGCAGCGCGTCCACAAGCGCCCCGCTCGCGCTCTACCGGCGGTACCGGCCGGATACGTTCGCCGAGGTTATCGGCCAAGACCACGTCACTGAGCCACTGCAGCGGGCACTGACCAACAACAGGGTCAACCACGCCTACCTGTTCTCCGGGCCGCGGGGATGCGGCAAGACAACCTCGGCTCGAATCCTCGCCCGATGCCTCAACTGTGAGAAGGGTCCTCGAGCTGTGCCCTGCGGCGAGTGCCGCTCGTGCCGGGATCTGGCCCGCAATGCTCCCGGCAGCATCGACGTGATCGAGATCGATGCGGCCAGCCACGGTGGCGTCGACGATGCCCGCGACCTGCGGGAGCGAGCCTTCTTCGCACCGGTCAGCAGCCGCTTCAAGATCTACATCGTCGACGAGGCCCATATGGTGACCACCGCGGGCTTCAATGCGCTGCTCAAGCTCGTGGAGGAGCCGCCGCCGCACGTCAAGTTCGTCTTCGCTACTACCGAGCCGGACAAGGTCATCGCGACCATCCGCTCGCGCACGCATCACTATCCGTTCCGCCTCGTGCCGCCCCGGCTGCTAACTGAATATTTGGCCAAGCTCTGTGACGCCGAGGGCATCTCGGTCGAGCCGGCCGTGTTGCCCTTGGTGGTACGTGCCGGCGGAGGTTCGGTCCGTGACTCGCTGTCAGTACTTGATCAACTCCTGGGTGGCGCCGACGAATCCGGCGTCTCCTACCGCCAGGCGGCTGCATTGCTGGGATATACGCCCGACTCGCTGCTGGATGAGTTTGTCGATGCCTTCGCCGCTGGAGACGCCGGTGGTGTCTTCGGCTGCGTTGACAAGATCATCGAGGTTGGCCAAGATCCCCGGCGCTTCGCTGAGGATCTGCTGCGCCGGCTGCGCGACCTAGTCATTGCCGCCGCGGTGCCGGATGCGCTGACCTCCGGACTCGTGGACGTGGCTCCCGACCAGGCTGAACGCCTGGCCTCCCAGGCTGCTGCGCTCGGTGCGGGTGAGCTGACCAGAGCTGCTGAGGTTGTCGCCACCGGACTCACCGATATGCGGGGCACTACTGCGCCCCGGCTGCATCTGGAGCTGATGTGTGCCCGAGTGTTGCTGCCTGGGGCGGATATAGATGACCGCGGGATTCATGCGCGGCTTGATCGTCTCGAGCGCCGCATCGGCGTCAGTGGTACAGCCACTGCTACTGCTGCACCGAAGCCACAGACTGAGTCGGCGCCCAGCACAAGCACACCCACCGAAACTGTCACTCCGGCGCCCACCGCCCCAGAAACCACACCGTCGACTCCGAGTCCCGAGCGTGTCGAAGTGCGCCCTGAGCAGGTTGCCGAGGTACCAGTTACGGCCCAATCGCCTCAGCTGACGGTCACCGATGTACGGCGGCTCTGGCCGGAGGTACTCGAAGAGGTCAAAGGCAAACGCCGCTTCACCTGGATCCTGCTCAGTCAGAATGCCCAGGTGGCCGAGCTGCGCAACGGCACCTTGTTGTTGGCGATGTCAAATGCAGGCGCGCGTGACAGCTTCGCCCGCGGCGGCAGCGAAGATGTCCTGCGCGAGGCAATGGTCGTGGTGATGGGCGCCGATTTCCCGATCGAGACGATGGTCGATCCAAGCGCAACGCCGTCGTCTGGTGCGGCGCGTACCCAGTGGCCCACCGCGCAACCGACGGCCACGCCGGTATCAGCACCGGAATCGTCGACGATTCGGGCCACCAACGGCGTACGACACGACACCGCTGATGATCCAGATGCGATAGCCCGTCGAGACGACAGCGACTTGGCAGAGGACCAGGAGGCGCAGACCGAGCTGCTCGCTCGTCATCTCGGCGCGGAGATCATCGCTGAGGAGGATCACGGCGCATAGGCTGGGGCGCGCGAGAACCTCCACCCCGAAAGGCCCGCGATGATTCCCGAAGGCGACATGTCCGGATTGCTGGCCCAAGCTCAGGCAATGCAGGAGCAATTCCTCAACGCTCAGCAGGAGCTGGCCGAGATGCAGATCGAGGGCTCTGCTGGCGGTGACCTGGTAACCGCGACCGTGACCGGCTCAGGCGAGCTGGTGGGACTGGTGATCAAGCCCGAGGCGGTTGATCCAAGCGACACCGAGACTTTGGCCGACCTCATCGTGGCTGCCGTACGCGATGCCACCAACAAGGCCCAGGCAGTCGCGGCCAGCAAGCTGGGGCCACTGGCCGGCGGGCTGGGCATGGGCGGCGGCCTGCCTTTCTGACAGGTTCAGCATGTACGAGGGCCCGATCCAGGATCTGATCGACGAGCTCGGGCGGCTGCCCGGGATCGGGCCGAAGAGCGCCCAGCGACTGGCTTTCCACATCCTGGCTGCCGATCCAGACGACGTCATGCGCCTCGCGGCCATACTCAAAAAGGTCAAGGAAACCGTCAAGTTCTGCGAGATCTGCTTCAACGTCTCTGAGGACACCCAGTGCCGGATCTGCCGCGACCCACGCCGTGACGAGACCACCATCTGTGTGGTCGAGGAGTCGAAGGATGTGGTCGCGGTGGAACGTACTCGGGAGTTCCGCGGCCGCTACCACGTCTTGGGTGGCGCGATCAGCCCGATCGACGGAATCGGTCCGGCTGATCTGAAGATCCGTGAGTTGTGTCTCCGGCTCGCCGACGGCACAGTGACCGAGGTGATCTTGGCGACTGACCCGAATCTCGAAGGGGAGGCGACCGCCACGTACCTGAGCCGCCTCCTGCTACCGATGGGCGTCAAGGTGAGCCGGCTCGCGAGCGGACTACCCGTCGGTGGTGATCTTGAGTACGCGGACGAGGTAACGCTAGGCCGGGCGTTCGAGGGTCGCCGCTACGTCGACGCCTGATGCGCTCTGAGCTTGTCAGAAGAGCTCGTGATCAGACCGCCACCAAGCTGTCCTCGGCGTGGTAGACACCGAGCCGCTCACACGCCTCGTTCAAGATGCGCTGTACGGCCAACGTGTCGGCCAGCGGCATGATCAGGCTCTCGGTGCGTCCGGCGCGTACGCACTCGGTCACCTCGATGAGCTCGTGTGAGTAACCAGTGCCGAGCGGCGGCCGGCTGATCGTTTCCGGTTCCTGCCCTCTCCGACACAACAGCATGCGATGCGGATGATGGAACCGCGGTGGCACCTCAATCCAGCCCTTGGTGCCCTGAATTCGCGCGGCGCCGGGGGTGTGGTGCTTCAAGGAGATCAGCAGCGTCGCCGCCCGCCCGTCTTCACACGCCAGCAGCAGACCAGCCTCGGCATCGACACCAGCCGGAGTCAGCGACCCAGTTACCTCGATGCGATCCGGTGTGCCGAGGAAGTACTGCGCGAAGGACACGACATAGACACCTAGGTCCAGCATCGCGCCGCCGCCTTGTGCCGGGTCGAAGAGCCGGTCGGTCGGGTCGTAGGGCCGGTCTACACCAAGATCAGCCTGCAGTTGCCGGACTTCACCGATTGCTCCGTCGTCGATCAGTACCCGAGCCGCTACGATCGCCGGCTGGAAGCGGGTCCACATCGCCTCCATGGTGAAGATCTGATGACGTTTGGCGGCGTCGATGATCTGTTCGGCGCCCGCCACGGTCGCGGTGAACGTCTTCTCGATCAACACTGCTTTGCCGGCGGCGATGGCGGCCAGCGCAATGGCGTGATGTTGTGGGTGCGGTGTGGCGATATAGAGCACATCAACATCCGGGTCGTTCATGATCTCGTGATATGAGCCATACGCGCGTGGCAGGCCGTGCTTGGTGGCGAAAGCCTCAGCTCGTTCGGCGGAGCGGCTCGCTACCGCCAGCGCCTCAGCACCATCGACGTACGGAAAATCCTTGATCACCAAAGAGGCGATGCGACCTGGTCCCACGATGCCCCATCGAATGATTTGTGAATTCGTCATCAGCGGCGGCCCTGCCGCTGCTGCCGCATGTTGCCGGCGATCGATGAGATGACGATCGGGATGAAGATCAACCACCAGTAGTTCCAGCCGATGGCGAAGCAGATGAAGATCACCGCGGGCCAGGACGCGGCGGCCGCAATGTTCAACGCAGTTTCTGCCTTGCTGCGTTCAGGAATTGCCGGATGCACGTGATGGGCGATCTCCGGACTGGCCGCCGGCGTACGCTGCCACGGCGGGATTTCGAAGGAGCGCTGCTCCTGCTGCCAGGGCGGCGCCTGATAGGTCGCCGAATTCTTTGGTGACGGTGGTCGCGGCTCTGGCAGATCATCGAACAAGACGGCCAACTCCGATCCCGTTTTGGCTTTCAGCGCGCGGCTCATCCGATCGTCGAATTCCGAAGCGTCGATCCGTCCCTGAGCCATGTGTTCCTGCAAAAAAGCGACCGCTTGGTCTCGATCGGCATCGCCGATGCGGGGTTCCACAGGTCGCTTTATCGGGCCGGCTGGCTGGTGCTCTGCCGCCTGGTGATGGGGCGCCTCGGCGGGCTCCGGCTCGGGCGTGGACGACTCATTCACAACCACCAGTATCCTCGTGAGGTCGTCAAGACAAAGATCAATCGCCGGGCTGACACCACTAGACTCGCGGGCGTGGAACAGGAGTCGCCGTGGGCCGTGTAGTGCAAAAGTACGGCGGTTCCTCCGTCGCTGACGCGAACAGTATCAAGCGCGTGGCCAGGCGAATCGTGGCGACGAAACAGCAGGGCCACGATGTGGTCGTCGTGATCTCCGCGATGGGCGACACCACCGATGACCTGATGAGCCTTGCGCTCGAGGTTTCGCCCCTTCCGCCCCCTCGCGAGCTCGACATGCTGCTCACCGCGGGCGAGCGAATGAGTGCAGCGCTGCTTGCCATGGCGATCCATGACCAGGGCATGCATGCGCGCTCTCTGACCGGTTCCCAGGCTGGGATCATTACCACGGGCACCCACGGAAATGCCCGAATCATCGACATCACCCCGGGCAGGATCACCAGCGCTCTGGATCGCAATGACATCGTCATCGTTGCGGGGTTCCAGGGAGTTGCTCAGGACACCAAGGACGTGACAACCCTGGGTCGTGGCGCGTCAGACACCACCGCGGTCGCCCTGGCGGCATCCCTCGGAGCCGACCACTGTGAGATTTACACCGACGTCGACGGCGTCTATACCGCTGATCCGCGGATCGTGCCCAGCGCTCGTCTCATTCCGGAGATCAACTACGAGGAAATGATGGAGATGGCGGCCTGCGGCGCCAAGATCTTGCATTTACGCTGCGTTGAGTATGCACGCCGCGAGAACGTGCGAGTGCACGTGCGGTCCTCTTTCACAGACAAGGACGGTACGTGGGTGCAGGAGCCAAAGGAAGGAACTGCAATGGAGCAGGCGATCATCTCCGGCGTTGTCCATGATCGAAGCGAAGCCAAGATCACCATCGTGGGTGTTCCAGACCGGGTGGGTGAGGCCGCGCGCATCTTCACGGCTGTAGCAGCCACCGACATCAACATCGACATGATCGTGCAGAACGTGTCGGCCGTGGAGACCTCGCGCACCGATATTTCCTTCACATTGCCCAAGACGGATGGGCATACGGCCATGGCGACGATCAATGGACTGAAGGACGAGGTGGGCTTCGAAGACATTCTCTACGATGATCGGATTGGAAAGGTTTCGGTGATCGGCGTTGGGATGCGATCACATCCCGGCGTTACAGCGAAGTTCTTCTCAGCTCTGGCCAATGTGAGCGTGAACATCGAAATGATCTCCACGTCGGAGATCAGGATCTCGGTCGTTGTTGATCAAGACGATGTTGATCGTGCCGTGGTCGCAGCGCACACCGCGCTGGGTTTGGATACGGGCAAAGAAGCGGTCGTTTATGCCGGTACCGGCCGCTGAGCGGTTCTAGCCTGACCGATTGTTGGACAGGACCGATTGTTGCGTGGTTTTGATCCGGTGCGTAATGCAGACGATGCTCTACCGCTGCAGCTTCGGCAGCTCGACCTAGTACCCTTCCTCGTCTTCCTTGTCGACGGTACGTGTTGGTATACCAGGCACAGGACTAGTTGGATTCATCGCAGGCACCGTCATCCTGCATGGCTGGACCACCTTGGGGATGGCCACTCTGGTGCCAATTCCGCTGATCTCGGCCAGGGCTGAGACGCAATAATTGTTGGTTCCGTTCACCTGCACAGAAGTCGTTTGGTTACCCGTGTTAGACACCTTCTGGGTTTTGTCGGCGGTGTATGCCAGCGTGACTTTCACCTTGTACGAACCACTAACAAGACGCGTCGCTGTCGCGCATTTTTGGCCGGGATCCATGGCGTCTTGGTAGACCTTGAGGTTGAGACTGGGTGAACTGGAGGAATCTGATACGTCCTGTTTGAGTGTGCCCGAGCATGAATTCACTTGACTCCCCGCAAGGGGTGGTAGCGACTGGGACGTTCCGCTTGTGGTTCCGCTTGTCGTCCCAGCCGTGGACGACGAGGACGAGCTAACGCCCCCCGCCGCGTACCCGAGCAGCGCGAGGAACAGGATGAACAGGATGAAGCCGAATGCGGAGTCTGTAGAGTCGTCAGCCATGTTTTGCCTCGATCAATGCTGTGGCTCGATCAATGCTGTGCCTCGATCAATGCTGTGCAAGAACACCTATTAACCACGCTCTGCCCGATTAAACCTCAGGCAAAACAATTGTTAACTGCGCTTTGCCTCGATCAAGCGTGTAGCAAAATCACTTTGATCATGTTAGCAATCGCGCACGGTGTCAAGTCTGCAACACGGGCCGATATCTTGCCGTTACTGCAGTACGGTCCTCAGTTGATCATCCGCAAGTACAGCAGCCCAAGCACACAAGGGATTCGGGGCCGTGCGGAACTAGATCTTGTTGGCGAGTGCGACCAGCGCTCCAGCAACAACGAGTGCTTGTTGCTTCCTAGTTCGGCGACCGTCTGAATTTCGAAGACTGCGGAGAGCATCTGATTGTGCCGTTCAGTGAGGCCCGCCAGCCGATGCCCGAGCCGACATGCGATCTGCCGTCGCAATTGGCGCCCGTGCTGGAATGGCTCTCAGTGACGGAACGGTCGAGAATAGGACATAGGTGAGTCTTGGAGCCGATGGCAGGCTTGATCGTCTGCCCGAGGAAGGCGCCATGACTGATCAAAACCTAGATGCCGCCCGCCCTCATGATCGTCCTCAATGTTGCCGGTTGCCGAAGAGGTCGGGTGGACCGGCTTTGCCTTCGCGCGCCTCCAAGATCGTCATGGTCCGATGCAGAACGCCATCGTCAACCCCACGGGCCTTGTTGGACTTGTCGGTCTGCCACAGTTCGAGATCTTGGTGATCATGGGCGGCGTTGTCGTTGTTGCCGCTGTCGTCATTGCCTTCACCACGCGAAGCCGTCTCGGGCTCGAACGGCCGTCAGAATCAGCACGTGCGAATCGGCCGTCCGGACCATGAGCAAAGGGGTACTTATTTGCCTGCCATAACGTGACCATCGACCCAGCTCTCGAGCAGGGGCACAGTGAGCAGAACGAGCACCGCAATGGCGCCGAGCGCATGGACGAATAGGTTCCACCACGGCGTAGCCTCACCGCTGCTGTGGTTGCGATCCAGTAGGGGATGAGTACGACGAGTCCGGCAAACAGCGGTGTCGACTGATCCTGAGTGGTCGATTCCTCCTTTCGAGCGTCCTCGAAGCCCTGACGGACCCTTTTGGTACTTTCGACTGGTGGTGCGCGAATGAAGCCAGCGGATGTGGCATCACCATCGACATACGAGCGCCCTGGGAACCGGGGCGCCTCTGCGTATCCCCCAGGCACCGACGCGTTCCTCCGCCGCTGGGTTGCGTGCACGGTGGCCGGTGAGGCCGCGGGCTTTACGGTAGCCGCGGCGCTCGCCGCGACTCAGGATCTTTCCCATACGCCGGCGTTGGCACTCCTGCTCGGTGCTGGAGCAATCGAGGGGGCCCTGCTCGGGAGGGCCCAGGCGATGGCCATGAGCAGATTGCAGCTGCCTGCTGCCATCCTTCGGCTGTGGCCGGTGGCCACCAGCGTCGCAGCAATGGTCGCGTGGTCGATCGGCCTCATTCCAAGCTCCCTCGAGAAGGTTTCCTGGTCGTCATGGGTTGCCTGGCTGCTAGCCGGAATCCTTGTCGTCGGGCTACTGGCATCGATCCCTACGGCGCAGTTCATGCTGCTTCGGACCGCACTGCCGACAGCCGGACGGTGGATCAGATTCAACGCCCTGGCCTGGCTGCTCGGACTGAGTTGGACATTTGCGCCGCCTGCGCTGGTCAAAGCCGATACGCCGGTCATTTCCGAGATCGGCGTGTACGCCATCGCCGGAATCCTTATGGCAGCGACGGTGGCACTGATTACCGGGCTCTGCTGGTTGAGCTGGTTGAAGCGGGGCAACGTACGACCGGTAGTCCGCGAAGTTCCTGACTGACGCTGCGATCGTGGCGCCGGGATGGCACCGCGTGCCTCTCGCAAGAATGGTTGTCGTGCTCAATATCGCATTACCTGATGACCCTGCCCTGCCCGTACTAACGCGGTCATTCGCGGCATGCCTGGCGTCGGCGATCGAGATGCCCGTCAGTGTGCTGCCGTTGCCCGGGTTGGAGTTGCCCAGCGCGGTGACGAGGTGGCGGAACTGGCTGGCCGGAAAAGGGCTCGGCTTAGTGCCCATCGCAGATGCCGCCAAGTTCAACTGGCCAGGGTATTGGATAGCGCTCCTCGGCAAGCAACCACCGCAATCCGACGGCCGACATGATCAGACAGCGGTGCTCATGTTCGGCACCCCGTCCGGGGTAGTGCTCAGCCCGCAAGACCCAAGCCTCCTGGGGCAGGCATCACTCGAGCTGCCGGTGGAGAAGGGTTATGTCATCGCAAACTTCGACCCCGCCCTTGCCGCGCCAACCGCGCTTCCACCGCTTTACGGAACGGTTGCGGCGATCGCCATCGCCTCGACTGCCACTGGCCCGATGCGATTAGTTGACGAGGCACAGGCGCTGGCCGGACGCGGTCTGGAGGGAGACCGGTATGCCGCCGAGGCCGGCACATTCACACCGCGCAGTGGCGGCGCACACGGCTACGACCTCACCTTGATTCAAGCGGAAGTCCTTGACGAACTGGTGCTGCCCGAAGACCGCCGGCTCGGCTATGCAGAGGCCCGACGTAATGTGATCACTCGCGATATCGACCTGAACGCCCTTGTTGGCCGGCGGTTTCGGATCGGTGAGGTGGAATGTCTCGGGCAGCGGTTGTGTGAGCCTTGCTCGCACCTCGAGCGGCTCACCACCAAGGGCGTTCTGCGAGGGCTGATTCACCGCGGCGGGCTGCGCGCAGACGTCCTTACCGACGGCCCGATCAGCATCGGGTCGGCTATTGAGGCCATTGGCTGACCCCGCAACCGGCTTCTGACGTTACATTGAGCACCGGCAAGCGCCCTCGACGAAAGAGGCCGACATGACGTCGCAGGTCAATTACGACTTCTCGCTCGCGGGCAAGGTTGCTGTGGTGACCGGCGGCGCCTCGGGAATCGGTGCGGCAATCGTGGACGCGTACGCCGCCAAGGGTGCAACTGTGGTGGTGGTCGACATTGCTGTGGATGCCGCTCAGCGCAAGGTCAGTGATGGCAGCGCAGCTGCGGCTTACGGCTGTGACGTGACCAATGAGCAATCGGTGATCGATGCGATCGAAACCGTGCGCACAGAGTTCGGCCGTATCGACGTTCTGGTCAATAGCGCGGGCATTGCGGTGACTGACTCTGCCGAGCAGCTAACGATCAAGGCATGGGATCAGACCATGGCGATCAATTTGCGTGGTGCCTTCCTGGTCAGCCAGCAGGTAGGTCGGATCATGCTTGGTCAAGGCAGCGGCACTGTGATCAGCTTGGCCTCCCAGGCGGCGACAATCGCATTACCGGGTCACCTTGCCTATTGCGCATCGAAGGCTGGCCTGGTCGGGATGACCAAGGTGCTTGCTCTGGAATGGGCTGGACGAGGAGTCACTGCTAACACCATCAGCCCCACGGTGGTCATGACCCCGCTCGCCAAGGAGCTGTGGGACAACCCTGAGGGCGAGGCGCTGAAAGCGCAAATTCCCGCCGGCCGTTTTGCCGAACCTGAGGAGGTTGCTGCTGTCGCGGTCTTCCTCGCCAGTGATGCGGCGAAGATGATCAATGGCATGGACCTACTGGTCGACGGCGGCTACACCATCCGTTGATCAAGCTGCCTGCCGGGCGGTCACAAGATCAATAATTGCGACGCTTTGTTGGTCAATGATGATCAACCGGAAGCTAGTCTGCCGCGGATGCTTCTTGTTCTTGAGCTGCTTGCAATTCCTCCAAGAGGGCTGGACGGGCTTGGGAATCCCAGGCTCGAAACAGCACCGCATGTGCGACGCCCATCGCCTTGCCTTGCAACCCAGTGAAGCCTGAGATCATCTCGCGAGGGGCGGGGTGACCGGGGATCGCGGCGAGGTACTCCGCATGCGCCTCTAGCGACGCAATGCCGCGCTCCAACGGTTCACCGCTGATGTCTACGCCATGCGTTGCGTTCTCGAATCCGTTCGTGATCAGCCACCGAGTCGAATGCGGCTCGAGTCCTTCGTCCAGCAGCTCGGGAAACACCCACCGGTTCGCCGCGTCACGCATGGCATCCACCGCCGCCAGCCCGGCGACTCGATGATCAGCCTGGTTCAGGCCGATCGGAAATTCGACTTCCCATGTACTGACCGCTAGCGCCTCGGGACGAAACGACCGGATGGCCCGCGCGATGTCACGGCGCATCGCGATGCTGTACTCAAGGACTCCGTCGGGATAGGGAAGGAAGTCGACCTGAGTGACGCCGACCTCACGTGATCCCTTGATCTGCTCGCGTACCCGCAACTCCGCTGTCGCCTTGGGGTCCATTGTGTCGATGCCGGCTTCGCCTCGCGTGAGCAGCAGATAGGCGACCTCGATACCTTTCGCCGTCCAGGCCGCGACCGCAGAGGACGTGCCGTACTCCACGTCATCGGGGTGTGCCACGACACAGAGGACTCGAGTGAACGCGTCATCGGGAAACGGCTGCACCTGTGGAAATTGCATGAAGCGAGGGTATCGGGCGGCTTTTGCGCACTACTACGTGATCGGAACGGAGTTCAGCGACAAGATTTCTTCTCCATCCGGAGCTTCCTCCGGCCCGACTGAGGGTCCAGGCCGCAAGATAGGAGGGGAATTAGGATCGCCGTTATGAGCGACGACCCGGCGATCACCGACCCGGACTTCTACAGGGTCCTGTTCGAGAATGACCGCGTGCGCGTGCTCGAGTACCGGGACCGCCCGGGGGACCAAACCCACCCCCACCGGCACCCGGACAGCGTCATGCTTCCCCTGAGCTCCTTCCGGCGGCGACTGCTGCATGACGGCCGCCAGGCCGACGTCGAGCTCCGGGCTGGGGAGGTTCGCTGGCTGGACGCCCAGGAGCATGCGGGGCATAACATCGGCGACACCGGCTCGCATGCGATCTTTGTCGAGTTGAAGGAACCTGCCCCCGGAGGCGCGGCCGGATCAGCCGGTCCTCTCGGACCCAGCACAAGCTGAAACCGCCGGGGGGTTAGGGATGCCGCCGCACAGGAAAAGGCCATTTTCTGTTTTGCTTGCGGACGGGCAAGGCAGGACGATCTTGGCATGGGTGTAGCGACGGAAGGCCGGGAGAACGAGGCCGGCGGCAAGCGTCTAAGTCGGCCGGCGATCGTGCGCGCCGCTATCGGATATATCGACCTCCACGGCGCGCAGGGTTTGACGATGCGCGGGCTAGGTCAAGAGCTCGGTGTTGAGGCAATGGCCTTGTACCGCCACGTCACCGGCAGGGAGGACCTGCTGGAGGCTGTGGTGGCCGAATTGCTCGATGGGGTCACCGACGGCCTTGACACGCAGCTCACCAGCAGCTGGCAGGGCTACCTGCAAACGTTGGCTCACGCCGTCCGACAGATCGCATTGGATCATCCGGGCGCGTTTCCTCTGGTCGCGACTCGACACCCGGCCGCTCCCTGGTTAAGGCCGCCGCTGCGCAGCTTGAAAGTGGTGGAGGACTTCCTGACCACGTTGTCCTCGCACGGGATGGCCGATGAGCAGGTGGTCGGGGTCTATCGGGCCTTCAGCAGCTTTCTTCTGGGCAATCTGTTGCTGGAGGCGGCGCAGCGCGGAGCCGAGACCTCACCGGTAGAGGAACCTCTCGATGAGGGATCAGCCCAGCTTCCCAACATAGACGGACAGCTCGACTTGTCCGACAACCCTGTGATGCTCCGCTTCCGGCCGTTGCTTAGTGAAGACCACAGTGCCGAGGAGTTCGAGGTCGGTCTGGAAATGTTGCTCGACCGGCTGGAGCTGTCACTGTCCCAATGAGTTCCAGCCGGCTCCGCCGGCCCGGACCAGAAAGACGGCGCCGAAGTTAATCGGCTGTCCACTGTTGTTTACAGTGTAAACAGCACGGGTAAGGGCGGCGAAGTGGGCGGGGAGGTCCCCGTCCGAAGTCAATCCCGAAGGGGGCTCGAGGTGTTGGGGCAAGACCAGATCGACAACCTGATTGGCCGCGATGTATACGGCACGGACGGGGGCAAGATCGGCCCGGCCGTTCAGGTGTATGCCGATGACGAGACCGGGAACCCTGAGTGGGTCACGGTGCAGACGGGCTTGTTTGGTACGAAGGTGTCATTCGTCCCGTTGGCCGACGGCAAGCGTGTCAGGCGAGGAGATAACCGTCCCGTACGACAAGGGGTTCGTGAAGAGCGCGCCAAGCATCGACGAGGACGGCAACCTCTCTCAGGATGAGGAGCGTGAGCTGTACGCCTATTACGGCCGCAGTGACTACAACACAACGACAACGGCGGGAACCGCGGCTGGCAGGCGGACCGGTGGCCGGGATGAGACCACCGCCACTGCGGGAACCGGAGGGGCCGGTGATCGCAATGACACAGTCCAAAGCCGTGGTGGCCACGACGAGCGGCGTGAGCAAGCACGACGGAGTACCGATGATGCAATGACCGTGTCGGAGGAGCGGCTCAACGTCGGCACCGAGCAACGGGAGGCAGGCCGGGCCCGGCTCCGGAAGTACGTGGTCACCGAGAACGTCACTCAGACCGTGCCCGTCCAGCGCGAGGAGGTGCGGGTCGAGCGGGAGCCGATAACCGAGGCCAACCGGGACGCCGCAATGTCGGGCCCAGACATCTCCGAGGACGAGCACGAGGTCGTGGTTCACGAGGAGCGGCCCGTGGTGCAGAAGGAGACGGTGCCTGTGGAGCGCGTCCGGCTCGACACTGAGGCCGTCACCGAGCAGGAAACCGTCGGTGAGGAGGTCCGCAAGGAGCGCGTCGATCTGGAAGGCGACGTATCCCGGACCAACCGCCGCTGATAGCCGGCCAGAGGAGGAGCCCCCGGGTCGCAGCTCGACCCGGGTCCTCTCCACGGCCAAGCTGACTCGGTTCCGAGGAGGCGTGCGAGGTAAAGACAAGTCAGCACGAAGAAGGATGATCATGTCACAAGTCGAAGAGTCCACGAGCCGGGCCTCCACGGGCGATCCTGGGAACCAGTCAATTGCGGAGTTGATCAAGCAAGTGTCGGAGGAGTCCAGCCGGCTGCTGCGCGGCGAATTGAAGCTGGCTCAGGCCGAGATGACCGAGAAGGCGAAGACTGCCGGGGTGGGCATCGGCGCCTTCGGCGCGGCGGCCGTGCTTGGCTGGTTCGCACTGGGTTGCTTCCTGGCCACCGCCATTTTGGCGTTGGCCTTGGTGTTCCCAGCCTGGCTGGGTGCGCTGATTGTCGCCATTGTGGTTGCCATCGCCGCCGGCATTGCGGCGCTCGTGGGCAAGAAGAAGGTGGCTAAGGCGGCTCCGCCAGTGCCGACACACGCGGTGGAAAGTGTCAAGAAGGACGTCGAAGAGATCAAGGAGAGTGCCCGCCCATGAGTTCCACCACACCAGCAGCACCCCCCGATCCGCCGTCCGACGCTACCGCGGAAGAGATCGAGGCCCACATTGAGGCGTCCCGTGAGCGGCTGGCCGACACGGTTGACGCCCTGTCCGCCAAGCTGGATGTCAAGGCGCAAGCTAAACAGAAGGCTCGGGAGACTTCAGAACAGGCCAAGCAGAAAGCCCGGGAAACCACAGAACGGGTCCGGACCAGCGCCCAACACGCGTACGAGCAGGGCTACGAGCGGGCGCGCAGCATGTCGCCAGCGGTATTGGGGGCGGTAGCTGCCGGTGTTGTGGGGCTGGTAGCGCTGGTAGTCGCGTTGCGTCGACGCTCGTCCCCCTCGCCGCGTATGGAATAACAATAGAAATCGCATTGAGAATGGTGGGCTCAAGTAAAATCAACGAGCAGTGTTGCTTTCACGCGTTGACGTGTGGAGCCTTTGGATTTGTGCGGGCTCTGCTCAGTCGCCCGCGCTCGCGACCGAAATCACATCGGCTTTTCGCCGTCTTCCAAGTCCCGCAGTGCGCTTTGGTCTAGTATCGCCGCACCTATGCGGAATCCAGGACGCCTTTTGAGAATTACTCCACGGCTGCTCTATATCGCGGTCGCGGCCACGGTGGCCAGCGCCGTCGTCATAGGTGTGTTGTTCATTAGCCGTGCAGCCGACGCCCCCACAACTTCGGGAGGTTCTGAAGCTACGTCCGCCGCAACGCCGAGTAGCCCTCCTAAGCCATCGGAGACCGTCGAAACCACTGCTTCGGCGGCCACATCACCGACCATCCGCGACGGTGAACTGTCATTGTCTGATTTTGATCAAATTCAAGGCAAATGGAAAGAAGATTCTTACGATGTCGAAGGCACTTCAGTGCATGGATTCGGCACATTACTGCGGGAATGTGGCACTGCAGAACTCGGCTTGACTCTGCTCCTACCAAGCATGAAATTGACGGCTGAGATCGGGGAAGATCTTGCTCATTCGTCCCCTCCGATCTACGGGCTGAAGACTCTTAGAGTATATAGAGATGGCCGACTTATTCACAAGAAGACTTTCAGATTTGCAGAAACCGTATCAGTCTCCACCAAGGATTACGGAAACATCAGACTGCGGTTCACTAACGGAACTAAGGGGTGTATAAAGCGCGGAAAGCCTGCAGCATTCGTCGTGCTGGCGCAGCCAACACTTATGAAAGAGTGAAAATTGCCGGTAGGGTGCCAGAGGCAACATCAAAGCCGACTAGTGTTCTGGAACCGGACTAAGACATCTGGAGGTTGGTCATCCGTTCTGCTGCCTCGTTGTAGCGGCCGCCCTGCACCTGGATCTCCGACGCGACCGAGCGGGCTGTACGGCACAAAGCCAATCCCCAGGTCCTCGCACGCCGCCAGGGCCTCCTGTTCGGGGCGCCGCGACCACAGCGAGTATTCGCTTTGCACGGCCGTCACGGGCTGGACCGCGTGCGCACGACGAATTGTCCCGGCAGCCGCCCCAGACATGCCGAAGTGCTTCACCTTGCCTGCCTCGATGAGTTCCGAACGGTGTTGTGGCCTTGCGACGTCCATGACACTACGGTGGCCGACACTCGGCTGGGAGGCCCCGTCAGTACACCTTCCATCAAGGTCTTCCACGCCGACGGCAAACTAAGGTCTCCTAGCGGTGCTCGCCGATGTCTCCTTTCAGCTCGCCTCGACTGACCACCCACCTCTCTCCTCATCGGAAAGGAACAACGATGAATCCTCGGTACGACTTCACCGGCCAGGTGGCTGTGGTCACCGGCGGCAGCTCCGGCATGGGCCTGGCCACCGCACGGGCCTTCGCCGAGGCTGGCGCCGCCGTAGTGCTGGCCGACGTCAATGAAGACGCGCTGAACACCGCTGCCGACGACCTAACTGGCGCCGGGCACCAGGCACTCGGTGTGCTGTGTGACGTCTCCCAGGAGGACCAAGTCGGCGCGATGGTGGACCGTACGGTCGCCGCGTTCGGTCGGTTAGACATGGCGTTCAACAACGCCGGGATCCAAGCCCCACCCACTGACGCCGCCGAGGAGCCCGCCGAAACCTTCGACCGGGTCAACGCGATCAACCTGCGCGGCATATGGGCTTGCATGAAACACGAGCTGGCCCGGATGCGCACTCAAGGCAGCGGCGCCATTGTCAACTGCTCCTCCCTCGGAGGGCTCGTCGGACTGCCAGGACGCGCCGCGTACCACGCCTCAAAGCACGGCGTGATCGGCCTCACCAGGAGCGCCGCGCTGGAATATGCCCCACGAGGGATCCGCATCAACGCTGTCTGCCCCGGAACCATCGAAACACCCATGGTCACTGACATGATCGCCAAGGGTGAGCTCAGCGTGCCGGAGGCCGTAGCCAACCAGCCAATCGGCAGGCTAGGCCGCGCCGACGAGATTGCAGCAGCGGTGCTGTGGCTGTGCAGCCCAGGCGCCAGCCTCGTCGTCGGCGTCGCCCTCCCAGTCGACGGTGGCTACACCGCCCGCTGAAACAGAGGCGCTGACTGGCTCAGCAATGCTGGCGCCATGACGCTCCAGCTCGGTGAATACGTCGGTCATGTGCGTTCGATGTGATCTCAATACAGGTCCCGCATGCCATCGCCGACTCCGGTACTTTGCCCTTGCCAACGGCGGAAGTTGATCTGACGAAAGGCTGGGCGAGCGGATGGCACATGAACGAGAGGCAAGTGTCGAACGGATTATTGCCTTCAGCGACGGCGTTGTCGCGATCGCTATTACCCTCCTGATCCTCCCGCTGACCGAAATCCACGCCGCCGAAGGCGCGACCCTGGCCGACATTGTTGTTGAGAACGGAGCAGAACTCGGATCCTTCGCACTGTCATTTGCCGTCATCGCCAACTTCTGGACGATTCATCACGATCTCTTCCGGCCGCTCCGGCACCACAATGGGCGCATCGTCTTGCTGAATCTGTTCTGGCTTGCCGCGATCGTCTTTCTGCCCTTTCCGACCGCTCTGATCGCGGATGGCATCGACGGTGGCTTCGCGGCGTTGTACATCGGCACGTTACTGGTCGTCTCGGTGCTCAACCTGCTGATGGCTAACTACCTTGTCCATCACCCGGAACTCACCGACGGCGAGGGAGCGGCCGAGAGTCAGCAACATGTCGTCGGCAGTGTCTTCAGCGTTGGCGCAATCCTCATCGCCCTGATCATTTCGCTCTTCTCACCCACCATCGGTCTGTTTGGGTTGCTGCTGCTGTTCCCCGCACAGCTGATCGCAGCGCGAGTAAACCGTGCCAGGCCGGTCAGCGCCTGAAGTGACCGAATGCGACACGATCGCTCCCCTGAACCTCGCGGGCAGTCGGTCTGACGAGGAATAGCTTGCGCCGGTACGCGAGCATGTACACCAGAGTGTGGAGCCCTGAGGCGATGGCAATGTTGACCGCCAAAAACGCCGTCGACAGTGGGAGCTCCTCAATGCCGGGGTCTCCGACCGCGTTGGTGCTGAACGGAATCACGACGATCGATGCGACAAGTACCAGGTTCGCGATGATCGTCAGTTGATCGACCGCAAGGGCCGAACGGGCGCCGCCGACCCTAAGCCGACCGGCTAACGGTCCTCGTGATCACACCTGGAAGTCATACTTGCCGAACGGCTACCACGCGCAGGAGCCTCGAGAAGCACGCTGCCGTAAACGGTCATGACAAGGCGGAGGAGCCAGCTATTGGCGTGCGCGGCAGGCGCCCAGCGAACGCCGTGGGCGGCCGGCGGAGCCGTTGGGCCAGTTGTCAGGGTCGAGCCAGGCTTCGAAGCCGGCGCGCAGACGGGGCCATTCACCGTCCACGACGGAGAACCAGGCGGTGTCCCTGTTTCTGCGGCGGACGACGGCTGCCTGTCGAAAGGTGCCCTCATAGGTGAAGCCGAGCCGTTCGGCGGCCGCTCGGGAGGGCGCGTTGAGAACGTCACACTTCCACTCGTAGCGGCGGTAGCCAAGGTCGTCGAAAACATGCCGCATCAGCAGGTACTGCGCCTCGGTGGCCGCGGTCCGGCGCTGCAGCAACGAGGAGAAGTGCAGGTGACCGACCTCAATCGAGCCGGCATCCGGTTGCATCCGCAGGTAGCTCGCCACTCCGACGGCTCGGCCCGGCCACTGCGCTGTGTCGACGACGGCCAGAAAAATCGGGTCGGTCTGCGCGCTCACCTCCTCCAGCCAGGCGCGATACGTGGGCAGGTTGGGGAACGGGCCGTAGGGCAGGTAGGTCCAGCTGGAACCGGTGACGTCGAGGGCGTCGGCCGTGAACAGTGGCTCGGCGTGCGCAGCGGCATCGAGGGGCTCCAGTCGACAGGAGCCTCCCGGCAGTCCGCCGGCCAAAGACGCGCGGGTGGGCACGGGACGCGGCCGCCACCCGGGAACGGACGGCCCCACCTGCTGGCCCAGCTCGTTGACCTCGACATTCACGCCTCGCCACTGTAGCCACCCACGCCGCGATGTCGCCGGGTCAGTGCGGGCCGCCGGGCCGAGGCCGCCGCGTCCAGGACCTCAGACGCGGACTCCTTCCCTTCATCGTCGGATACGCCATGGTCGTCGACTGCGGCCAAACGGTGTAGCGACATCTGGCCCTCGACGGCAACAGCACCGCAATCGCGGGCGGATGCCACTGCGGCCTTGGCGAGGCACGGCTGACCTGAAGAGGCTAAATCCGCTCAACCAACCCTGGAAGCCGGTACGGTTGCCCGGAGGTCGGATGTAGTTCGTGCCCGCTGCGCGAGCCGCAGTAGAACGGCTGAATGCGAACGTCAAATCCGGCCTGAATGGCAAGCTCATTCGGCTGAACAGGCTTAAGCCAGCGAGGGTGGGCAGGTTAGCTCCTATACCGCATTGGAAGGCACCACCGAGGGCGCGCATGCTGCAGTTAATCTACTTCTCGATCATCTTTATTATTATTCCGGGAATCATACTGGCTTTCTTTCTTATCTCCGCGCTCCTACCTGGTAGGGCCGCCGATCGTGACGCTAAGTTCTCAGGCCGCGCAGGATTCTGGGCAGGCCTGGTAATCTTTGCTGTCTATGCGGTCAGCGCCATAGCGAAAGTAACCACCCCAGATTTCAGTGCCGAGCGCCTTCCTTCGTTCAACTGGTTAGGTCTCATCATTGGTGCAATTGTCGGATTTGTCTTGCTTTTCTTTGTTGAGTTCGCCTTGCCCTCTCGCGGCATAGGCGTGTTGACTCTAATTCTCTGCGCAGCGAGCACAATTGGAATGTTCTCTTACCTGTTCAATTCTGGAATCCGTAACTTCACCATGTACTTCACATTGGGCGCACTGTTCGGTGTTCTAACGAACGTGATTGTAAATCCAAGTCTGGCGCGCGGAATACTCTCGAGCTCTCGAGTAACTTCTCCGGATTTAGTGTGATCGACTAGGGACGTCATGCCATCGCTCGACGATGCGATTGCCAGAGAGATCAGGAGGCAGCGCAAGCTCGAGCAAAGCCGAGGCTAGGTAGAGGCCGGCGGCGTCCTATGATCTGACTGCTATCATTCGTGGTTTTATCTCGCGAATTCGACTCGCCCGGTCTCAGCGCGCTAACACTCTATAGCATACTGGAATCGTACCGACAACCATTTCTTGACTTGACAAACAATCTTAATATGAATAACCGCGAAATTGGCCAGTCTCATCCGCAGTACCCTGCTGTGGTTCTTGCTGTGGAGTTCACTTGGTTAGTCAATATCATCGATGCCGGCATGGACCGTGATTTCTTAAAGCGCCGCCTGCTAGCAGCGCTCGGCATCGGTGTTGTACTGGGGTGCCGGGCGCGTGCACTTGAGGCGATCAAGATCGCCGTGATCATCGTGTGGTCGCCGCAGTCGGCCACACGATGCCAGCTATGACCAGAGGCATGTTGCCATCTCGGCTGGAGCCCACACCTCGACGACGCAGGCTCGGGTCCTGGGCCGTGTAGCCCTCTCAACCGGCGACCGGGCGGACCTCGTGGTGTCCGACGGCCCGCTGTCGTGATCGGCGGGATTTGGATTGACTGGGTTAGTACGGCGCTAGCGATACGCTGCTTATTGCGTGCGATTAGGTGCCATGCCAGAATGCGAGAAATTTCATCCAGCAAAGGAAAATCCTGTGATTACCGCCCGGCTCAAAAGAGTCCGCCAGACTATTGTTGCGGTTGCAGCGCTATCCACAGTCGTTCTCGCCGCCTGCGCCCCCACCCAAACCCCATCGTCATCATCTTCACCGGCTGGAAGTGGCAGCCCCGGGCAGGTCTCCTTGGTGGCACCGGGAAAGCTCACCGTCTGCACCCACCTGTCCTATAAGCCGTTCGAGTTCAAGGACAGCTCCAACAAAGTGGTTGGGTTCGATGTCGACTTGATGGACCAGGTCGCTAAGAAGCTGGGCGTCACCCTGGAGATCTTCGACGTGGACTTCGCATCGCAGACTTCCGGAGCGGTGTTCGCAGCACGGAAGTGTGACGCCGCCATGGGTGCCGTCACCATCACCGACAAGCGCAAGGAAGCTGTCGCGTTCTCCGATCCGTATTTCAAAGCCACCCAGGCGCTATTGGTTAAGAAGGATTCCGGGATTAAGGACTTGTCAGAGCTCCGCGGCAAGAAGCTTGGAGTCCAGACTGATACCACCGGTCAGAGCTACGCCGAGGACAACAAGGCAGCCAACGGCTACGAAATCGTGGTCTTCGACGACGGGCCGACCACCCTAACCGGAGTGCTTTCCGGGCGCGTTGCCGCTGCGATCAACGACAACGGCACGGTGTACGACTTCGCCAAGGACAATCCGACAACCACCGTGTCCAAGGAGTTCAACACCGGCGAACAGTACGGCTTCATGGTGCAGAAGGACAACGCCAACGCCGCGGCGTTGCTGGCCGTCATCAACGATGTGATCAAGACGTCGAAGACCGACGGCAGCTATGACACCATCTACAAGAAGTGGTTTGGCGTTCAGCCCGCGTAAGCGCGAAGCCCGACCACCCGCCGCCTCCCGCGACTCAACTGCGGTCTCCGGCAACCGAGGAAGCCGCCGGACTGAGGTTCGACTCAGCCTACTTCAGGAGGTTTTGCGATGAGCGTTTCCACCCTCGCTCCGCCGGCGCACAGCGGGCCGTCTCCGCGCCAACGCGCCAAGCGACGTCGGCTGATTCAGTACGTGGTCCTGGCCGTCGCGATCGTCGTGCTGCTCTTGGTGGCCGACTGGCAGCAGATCGGGCAAGTCTTCTTCCGGTCCGACATGATCTACGCCACCTTGACCCAGGGTTTAGGCACCGCACTGCTCAACACCATCATCTATAGCGCCGGCGCTTTCATTATTGGCCTAGTCGGTGGCACCATCCTCGCGTTGATGCGGCTCTCCTCGGTGGCTCCATACCGCTGGATCGCTGGCATCTACATCGAGTTGTTCCGCGGCCTGCCGGCCCTCATCGTGCTACTCGCGTTCGGCCTGCTGCCGCTGGCCTTTTCCGGCCTGATCATTCCCTTCGACCCGTACGGCACGGTGTGGCTTGCGCTCGGCATAGTAGCCGCGGCCTACATGGCCGAGACGATTCGAGCCGGCATCCAGGCCGTTCCGAAGGGGCAAGTCGAGGCGGCTCGCTCGCTCGGTATGCCGGCCGGGATGGCGAGTCGGAAGATCGTGCTTCCGCAAGCGTTTCGGATCGTCATCCCTCCGTTGACCAACGAGCTGATCTTGCTGGTAAAGGACTCGTCGCTTGCCTACATCCTGGGCTTGTCGGCCGCCGGTTATGAGCTGACCAAGTACGGGCGCGATCTGTCCAGCACCAACGCTAATCTCACTCCACTAGTGATCGCCGGTCTCTGCTACCTGGTGATCACGCTGCCGCTTACTTTCCTCGTGCAGCGGCTGGAAGCCCGAGCCAGGAGAGGTCGGTGAACGCGATGTCGGAAGCCGTCACTGACACCGCCACTCCTCCAACGGCAGGGCCACGAGAGGTGGTTGTCGAAGTCATCGACCTGCACAAGTCCTTCGGCTCCGTCGAGGTACTCAAAGGCATTTCAACGATCATCCATCGCGGTGAGGTCGTTTGTGTGATCGGCCCCTCGGGCTCTGGAAAGTCAACGTTGTTGCGCTGTGTGAATCTGCTGGAGGAACCAACCTCCGGGCGGGTGGTCGTGATGGGCGAGGAGGTCACGGATCCCGACTGCGACATCGACCGCGTCCGGAGCAACCTTGGGATGGTGTTCCAGCAGTTCAATCTTTTCCCGCACATCAACGCGCTGCAGAACTGCACTATCGGTCAGATCAATGTGCTGAAGCGGCCCAAGGAAGAGGCTTCGACAAAGGCTCAGGACAATCTGGCCAAGGTCGGTCTGGCCGGCCGGGAGAGCGCCTATCCCGCTCAACTCTCCGGAGGGCAGCAACAGCGGGTCGCGATCGCCCGTGCCTTGTCAATGGACCCGGGCCTGATGCTCTTCGACGAGCCGACATCGGCGTTGGATCCGGAACTTGTCGGCGACGTGCTTTCGGTGATGCGGGAGCTTGCCTCCGAAGGGATGACCATGATTGTCGTCACCCATGAGATGGCGTTCGCTCGGGAGGTCGCGGATCGGGTGATCTTTATGGATGGTGGCGTCATCGTTGAGGAAGGCCATCCGGACGACGTCATCGGTCGCCCACAGGAGAAGCGAACAATTGCCTTTCTACAGCGGGTGCTTGACCCGACACATGTGCGAGCTGGCGAGGAGGATGAGGCCCACTACCGGCGACATGCCGCTGATCGTTGGACCGCCGGCTCCACAACACGCGACGACGATCTCACACCCCAGCCAGGACTACCCCACTAGCGCGGATAGGTCGAGTCGCTGACCTATACGAGCTGTCGCATCGGTTTCCCCGGCATCGGCGACTCAGCCTGCGGCTGCCGGGCCGGGGCGCCACGGGTACGGCGCGCCACTATCGAGGCCATCCGGCCGAGGAGCGCGCCCACGGTCACGCCGACCAGAACGTCGCTCGGATAGTGCACGCCGGTGTACACGCGGGAAAATGCCACCACCGACGCCGCGCCACGTAACGGAAGCTTGAGCGCCGGCAGCAGGTCTCCGACGGCAACGGCGAACGCGGCGGCGGATGCCGAGTGACCGGACGGGAAAGACGTCGACGAGGGCATGGTGACCCATCGCTGCTGCGGTACGCCAAGTCGGTCCCGGTCGGGGCGGTGGCGTTCCCCGATCAGTTTCATGGGCTGATTCACCACAAGCGACGTCGCGCCGACGGCCGCAAGCCCTGTGAGCGCAGCACGTCGTCCACGCGGCCCGCCGAATAGGGCGAGGAAGCCAGCGGTGATGAACCATGGCTTGGAGAAGTTGGCGTAGCCAGACACCCGTCTCAACGGCTCGTCTAGCAGTGGGGCGGACAGCCGCGCCACTGAACGGTAGGCGGCATAGTCGTACCTCCGGAGACGGCGCAGCACCGCCAGGGCCCAGGTGCTGGCGGCTGACGCGTCGGCCCGATCGACGCTGAGCTGGTTCGCTAGCAGTTGCTCCACCGGCTCCGCCTGGGGCGGGCCGGCGTCGAGCGGCGCCGGGTTGTCCGCCGGCGGCCAGCGTTCAGGGGCGAGCGGCATCGATCTCGATTACCACGTGAGCTCGACCTCCAGCTCGCGCTCGTCCTCGCCTATCTCGATCTCCAACTTGAAGTCGACCTCGTCGGGCACATGCACCGTGAAGCGCAGACCCCCGCGTTCGAACTCGACCTCGTTGTGCCGAGCCAGCGCGTCCGCGAGGGCATGCAGGCGGGCGGCGGCCTCCTCACGACTCAGGCGCTCCTTCTCGGTAATTTCCATCAGATCCATGCTGACCTCCTTGGTATCGATCTTTTCTACGGTTTCCGATTTCGGCCGAACGCGATTCGCACCAGCTCGGCCACACCCTCGCCGGCTCCCTCCGGGGCCATTGCCGAGGGCGAGGCTCCCGGGTGCTGGCGGGCCACGCGCACGCGTAAAACTTTGGGCCTGATGCTGAACTTCAGCGGGGCATCGAGAACGAGAGCTTCCCCGTCGATACCGGCGGCGATCGGTTGCTCCGAACCGACCTCGAATGTGGGTGAGGACCACGTGCGCCACGGGCGCTGCAACGCACGGCCCTCCTCGTCCTGCCATGAGATCGCGCCGAGGACGGTGATCCCTAGCAGGCCGTCGTCAATCCGGGGGCGTGTGCCCGAGCCGATGGCGTGGCCGAATCGGTAGGCGTTGTTGGATACGAGCACCGCAGCGCCCCCGTGGTGTTCGTGCCCGCCCGGTCCACGCCAGCGCAGATCGAGCTCATCGCCGGTTGGGCCGAGGACATCGGGCACTGTATCCAGGACGGTGCGGATCTTCGCGTCGCGGTAGTCCTCCTGCTGCACCGCTTCGGCATAGAGCCCGAGTGAGACGTTGTTAACGAACGTCCGCCCGTTGACGTCGCCGAGGTCGACCCATCGCTCACCGCCGTCAACGAATGCGTCAAGGGCGCCGACGACATCGTCGCGGTCGACGCCGAGATCGAGCGCGAAGTGGTTCCGTGTCCCGGCCGGGATACAGGCGTACGGCAGTCCGCGCTCGGCGGCGATGGCGGCCACGATGGCCTGCGAGCCGTCCCCACCGGCCATGGCCAGCCCGTCTGCGCCGCGCGCCACGGCCGCGCGGACCAGTGCTTCGAGGTCGTCACCTGGCTGCAGCTCGACCGCCTCGATCCCACGCTGGCTGGCCTCCTCGGACAACGCGAAGCGCATCGCTTTGCCGCCCCCGGACTTCGGGTTGTAGAAGAGCACCGGGTGCCGCGGCGCGGACGCGCTCGGCAGATCCACATGCAGGGCGAAAGCGGCTCGCGCCCCAGCCACCGACACCAGCAGTCCAACGACAACCAACAGATCGACCAGCGGCGCCCCGCGCGTAACCAGCAAGACCAGCGCACCCGCAAGTCCGAGGCCGGCAACGATCAGCCCAACGACCCGCGCCAGCCCGCGCCGCAGCACGCCGTACCAGGCAGCCGCGCCGGTAATCAGCAAACAGCCCAGCAGCAAAAGCCCACGCGGGAACTCACCGACCGCGACTGCGACCGCAAGCGCGATCGTGGCTGCTATCACCAACAGTGCGCCGATTGCTAACAATCGCCGACTCATCGGACCGCGCAGCCTTGAGCAGCGTTGCCTTTCACGGGACTCTCCGGTTCGACACCGCCCCGGTTCGGTGTCGCTGCGTCGTCTGCGTGGTCATGGCGGCGGATCCTCCTTGGGCGCGCCTGCACCGGCGGCCATCACCCACGAACCTAAGAAGTCCAGCAGACGTCGGCCTCACCCAAAATGTGTGAATTCGAGGCCCGATCTCGTCGACAGAGTTTCACTAATCTATGTGGAGTCGCGTCTGGGGACGCTCACTGGTTGACGATCTGCTGGAGCCGACTTCGCGTTGTGTGGTTGTTGACCTGGGCTCGCTTGACACCATGAACGAGCAGCGGCTCATCTCTGAAACCATTCTGTCGACGACGTAACCGGTCACGCCGCCAGCCATGCCTCATCGTCATCGACGAGGCGCACAACGTCTGCCCCCGGCAGCCAGCGGATGCGGTGACGGCACTCGCCACGAACTATGCAGCTCTCATCGCGGCCAGAAATTTGGGCTCTACCTCCTGACCTCAACACAAGTCCGCAGAAGATGCACGAGGTGCTGTCCCAATGCGACAACCTGCTGCTAGATCAGCCGACACCATCCTCGAGTGCAGAATGTACCGTTCAAGGCTAAGAAGTGGCGGTCAACGAACTGTAGGGAATGGCGCCATGGATATTGCCGCACTATCACTGATCCTTGCGGCGATATTCGTCTGGGGGATTATCTCGGGGCGGGCGGCGGCAATCTCGACGCCGATCTTCTTCGTGGCCGTCGGCCTCATCCTGGGCGGCCTCAAGCTCGTGCAGGTCGACTCTGACCCCCATTCGACGAAGATCATTGCGGAGGTCACGCTTGTTTGGGTGCTGTTCGCAGATGCGAGCCGCATACGATTCGCGGAGCTGCGACAAGACCTCGGGCACTACGCCCGACTGCTGGCAATAGGTCTGCCCCTGACGACCGCCTTGGGAATGGCGGCCGCCGCCACATTTCTAGACCTCAGCCTCTGGTACGCGTTGCTGGTGGGTGCCGCACTCGCCCCGACCGACGCCGCTCTTGGCTCGGCGGTCATGTCGGATCGCAGGGTTTCTTATCGAGTGCGGCAGACGCTAAACGTGGAGAGCGGACTGAACGACGGAATCGTCACTCCGATCGTCACTGTGTCTATCGCTGCTATCGCCGCCGAGGCGGGTATATGGCAGCAAAGTTTGCGTGGCTTGTTCGGTCTCCTGCTGGGTGCATTGACTGGTGTGGTGCTGGGTGCCTTGGGTGGGGTGCTACTGCGTTCAGCTCGCCGGCGCGGCTGGAGTTCTGAAGAGTCCACCGGTCCAGGGATTCTCGCACTTGCGCTCCTCGCGTTCCTCCTCGCAGTGGTGATCGACGCAAACGGTTTCGTCGCCGCCTTCGTGGCTGGAAGCGCATTCGGCGCTGTCACTCATCGGGGAGGAGAAAAAGAGGTCTACTACGTCGAGCAGACCTGCGGCTTGGCATCGATGATCTGCTGGCTTCTTTTCGGAGCCATTGGCGTCCCGGCCATAGCTGCGGATTGGAGCTGGCGCATCCTCCTCTACGCTCTACTAAGCCTGACCGTGATCCGCATGCTGCCAGTGGCCATCTCGCTGCTCGGTGCGGGGATGGACTGGGCCACGATGTTCTTCATTGGCTGGCTCGGCCCACGGGGACTGGCTTCGATCATCTTCGCTTTGATAGCGCTGGAAGACCTGCAAGGCGTGCCTGGACCAATCGACGATGTGGTCGCAACAATTGGACTGACGGTCCTGCTCAGCGTTGTTTTTCACGGACTGAGCGCGCAACCGTTGGCGGGACGTTACGCAGCCACGCACCGCGCCGATTTGGAGCCCGTCACATACCTGGAGCCGACGCTGCGCCACCTGGTCAGTCCATCTCGGCACCTGTCAGACCGATTGCAGAGGAATGATTCAACACCCAACTGAACCGCCTTTGGCGTGGGCAGCCTTTTAACTCCCCCATCGAGGGACGGAGATCTCTGGGCTAATTCCTCTTGGCACTCCATGCCACGGAGCACGCCTCGAGGTGCTCAGCAGACCAACCCCAAGGATAGTCGCTTGGGAGGAGCCGTACCTGGCCCGGTTTCTGCGGCGGCTGGCCGCGTTCAGCCGGGTGATCTTCTTCGATAAGCGGTGGACTGGCCGTCTTTGATCTTCACGGGTCGCCACGGCACCCCCACTGATCCTCGTACTCTCAACAGGAAGTTCGTGGGGCGCGCTGCGAGGCCGCGGGAGTGCGTCCGATCACTGTTCATGATGCCCGGCACACATGTGCCACGTTGCTCGTCGAACTAGATGTACATCCGGGCATGATCATGCGAATCCTTCGACATGCCGACCAGGCGGTCACGATGGAGATCTACGCAAACGCGAACTCGTCAACAACACGCGAGGCATTTCGAGTTGTGGCATCGCAGTATTTGTCGTGCCTTGAGCTGACGTTCACTTCGGTAGGGATAATCGGCATCGACTCCAATTTCTGTTGCATACAAGGTAAGCGCAGTGTCTATAGATACTCACGCACAATCACGGGCTCACAATTGTCAGGGTGCGTTTAGGGTGCGCGACCCAAGACGAAAAGGTTCCAATGTCGAACACTGACACCCGTCGACCGCGCCGGAGCTTCGGCAAAATTCATCGAGAGCGATCGGGCAAGTTCCAAGCGAGCTACATCGGGCCCATACGGCAAGCGGAGCAGCAGACCAAGATCAGAAAGGGTAAGTGGGACCCCGGCCCGGAGAATGCCAAACCGTCAAGCTTGACGCTTGCCGCGTACGCGGACCCGTGGCTTGCTGATCGTGATCTCAAGCCACGCACTTGCGCGCTGTACCGCAATCTATTGGATAGGCGCATCTTGCCAGCGCTCGGCGATAGGCCGCTGGCTGGCCTGACAGCAGCCGATATCCGGTCCTGGCATTGCCGCCAGGCGAGCGACATGCCGACCGCCAGAGCACACGCATACATGCTGCTGCGCAGCATCCTCGGCAGCGCGGTCCTTGACGGATCGCTACGGTTAGCTTCGCAGGTCGGAGAACCACGAGGCAACGAATCGAAATGTCCTGGTGACATGCTCCGTGCCGGTGGCAAGCAATCCCCGAGCCGCGAAGAGTGATACCGGGTTGGTAGTGGACCACAGTGCGTTATTCGGTTCTGGGTCTCCGTCGTGATAGGAGCGTTGTGCCTCGATGAAGCGGGCAGAAAGTCGCTATGGAAGTCCTCGATATCGCGCATGCCGTAACTATCCACCCGCGCACAGTTGCTGGCAATTGGACACAGGCGCGATCTTTGCGAAGCTGGGAGAACCTCTTTGCATCACATTTTCGGAGCGTCAGCTGTGTAGACTGAAATTCGGGATTTAGGTCCCAATGAAATCGGAACATAATTCGGTTGTGCACGACTTGGTGCGTTTTCTGTACAATTCGTGCGTATTCTGCATAATCCGGTGCGGCAAACGGCTGATGATTTGGCTCTGTGGAAGACCTGTGATATGTATCGATTGGCGAATCCCCTTTTTGCAGGCTCGCCGGGCTCACTAACTGTTTGGGGGGTAAACAGTTAGTACGGCGCAATTGGCCAATGCATGGGCCAATTTCGGGCGTGTGCGGTGACCCTGGAGCCCGAATCGGCTCCAGGCTCACTCCCCGGTCGGAGCTCTTGAACCGGTTCCCTCGGCGGAATGACGCGGAGTGGGAGAGAACAATATGAGCAGGACAACATTCTGGACAGCTTTGATCTGTGTGTCGATCATGGCTGGAGTGGCGTTCTCGATGCTGTTCTACGGGTAATCTCAGCCCAAGATGACTGCAGTGGACCTGCCGAACGATGAGCCCAGTCGTGAGCTGGTGCACGGCTTCTTGAAGGCGCTAGCGGCACGATTCGATGACGAGACCATCAAGATCGACACGTCGGTAGCTAATGCGGCCCGAATATGCGGATACCCGGAACGCTGAACGCCAAGGGAGACGACACACCCGAACGGCCACATCGACGGGCGCGACTGCTGTCGACGCCGGAGGATCGTGTCACCGTCGATGTCGAGCTACTAGCGGCCGTGGCCACGCCCGAACGACCTACGACAAACGACGAGGCCCCGCCTTCAAAACCGGCCACAGCGAGCACCCAGGACACCACCGTAGATATCGAAGGATGACTGCGTGGCTCCAGGAGCACGAGCTGGATACCCGCAACGGCAAGCCATGGAACGGTACCGGGTACCGCTGGGAGCTTGAGTCGTGCCCGTTCAACTCAGACCACGATCGCGGCGAAGCCTGGATCGCGATAATGCCCAACGGTGCCAGGGCGGCCGGGTGCCAACACAATTCCTGTACCTGGAAATGGTCGGACCTCCGAGCCAAAGTTGAGCTGGAATCGCCAGCGGACGGACCAGCTCCATCAGCAAATGACGACCGTGATCGGTCACTGGTCGATGTCAGCAACGACGCACTCGCCGCTGACTGGCTCCGCGACGAACTCGGCCGAGCTGAGCTGGCC
>JBJMIR010000073.1:0-3587 GCA_045806785.1 Propionibacteriaceae bacterium | reverse complement strand
AACCAACGCTGAATCACGCGGCCATACATAGCGCCACTGTGGGCTCCATCCGGCGACGGGCACACCGTACGGGCGACTCAGGACCCGCAAATCGAGCAGCGCGGCGGCCACCATGTCACCGTCGAGTCCGCTGACGCGTGGCACCGTGCCCGTGGCCAGCCAGGCGGCCTGCTGCTGGGCAAGCTCCATACTGTCCGGCATTCCGGCTCGCACCCTGCTGCCCGGAATGAGTTCATTCGCATCAGAGATGTCGACAAGATGGCCGCCCGGTCCCACGGCGACGGTGACCGCATGCAGCGGGATGATCGCGACCCGGTTTCTGTGTGCGAGCACGCCCGACGAGCCGATCATGGCAATGACGAGCAGGCATAACAGGACTACCAGCGGGCCCCGCTGACTGCGCTTTCGCTCCTCCGGCAGCGCAGGCCCAAGAGTTAGCACTGCCATGTGCGAAGACTATTACCTGCCTTGGGTAGAGTCCTCACGGCGAAACGTCCGCAAGCTGCGAGGAGAGAACAATGGCTACGCCGAGTCCTGGCTATTCGATCACTGTGCGAGTGGAGGCGCCGACCGATGCGGCGGCCACCGCTCGACTCTCGAGCGTTGTGGCGGAGGCCGGTGGCGCGATCACTGCCCTCGACGTAGCCGAGTCACATCCCGACATGCTCGTCGTCGACGTCAGCTGCAACGCAAGCGACGTCGAGCACTCCGAGTCGATCACCAAGGCGATTGCGGCACTCGAAGGCTTTCAGGTTCGGAAGGTCTCCGACCGTACCTTCCTGCTCCACCTCGGCGGCAAGATCGAGGTCACGCCGAAGGTTCCGCTCAAGCACCGCGATGATCTTTCCCGCGCCTACACCCCAGGCGTCGCCCGGGTATCGATGGCGATCGCGGAGAACCCGGCCGACGCACGCCGGTTGACGATCAAGCGCAACACCGTCGCTGTCGTCACCGATGGCTCTGCGGTACTGGGTCTGGGCAATATCGGACCAGCGGCAGCGTTGCCCGTAATGGAGGGCAAGGCGGCCCTCTTCAAGCGATTCGCCGGTGTCGACGCCTGGCCGGTCTGCTTGGACACCCAGGATTCGGACAAGATCGTGGAGATCGTCAAGGCAATTGCCCCGGTATACGGCGGCGTCAACTTAGAGGACATCTCCGCGCCTCGCTGCTTTGAAATCGAGGAACGCCTCCGTGCGGAGCTGGACATCCCGGTCTTCCACGATGATCAACACGGCACCGCGATCGTAGTACTCGGGGCATTGATCAACGCCCTCCGCGTGGTGAACAAGGACATCTCCCAGGTGCGGTTCGTGATCTCCGGCGTGGGTGCGGCCGGCTCGGCGATCATCCGGCTGCTGAAGCGGCAGGGTGCGACCATGATCATCGGCTGTGACAGCAAGGGAGCGGTGTACGACGCGCCCGAGGGATCCTCCGACATGCGGCGCTGGCTGGTGGAGAACACCAACGAGGAAAAGCGTTCCGGATCCTTGAAGGACGTACTGGTAGGTGCTGACGTCTTCATCGGTGTTTCGGCTCCCAACATTCTCGATGAACAGGACATCGCCAACATGGCCGAGGATGCGATCGTGTTCGCGCTGGCGAACCCGATTCCGGAGGTGGATCCCACAGACGCTCAGCGGCACGCCGCGGTTGTCGCCACCGGACGCAGCGACTTCCCGAATCAGATCAATAACGTGCTGGCCTTTCCCGGGGTGTTCCGCGGGTTGCTCGACGGCGGCATCCGTCACATTGACGACGAAATGCTGTCGGCTGCGGCCAATGCCATCGCAAACCGAGTCGCGCCGGATGAGTTGAACCCCAGCTACATCATCCCCAGCGTCTTCGATGCATCGGTTTCCCCTGCGGTCGCTGCGGCCGTACGCGCGGTTGGCGAGAAAAACCATGCGCCCTAATCGCGTCGAACGGCCCATCTAACTGATATGTAGTCCCGAATTGTCAAGTAGGCAGGGCTGGGCCGGTCTCCCTGCTGGGTGCGTGGAGACCGGCCCGTTCTTCTTCGCTGCGTCTTTGTCTTTCCTGGTTGGCGTGTCAGGTGCGACGCGCGGTCAGACTGATATGCGCGGGTTGGTTACCGCAGGACGGGCTGTTCGTCGGGAACGGCCACTGGTCTAGAGAGCGAACGTGGCCACGATCGTGATCATGAAAGATGTTGATCATGGTTGTTCATAGTTAGATCGTGGGTCGTTCCTCGCGCGGCAACCGGGCTGACGGCGACGGAGGTGAAGAAGTCTTCGATGCCGTTGCTATTCGAGCACGGCGAGCGACCAGGCCCAGCCGGCAAGCTCGCGGGCGATGGCGACGTCGGCGACCGCGGGACGCTTCTTGCGGGCGTTGAACCTCTGCCAGCGTTGGTGCAGTCGGCGGTTGCCTTCGTGGCCGCGGAGCCGGGCCGCCGGCGGGGCGAGTTCCCAGCGATCCCGCATCGTCTTGCCTGGCACCCGGTAAGGCTTCGCGTGGTGCCAGGCGGCCTCGACCAGCAGCCGGCGAGCGTGGGTGTTGCCGGTCTTGGTGATCGAGCCCTGGGAGCGGGACTGGCCGGAGGAGGACTCGGTGGGCACCAGCCCGACGAACGCGCCGATGGTGGCACCGGTGAACCTCTGCCAATCACCGATCTCAACCGCCAGCGCGAAACCGGTCAGTGTGGAGATGCCGCGCAGGCAGCTGAGCCGGCGCACGACCGGGGTGTAGCTGCTGTTGGCAGCCATCTCATCGATGGCCCGATCGAGACGATCCCTACGGTCCACGGTCAACACCATGGCCTCATAAGCCGAGTCGTAGGCCAGCTGCCGGGACTGCTGGTCGAACCGTTGGCCGCGCAGCCAGTTGTCATGGACCTTCCTCCACGCATCACCTCCTGAGTAGACGATCCCCTGCCGGAGCAGCATCTTCGACACCCGATGCCGGGCCCGCATCAAGTCGGCCCGGGCATCCTCTCGGGCCCGCACCAGATCCCGGGCCGCCTCTTGCTCCACACTCGGCACGTTCACCTCGACGATCTCGCCCAGCTTCAACAAGTGGGCCAACAGCTCCGCGTCCCGGGCGTCGGTCTTCACCCGATCCCCGTGCGGCCGGTGCAGCTTCGATGGCGCCGCCACGACACACAGGGTTCCATGATCATTGAGACAGCGATACAGGCCGTATCCAGTTGGGCCGGCCTCGTAGCCGACCTTCACCGGACCCGGCAGACCCGACACCCAGCGCAACACCTCACCCGGATCGGGGCACAGCTTGCGCTGCCACACCTCACCGGTCACCGCGTCAAGGGCATGCCCGGTCACCGACCTGGCGTGCACATCCAACCCAACGAACGTACGCTCATTCCCCACTGAGGCCTCCCGCAACTTGTGGCTCTACCGGACAAGCCCACAGCCTGCCCGGCAACCCACGACCAATTGCGAGCGAGGCCTCAGGCCTGCTCATACCGTCTAACCCGGCTCGACCAGCCGCAACTCAATCGCACGACCAGTTAGAAATCCCGTACGCGGGCCCACCGGTATGCGGGCGGCGGCCGCCGGCGTGCCCGGACTGGACCGCTTATCGGGAATCCCGAGGTTGGTGGGGGCATC
>JBJMIR010000072.1:0-15924 GCA_045806785.1 Propionibacteriaceae bacterium | reverse complement strand
GCCGACCGAACGGCGACTGGCTGCCGCCTGGGCCGCGGTGCTCGGCATCCCTTCGGAGCAGATCGGACGGTGTGACCACTTCTTCGACCGGGGTGGCACGTCACTGTCGGCGGTCAAGCTCGCCATCACCCTCGACCGGGCTGTGTCGCTCAAAGAGGTCACGCGGCATCCGATCCTCGCGGATCTCGCGGGCGTCGTGGACGGCAAGTCCGACGGGCAGTCCGAGCTGCTGCAGGAGCTGTCCACATCGAACGGCACGCGAACCGCTGCCCTGGTGTGCTTTCCGTACGCCGGCGGCAACGCGGTGAACTTCCAACCAATGGCGAGGGCGTTGCGCGACAGCGGTCTGGCCGTCTATGCCGTCGAGCTGCCCGGCCATGACGTCGGCGCCCGCAAGGAGTCGTTCGCACCATTGGCCAAGGTCGTGGACCGGGTGGTTGCAGAGATCAAGCGGCGCGGTCTGACCACCGTCCTGTTATGGGGCCACTCGTCGGGCGCCGCGCTCGCCGTCGAGACGGCCCTGCGGCTGCAGGAGGTCGGGACGACCGTGCCGCGTCTGTTCATCGGTGCGCAGCTGCTCGGAACCGCGCAGGACCGTCGCGCCGCTATCAGCGAGCTCGAGGAACGCAGCAACGCGGAGATCGCCGCGCGGCTGAGCAGCGACAGCGGCTACACCGAGCTTCGGGAACTGGACGCGGAACGCGCCGAGCATGTCGGCGCTGCGTACCGCCACGACTTCGTGTTGGCGCAACGCTTCTTCGCCGACCTGCTGGATAACCCGCCGCCGGAGCCGCTATCGGCGCCGGTCACCGTCGTGATCGCTGCGGACGACCCTGCCACGGCCGGATTCCAGGTACGCCACCGGGACTGGGAACTGCTGGCCCAACACGTGGAGCTCCACGAGCTTCCCGCCGGCGGTCACTACTTCCCGCGTACGCGTCCCGCCGAGGCAGGGCAGGCGGTCCTGCTGGCCACCGAAATGTCGTCTTCTCTGCAATCCAACAAATGAAGGGAAACCGAGATGTCATTGTCAGCCACGGCACTGCTTGATCTGGAACTGCAGAGTGGCAAGCCTCCGATCCTGCGTGCCGAGGTCACTGGCGACGCACCCAGCTGGGCGGCGGAGTACCGGGACGCATTACGCACCGTGGTGGCGGAGCATGGCGCGGTTCTAGTCCGTGGCCTCGGTCTGCGCGACGCCGCCGAGACTGCTGAGGTCTTCCGCCAGTTGGCCACTACCTTGATGATCGAGAAGGAGGCCTTCGCTCGCCGGAAGGTTTACGCCGACGGCGTGTACTCCTCGGCAACCTGGCCGCCCAACCAACCGATGTGCATGCATCACGAGCTGAGCTACCGGCTCGAAGTGCCCAGCTTGCTGCTGTTCGCCTGCCTCGAGGCGCCTACCAGCGGCGGAGCAACGGGGGTGTCTGATTCACCGACTGTCCTGAATGCGCTGCCTAGGGACTTGACCGAACGGTTCGAGCGGGAGGGCTGGCTGCTCGCCCGTAGCTATAACGATGAGATCGGGGCCACCCTGGAAGAGGCGTTCGGGACTGAGGACCGCGGTGCTATCGAAAGCTACTGCCGTACCAACGCCATTGAGTTCGCCTGGCAACCAGACGGCGAACTGCGGACCCGGCAGCGCCGCAGCGCCGTCGTGTGGCACCCGATGACCAGGAAACGCTGCTTTTTCAATCAGATCGCGTTCCTGAACGAGTGGACGATCGCCGCGGAGATCCGTGAATACCTGGTGGACGTCTACGGCGCCGAGGGCCTGCCGTTCAACACCATGTTCGGCAGCGGCGAGCCGCTCACTGAGGAGATCGTCGAGTTGATCAACGAGGTTTACGAAGCTCACACTGTGCGGGAGCCGTGGCAGCCCGGTGACCTGATGCTGGTCGACAACATCCGCACGGCGCATAGCCGGGAGGCGTACGAGGGACCGCGGGAGATCCTCGTCGGGATGGCCGAACCCGTACGCCTTTCCGACGTGGCGGCCACGGAAGAGGTGATACCCCGATGACCACGACGCTTCCCGCTGCGACGGTGCCCGAAGAGGTCGAGCGGGCAACAGTCCCGGATTTCGCTGTGATCTCGGGCGCCCAGGTGCAACACGCGCTGCATGGTCGCGAGCAGGAGATGATGGAGCTGGTCGAGGCCACCTACCAGCTCCACTCGGCCGGCGATTCGGTGAACCCGCCGTCCTACTTCCTGCGGTTTCCCGACCGCCCGTCCTCTCGGATCATTGCTCTGCCGGCATCGCTCGGTGGTCCCAACCAGGTCGACGGCCTGAAGTGGGTCTCCAGTTTTCCCCAGAACGTGGCGTCAGGCATCCCGAGGGCCTCGGCTGTGCTGATCCTTAATGATCACGACACCGGCTATCCCTTCGCTTGCCTGGAGGCGTCGATCATCAGTGCCACCAGGACGGCCGCGCTAGCCGCATTGGCGACTGATCGGCTCAGTCGCGGCCGAGCACGCCCGACGCGCATCGGGTTCATCGGCGTCGGCCTGATCGCGCGCTACATTCACACGTTCCTCGCGGCCACCGGCTGGTCATTCGACGAGATAGGCGTGTACGACTTGTCCGCCGACAGCGCCGCGGGCTTCCAGGGCTACCTCGAACAGCGCGATAGCGCCGGCCAGGTCAACCTGTACGACAGCGCAGAGAAGTTGATCCGTTCCAGCGACCTGGTGGTCTTCGCCACCGTCGCCGCTGAGCCACATGTCAGCGACGCCTCGTGGTTCGAACACAATCCCCTGGTACTGCACGTGTCGCTACGCGACCTCGCGCCAGAGATTCTGCTCGCATCGACCAACGTCGTCGATGACATTGATCATTGCTTGAAGGCCAACACCTCACCGCACTTGACCGAGCAGCTCACGGGTAACCGGGACTTTCTGCTCGGCACGCTGGACGACGTGATGGCCGGGCGCGTGACGGTGCCAGCCGATCGCCCGGTGATCTTCTCGCCCTTCGGCCTCGGTGTGCTCGACCTCGCGGTCGGCAAGTACGTCTACGACAGGGTGGCTTCCTCAGGCGAGTTGCAGGTCATCGACGACTTCTTCCACGAGCTGCGCCGGTACGGCTGAGCAATGCTCGGGACCATCCTCCCCGCAGATGTCGAGAGCGAGGAGTTCTTTGGCGACGCTCCGGGCGGAATCCTCTTCCCGGAGGAGGAAAAGATCATCGCTCACGCTGTGGAGGTACGACGGCGTGAGTACGCCGCTGTAAGGAGCTGTGCGCGAGCCTGCCTTGGACGGCTGGGTTACCCGCGGGGTCCGATCCTGCCTGGAGTCGGCGGCGCACCCACCTGGCCGGCCGGGGTTCAGGGCAGCATGACTCACTGCACCGGATACACCGCGGCAGCGGTCGCCCCGCTCTCGCGGATCTGGGCTATTGGCATCGATGCCGAGCCGGACGCACCACTTCCCGATGGCGTCCTCGACCTTGTCGCAACACCGGCCGAACGGGATCGCCTGGCCGCTGCGCCGCCGAACTTTGACGGCTCGAACTTGGACCGATTGCTGTTCAGCGCCAAGGAGGCGGTGTACAAAGCGTGGTTTCCGCTGGTCGGCGAGTGGCTCGACCACCAAGAGGTTGAGATCGTCTTCGACCCACAAGACGGGGGTTTCACAGCCGAGCTGTCGCGGAACGGTCTGATCGTCGACGGCCGCCAGGTACGCCACCTCGACGGGCGCTGGGGCAGAGAGCAAGGAATCCTTGTGACCGCAGTAGTTCTGGGCTCAGCGAGATCCGCTTCCGCGAACGACTCCTAGGCCTGGATCGGCTTTGCCGTCCTTGCCTCGGTGGCGGGGCCTCAGTGGCGCGGGCTGTTTCCCTTAACCCAGTCTCTCTGTGGATGTCGCAAAGTGGGCCAGGGTGCCGGCGATTGCCCGCATGTAATGGTTGAGCACGTCCTGATTGACGTTGTCTATGGTGTCGCAGGCCTGGTGGTAGCAGGGGTCAAAATTCTTGCCGGCCTGCCCGCCCCAGGCTTTGGCCTGGCCGCGGGTCTTCTCGTCCGCGTCGCCGTTCTCGGCGCCACCGACCGGAATGCCGGCATCGACGAACGCTGATTCGTCGTCCCCGACGAACTTGATGATCTCTGGGTTCTTCACCCCCGACTTGGCCAGCTGATCGGCGAGCACCCGCCCAATCGTGGCTGAACCTGGGGGCCCAGCGTCATCGCGGTCGCGGCCTTTGCCGCCCTGCACGAAGTAGCCGCCGTTGTGGGAGGCCACCATGTCCACGTTCAAATAGAGCTTGATCTTCTGGCGGTTGTTCGCGGACAGGTCCTGAACGTAGCCGCTGGAGCCTTCGGCGCCGTTCTCTTCGCCGCCGAAGAACGCGAACCGCACCATGTTCTGCACCGACGGCTTGGTGCCGAGCTGGCTGGCGATCTCTAGCAGCGTCGCGACACCCGAGCCGTTGTCGGCGATGCCCGGGCCGTCCTCCACCGAATCCAGATGAGCACCAATCATGATGACCTGGCCGGGATCTCCGGTACGGGTTTGCGCAATGACGTTGTGCTGGGGCCCGCTGGCACCTTCACCGTCCCAACCGCCGGACGTTTCAAACGTCGGCGTGCTGACCTTGAAGCCGGCGTTGCGCAGCACGCCAACCACATAATTGACGCTCGCGTCGTAGCCAGAAGTCCCGGCGGCCCGGTTGCCGCCATGCTCGTCGGCGATCTTCTGCAGTGCTTGAAGGTGCTTCATCGCCCTGGCGTCGCTGACCTGACCGGACAGCTGCTGGACCAACGGCCCGTCAGGTGCGGCGGCGCTAGCGCTCGGCCCCCACTGCGGTGCAACACGCGGCTCCGCTGCAACAGAACTGCAGGCCGCGACGGTCAAAGTGACCGTGATCCCCACGAGCGCGAGTTTGATGCGCGACGCGGTCAACCCCAAGCTCGAAATCAGCACGAACACCTCCAGCCAATCGGAGCAGTGGTTATAGCCAGACTAACCTTTGGGCTTGCTGTGAAGTTCCCGCTTCAGCAGCTTGGTACGTTTCACATAAAATCGTAAAACGCAGCACAACAGGGAAAACGTACGAGGGCCAGACTTTGTTCAGTGCCGACGCAGTCAGCCTGCCTCGAGCCTCCGATTCAAGAAGTCGATCAGGTCTCCCGAGTCGCCATCCTTGCCACCCCGGCCGACGATTAACGGCGGCGGGCTCGGCTTGAGCTTCACACCCGTGAAACGCTCCCGCAGGCCGCCCGGAACGGTCAGCACGTAGTAGCCGCCGTCCTCACCGATCGCAATGTTCTCGTTCTTGCGGATGTACCAGCCACGCTTATCGGTCTTGACCGACTTGCCGCCGTACAGCGTCGCCCGCAACGGATGCGGTGCAATACTTCTGGCCTTCGCGGTCGCCACGAAATCATCGATGAGCTTTTGAGCCTGAACCGATTCGCCTCGTGCCTGAGCTGCCTCAAGCTCAGCCCGCCGGGCCGCTTCCTCGGCGCGTGACATATACGGATCGTAACCTTCGTCACATTGGACCGACTTGGCGACAGATGTGGACGGCTCAGCGGCAGGGGTAGGCCGCTCGACGCCGCCAACATCGGCCCACTCAGTGATAAGGATCGTGGCAAGCCCAGATCAAACCGGCTCGACAGCATAGACTGCCGGTTGCTCTTCCCCCAAAAAAGGAAGTCCATGGCCCAGACCACCACGATGTTGAAGTCGACACCCGACAACGCTCCGAGGCGTAAAAAGAAGCAGCGGCTGTTGCCGAAGATTTTGATCGGCGCTGCCGTACTGCTGGTCGCCGTCATCGGGGCTGGTGCACTCTACGCGGCAACCATCGATCGCAGCTTGACCCAGAACCTCAATCGAGGCGTCGAATTGCCGGTGGACGAACCGACCTCCGCCCGTCCCACCAAAGAGGCGCAGGCTACCGGCACGTTGAACTACGTGCTGCTTGGCTCGGACAGTCGCGATCCGGGAAATCAGACCAACGGACGCAGCGACACGATCATGGTGGTTCATCTCAACGCGAAAAGGACCAAGGCGTACATCATTTCCTTCCCGCGTGACATGTACGTCAATATCCCCGGTTATGGCAAGAACAAGATCAACGCCGCCTTCTCCTTCGGAGGCCCGCCTATGGCCGTGAAGACGCTGGAGCATGTCACCGGGGTTCGCATGGACCATGTGGTGCTGATTGATTTTGGGGGGTTCATCCAGCTCACCGACGATCTGCATGGCGTTACAGTCCCGAACAAGACCGCGTTCACCTCGCACGGTTTCCACTATCCAAGAGGCAAGATCACGATCGCGGGCGAGGAAGCTCTCTGGTTCGTACGCGAACGTCACCAACTTCCTGGAGGTGATCTTGACCGTGCCGAGAACCAGCGCAATGTGATCAAGGCGATCCTCGAGAAGGGCCTCAGCGCTAAGGTGATCTCCGATCCGTCGACCTTCACCAACTTCGTCGGCAATGTGGCCAGGCATTTGACGGTCGACAACAGTCTCACCGATAGCGAGACCGTGCGTACCGCACTCTCGCTGCGGTTGACCGGGGAGGACATCCAGCTGCTCCAGGCGCCTATCTCCGGTTTTGCAACCACGTCTGCGGGGCAGAGCATTGACGTAGTGGACAAAGCCAAACTGGCCGAGCTGTCCACTGCTTTGAAGAAGGACAGGCTTTCGGAGTACGTGAAGAAGTATCCGCAAGGTTGAGGATGGAGTTCGCGAGCACACCACGCGAGCAAGTCGAGCAGCAGTCTGAGAAGCCCGCCCTGCTACGCAGTCTCCGGCAGTTATGGCGGCACCAATACTTCCGCCGGCTGCTGGCGGTACGCATTGCCATCCAGTCCTCTGATGGAGTTCTCCAGGTAGCGCTGGCCGCTTATGTGCTTTTTTCGCCCGAACGCCAGCCGGACGCGATCTCGATCGCCATCGTGCTGGCTATTACTTTGCTGCCGTTTTCGATCCTGGGGCCGTTTGCCTCGGTGCTGATCGACCGGGTGTCTCGCCGGCAGGTGCTCCTCGTTGTCAATCTCGCTCGCGCCGCCGTAGCCATTGGTCTTGCGGTGCTGGTAGCGACCGGCTTGCAAACTCTCGGTGCTCAGGCGTTGGTTTACACAGGCCTGCTTCTGGCCATGAGCCTCAACCGGTTTCTACTGGCCGCGTTGTCGGCTTCGCTTCCCCACACCATTGAGCCGGGCGAGTACATGATCGCCAATTCGGTGGTACCTACCGTCGGCCCTGCCGGGCTGCTGATCGGCGTTGCGATCGCTACCCCGCTGCGGCTGATCTTGGGCCACGCGATGACGGATTACCAGGCGAACGCGATCTTGTTCATCATTTCCGCGGCGGGGTTTGCGCTGGGCGCGGTTATGGCGTTGTGGTTTCCGCGGCGACAGCTTGGCCCCGATGCACGAGCAACGACGAAGGCGCGCGATGTGCTCACGGGCCTACTTGAGGCGGTGGCGCATCTGCGCAGCCGGCGCGCTGCCGGGCTCGGGCTGCTGACCATTGCGGCGCATCGACTGATCCACGGCGTCGTCACCGTGTCGATGATCTTGGTATTCCGCAATTACTTCCATACCCCAGAGCAGCTCGATCCTGCCATTGCCGATCTTGGGCTACTGGTGGTGATCACCGGTGCCGGCTTCGTGTGCGCCTCGGTGTCGACGCCACCCATGAGCGCGCGGCTGGGTGTACGCCGCACCATGATCGCGTGCTTGTTGGCGTCGGCGGTCTTCCAGCTCCTGCCCGGGGCCATCTACGCCTGGGCACCGCTGATGGTTGCGGCATTCTTGCTGGGAGTGACCGCCCAGGGCATCAAGATCTGTGTCGACACCCTGGTACAAGCCCACGTAGCCGACGAATTCAAGGGCCGGGTGTTCGTGCTCTACGACATCATCTTCAATGTCGCTCTGGTGGCCGCAGCAGTGATCGCCGCGATCATTCTGCCGCCCAACGGCAAGTCAGTGATGATCTTGATCATTATGGCGGTCTGTTATCTGCTGATCGGTTTGTGGTTTACCTTGGTCAGCCGCAACGTGAGCATGAACAAGGGCACGGAATCCCTGCAGTCGGTCTCCTAGCTGGCGTTTTTTAGCGCATCGCGAAGACGTTTGGGTCGCCGCCAAGGCGCTGACCGGTACGAACCTTGGAGATCTGGGCCATGTCATCGTCGTCCAGTTCGAAGTCAAAGAGGTCGATGTTCTCCCGTATCCGTTCCGGATTCACCGACTTGGGAATGACGACACAGCCCAGCTGGATATGCCAGCGCAACACGACTTGGGCCGGTGTACGGTCCCTGCGCCGCGCCACCTCAACGATGTTGGGATCCTCCAGCAGACCCTTGCCCTGGCCCAGCGGTCCCCAAGACTCGGTGAGAATGCCGTGTTCGGCATGGAATTCGCGCAGCGCCTCCTGCGGGAATTGCGGATGTAGCTCGATCTGGTTGACCGCCGGCACCACATCTGTCTCAGACATGAGCCGTTGCAGGTGGTCGATCTCGAAGTTGGATACACCGATCGAGCGCACCCGCCCATCGGCGAGCAGCTTTTCGAACGCGCGCCAGGTCTCGACGTACTGGTCGAACATCGGCAGCGGCCAGTGAATAAGGAAGAGGTCGAGCACCTCGATGCCCAGCTTCTGCATGCTGCCGTCAAAGGCGGCGAGCGTTGAGTCATAGCCCTGCTCGCTGTTGGTCAGCTTCGTGGTGATAAAAAGCTCATCCAGAGGCACGTCGCTCTGCGCGATGGCGGCGCCGACACCCTCCTCGTTCCGATACCCCTGTGCGGTATCGATCAACCGATAGCCCGCCTTCAGCGCTTCGGTCACGGCTTCCTGGGTCTCTTCGGGCGGGACCAAGAACACCCCGAAGCCCAACTGCGGAATCTCCAGGCCGTTGTTCATCTTCAGCGACGGAACTGTTGACATGTCACTCCTCTTCAAGATCTTTTGGCTTGGTCTGTGCAGCGTGCTGCACGGCTTTGAATCGCTCCGGCGACACTCGCGCCACCATCGTTTGGAGCAAATTCTTCACCGATCCGGCGACCACCTTGTCATCGCCTTTCAGCAACGCCTTGAAGGCATCCTGTGCTACCTCGGCGGGATCGTCCTTGGGCCCCTGGGCTACCCGCGTGTTCTGCATGCCCCCACGGTCAAAGATCTCCGTGTCAGTCGGCCCCGGCAGCAGAGCGGTGACGCTGACCCCGGTGTCCTTGAGCTCATACCGGATGGCCTCAGCAAAGGACAACAGAAAGGACTTCGACGCCGCGTACGTGGCGTAGTAAGGCCCCGGCATGGTGGCGGCGATCGAGGAGGTGATCAAGACTCGACCCTCGCCCCGGCTCACCATGGCGGGCAACAGGCGCTTCGCCAGGTGGACAACAGATCCGACGTTCAAGTCGACAAGTGCAAGATCGCTTTGCAGGTCGGTCTCCAGGAACGGGCCACCGACGGTCCGGCCGGCGTTGAGCGCAAGTATGTCTATCGGCCGGCCACCCTGTTGGATGGCCGCCGCGACACCTTCATTGCCGTCATACGTTGATAGGTCTGCCTGGAGCGCGGTAACTGCTGCGCCGTCACCGCGTAACCGCGTCGCCGCCTTCTCAACGCCTTGATCAGCGACAACGAAAACATCGAAGTTCTCGTTAGCGCATACCCTGGCAAATTCATAACCGATGCCGCTGGATGCGCCGGTGATCACAGCGAATTTCCGGCTCGTGTCGTCGTACGTGGTCATGGCCTCTCCGGTGTTGGCGATCGCCTACCTGGAGGGTTCCCACCAAGCGCGCAGCTCAAACGCGCGACGCAAAGCCGAAAAATAGTTAGGGCCCGAAGCCAACGGCTTCGAGCCCTGTTTCTCCGACAACACCGCGCCCAGATGGGCAACACCTTTGGTGTTTCGACCAACACAAGGGACAACACCTGGTTGCCACATTCCTCCCATGACCCTCCTCGAGGCACTTGATCAGGAATGGCGAGAGCTTGTGCACGGTTGCCCCGTTGCCGTTACCTGCTGGCTTGATCGACATGATGCCTTGGCTTCGTGTCGGTCACTCGACGACATCCTGTCGGCCGCCAAGGTGAACTCCGATCCCGTTCTTGCCGCGCTACTGACTGAGGTCTCCGGCGGTGATCAGCTCGCGGGGCGGGTAGTGCTGCAGACACTGATCGGACGGATGGTGCGCATGGCGCAGCGCGATCCGTGCTCCAGTACTGAGGACTATCTGGCGGCGCTGTGGTGCGTGATCAATAGCTATCCCCTGAGCCGGCGTCCAGTACGGATTGCGGCCAACCTCTCGATGGACACGTTGAAAACAGTCTGGGAAGAGCGTGGGTGGTTGAGACGAGGTGCCGTCACGCTGTTGCCATCTTGTGAATCGTTAGAGCAACTGCTCGAACCGGTCAGGCTCGATGGGAGCGCCGACGACTCTCTCCCACCGCTCGATGTTGAAGTGGGTCGCGTCCTGGAGGCGGGCAGCTTGTTGAATCTGATCGATGATTCCGATGCGGCGCTACTGCAGAGCATCTATGCCGATGGGATGAGCGGCAGCCGGGCCGCTCGGCGGTTTCGTACCAGCGAGGGTGCGGTCCGAGTTCGCTGTAGCAAAATCGTGCGACACCTGGCGGCTCATGCCGTCGAGCTAGCCGACGCTGCCGCTTGAATGACTGATTGCATGAAAGGGCGTTCCCGCGGGAACGTCTTTCGGCTCACTCCCACAGCGACTCCTCAAGATTGTCGGTGCTGATCTATACGTTGTTCCATGTCACGGCATCATTTCGGGGAGGGGAAGCAAGATCGCCCAATGACCACGCATTGCAACTGACGGGCCGAGAATCTGTGGGACGGGCTCTTTGCGTGACAAATCTGCGCGAGAATGCCACGTCATGGGGGATGTGGGTGGCCCAGCTCGGGGTCCGGCGTCAGGTCAGGACCATACGCTGATCATCACGGTGTTTGATCATCGCCAGACTTGATCCGGTGCTGTCCAAGGTCTTCAGCCGCGGAGGAATGCTTACGCAGTCCCTAGCGAACTCAATTGGCGGCAAGGGCCCCGTCGATGTGGTGGTCGCCTGGGTTGATGGGCGGGATCGAAAGCATCGCGCCAAGCGCCGCCGGTATCTCGCCGATACCGGCGGGGATACGAAGCCCAAGCGGGTGGCTGTCAATGCGCAGCGCTTCTCGGACAATGATGAGATCCGCTATTGCCTGCGCTCAATCCATAACTACGCGCCGTGGGTACGCACCATTTGGGTAGTCACTGATGATCAAGTTCCCGCCTCGATCGCTCGCCGCCGGGCTGAGCGTTACAACATCCGTATTGTTGATCATCGCGAGATCTTTCGCGGCTATGAGCAGTTGTTGCCCACGTTCAACTCACTGGCCATCGAAACGATGCTGTGGCGGATTGAGGGTCTGGCCGATCGCTTCCTCTACTTCAACGACGACATGATGCTCGTCGGCCCGGTGAAACCCACGGACTTCTTCTCAAGAGGGGGCAAAGTCAACCTTCGCGGCCGCTGGACCAGTTGGGCGGAGCTGCTTGAACAGACGGAGCTGCTTGAACAACGGATTGCCTTCAACGCCTACAACAAGCTGGTGGGCGCCGAGATGCTGGGCTACACGGCGGAGCGCTTCTTCACGGCTCATCACGTGATCTATCCGCTGCTGCGTCCGGTCATGGAGCAGCTGTTCGAGGAGTTCCAGCCGGCCTTCCTGGCCAATGCCAAGTACCGCTTCCGAGATCGCAAGCAGTTCTGGCCGATCTCGGTCCACGATCACCTGTTGCTCAAGTCGAACCGGGCACGGATGGCATTGCCCCAAAACTCAGCGCATTTCTCGGTGGGCTATTGCTCGACCGCCAGCCCGGACGATCTCGAGGTGCGGCTGAAGCAGCTTACGGACGACACGATGCGGATGACCTGTATCAATCACCTCGAGGCGGTTATCGACAAGGTGCCCGATGCGATGCGCTATCTGTCGGACGCGACCGGGCCCACAGCGCCCTTCGAAAAGCCGCCTCGACGGGTCCTGGGTGCAGTCCCACCAGGCCGGTCCGACGGCGCGCTTCAGGTCGAGGCGAGAGTGTCCGCGGCCGACGGAACGGTTACGGCTTGACCTTGCTCGGCTGACGGCAGGGCAGCCCTACGCCAGGAGAGGCTCGCCGATGGAAGGACAAAATGCTGGTTTGAAACCACGTCCGGATGGTGGTTAATGAAGGTCCTCCGTTCCTCAATTTCGCTGGTCAAGTCGAAGAGTGCACCCGATACGCAGTCCGCCAGATCAAGCGACCTCGGGTGAGGCAAGCAACTGGACTTCGCCCAGAGCGGGCCGTAGGTCCTCCTTCCAGTCAACTATGTACTCGAAGAGCAGCTCCCTAATGGCTTCGTCATCCTCGGAGAGAGCGCGAACCATCAGGTCCACCAGGTCCGCTTCGTCACCAAACTGTCGGGGGATGTCGCCGCTGGCTCAGCTAGCCCATCGACTGGTGAAGCACATAGTGAGCCATGGCCTGACGGAGATCAGCCGTAGCGACGCGCAGCGGCACCTCAAGACCCCGACCGTCGATGCGGTCGATCCCGTGCTCGATCTACTCGAGGATCTTGGTTACATCCGAGCCACGAAGATGCCATCACAGAGATACGAGATCAACCCGACCCTATGGAGAGAGGAGAAGTGATGACGACGCGGTGGGAGCTGATGAAGGAGCAGGGCCCTCACGAACATGAACCGGGCTCGTAACGCCGCGCGTGAACGCGAGCAGACGAGAAGCTACTGATCATGGATGCTGAAACGAGAGCGATGGTAGGCGGGAGTGAGCCGAGGTGATCTCAATTCTGTCGAATCTGTCTACTTGCCGCCAGGGGTCGGAGTGCGGAGCGAGAAACGAAAAACAGACAGACAGTTGGGAGATCCCTCTCATAGTGACAGTTCGACAGATTTGACAGAAATCAGACCCCTATACATGAAAGTGGGAAAATTCTGCGGCGGTGGTGAGCGCAGCGTTGTCGGATCAGCATCTCCGTCAGCGCGCCGATCAATAGCAGCGTCCAGATATGCTCCGTCGAGAGGCTCGCACCGTGGGCCGGAGGGAAGGGTCGGCGGATGGGGTGTCTGCTCGCAGTGCTTGCAGGGTTCGCGCCAAGAGTGGCTCTCGCGCTGGTCTGGATTTTCACGAACTTAGTGGACCGTGCATTCAACGGCTTCCTCATCCCGCTCCTCGGGCTGATCATCTTTCCGTATGCGACCCTGTTTTACGTCCTTGCCTACAGCCCGGTTAGCGGCGGAGTGGGCGGTTGGCGATGGATCTTTGTGGTCCTTGGCTTTGTCTTCGACATCGGGCACTGGGTCGGCGGAGGCGTGACGGGTCGGCAGCGTTATGCGAGCGCATAGCGCCGTTCACCCTGGTCACGCTGAGGGCTTCGTGCGTGCCCATGCGCGTGTGCGCCGTGTTCGTTTGGTGTTGCTAACCAGGTCAAGAAAATTCTGGGCACCGGGTGCGCGCGTCGCCGCTTTCTAGGCGACCGCCGTCACCTCGATCTTCGATAAGCAGCTCGGGATAGGCCAGTCGCGTCCCGCCCAGCAGCGTGGTGGCCGGCCGGCAGCCAGCCTGGCCCAGACGACGGTCCCCGACCTCAGCTCCTTCCATGAGAAAGCGATCGACGTCCGTGGAGTAGTAGTTGAGCCGCACCACGTCCGCCAGCGTGAATCCGGCCGCCTTCAGGACCGTCGCGATGTCACTAAGAAGTGCGCTGGTTAGCCTTTGGGCGTGGCCTCGCGGTTCGTGCGGAAGGAAAGGAGGTCCGGATGCCCAAATACCTTTTCCGGTCTCGCCATACACCAGAGGGCGCTAAAGGGCTGATCAAGGATGGAGGTACGAGCAGGCGGGCCGAGTCGGAACGGGCCGTCGCAAGTGTGGGCGGCACACTCGAGTGCTTCTACTACGCGTTCGGCGCAACCGATGTGTTCATCATCGCCGACCTCCCGGACAACGCGTCAGCTGCCTCATTGAACCTGGCGGTCGCAGCGTCCGGAGCGATTGATAGCGAGACGGTCGTTCTCCTCACCGCGGAGGAGATCGACGAGGCGACGAAGAAGAGCCCCGCCTACCGACCTCCTGGCGCCAGCTAGATAGTGATGAGAACCTGGCGCAGCATCTCGACGTCGCGCTGAGGCGGCAACGGCGGCGGATACGGACTGATCACGTGGCTTCGGTGGACAGCTTCCAACATCCCGATGCCCGCACCATCCGACCTCGCTGGGCTGGTGAACCCTTCGACCTGCACGCCTGCGTCCGAGCTCTCTTCACCATCAAGCTTCCCAAGCCAACGGTGGACCTTGATCAACAAGCGGCGTAGCTGGTCCTCGTTGGTTCCTGTGGTACTGACAACACAAAGGCCGAGCGGACAACACCTGTGGCGGGTCTGCCAACACTTCTGACAACACCTGCTTGACAAATTGAGCTGCGGAAGATCACGTCAGAGGCGGCGGCTCTATGGACAACTTCACCGACCCCCGGTTTTCAGTACACGGAGGGGCCAGTTACCGAGGTGCCGATCCCGCTCGTCTGTGTTGTGCTCTGACACGGCTGTCGCAGGCGCTTGCAACCTGTGTCCCACGGAATGAACTACGCGTAGCGCTGAGGCGTGGGGTCTGCGATTGTCGGAGCTTTCAAACTGAGGAGATCGGGTGGCGCTCAGGAGACGGGGGTTCATGAGTGTCGGAGCGGCAGTGGCATGCTGCGCGATCGCCGCTGCGTGTACCCCTGAGCCAGCCGCAACCAGCACACCCTCACCAACCCCCACAGCAACGACGCCCGCCGAGTCCCAAATTGAGCGCCAAATGAGGCTCGACTACGAGGCGGCCGAGAACGCCTATCGCATGAATACGTCGGAGCAAGATCGGTTATACCGAGCCGGTGGTGCAGTCAAAGCGACTTCCGCGCTCAAGGCAACAGCGACCGGCTCCTATCTGAGGATTACGCTCGAATCATTGCGTGAGGTTCACGAGTCCGGCTGGCATGCAAAAGGCAGTACCAACATCATCGGAGTCACTCACGATGGAGGCTGGAAGCCCGGCCGACTTAGTCTGACGAGTTGTGAGGACAACAGTGCGATCCGCTTCTTCGACCGGAGGGGCGAGGACGTTACACCACAAGTCGAGCGCCGCTATGTTCAGAAACTGACGGTTGTAAAAACCGCCGCGCGGTGGAAGGTCTCAACGGCCGAGTCAACGAGGGTTCACTCGTTCGAGGGGCGGCCATGCGTCGCATAAGCGCAATCATCACCATTGGTCTGGTGCTACTGCTACTTGAGTCTCTGCCTGATCCTGTGGCTCGTGCTGACGACAAGGTGGTTACATGCACAAAAGCCGGCAAGTGCAAGAACATCTCAAGAAGAGCTGGAGAGCGACGACTCTTACCACGGCGCCAATCAACCGGTGGTCGTCCGAACAGTGAAGATCGCCGAGTCGACCCTGCACGCAAGAAGTTTGCCGCTGCACTTGCGATCTACGATCGCCAGTTCGCCAGATACGAGCGATGCATGCAAGCAAGTGCTAACGGCGCTGGCTGCACCATGCCCAAATCACCGTGGCTTCGCAATGACAGGTTGTCCGGCCCAGGGAACCCACCGATCACTGCTGGCCAGGCAGCCGCAATAGCCGTCGCCCGTCTACAGCTGCCAACAATCGCGCCAGGCATCGGTCCATCGCCTGATCTGAATCCATGGAACATGGCAGCGGTCGGGTATCCGTTGTGGCTTTGGGCTGATGGACCAACACATGTTGGCCCCGTCTCGGAGTCGGTTTCCGGTCTTTCCGTATCGCTCGAGGCCGAAGTGAGTAGCCTGACATTCCAGATGGGCGACGGCCACTCCATCAAATGCGCTGGATCGGGCCACCAGTGGACAACAGCAGTGAAGCCGGGTACCAAGTCGCCTAGCTGCGGTTAT
>JBJMIR010000071.1:0-99244 GCA_045806785.1 Propionibacteriaceae bacterium | reverse complement strand
GAAACCGTCGCGGCGAAGGCGAGGCAGCCGTCCTCTGCCACGATCTCGGCCATCGGGATATCGGCCCAGCTGTTCCAGCTGCCTGCCAGCCGGGCGTTACGAAACGCCCGTCGCCGCTGTCCGGTCATGTAAACGAAGCGCACATCGATCATGGCATGGATTCCCATCGTCGTATCGGACGCCCCGAAGGGCACATTGTGAAGGAAGAAGGCCATGGAGCCAAGGATGGCCACGCGTTCATGGACTGGTGGGCGAACCGGTCACGCGAGCGGCTAGACCGGGAAGGGCGGCCGTCCCAAGGCAGCATCGCGGCACGGTCGGGAGTCCAGGGCAGTGTTGATCAGATCGCCCGTTTGAGATCACTTCGGATGCTCGGCGAGGCTGCCTGCGACGCCGATCGGTCGGTATCGCCTCGACCGGCAGCGGCCAGCAGCTCAACCGATATGGCCTGGCGTGGGCCATCACCGTCGGCCCCGAGGTGGGTTGCGACTTCATGGAGGCATCGATCTGGCGCAAGATCCGACCTGGTCGTACAACGTCAGCGGCGCGCCTAACGTACAGCCGCGCCACGGTAAGTATCAGCCGGATCGACTTTGATGACAGCGACAAGTCATGGCTGTGTGTGGCCGGGATACGGTTCTTGAGATGTGCGCCATTCCTAGCCTCGTGGCCCGATTGCCGACCCGCTTGTGGGCACGCATTTGGCCGCAGCCATTACGGCGGCGGTTTGAGGGGTTCTAGCCGGCAGGCGTGGTGGAACGCTAACGGCGTCAGGGTCGGTGGGAGCGTATGCGCTCCCACCAGTTCACCGTCTCTCCGGCTTCGGTTAGTTGTTCGAGCGTCCTCGCGACAATCTCAATATTCGCCCCGACGCCGCCAGACCAGCAGAACTTCCACAGCTCCTGACCGGCACGGTGGTACTGATGAATCGTCTCGTCTACGGCGTAGGCGTCGACCTCACCAGCGCGATACCGATCCAACTCTTCGGCGACATGCTCGATGAGGTCGGCCAGCCGCGCCTCGTGGTAGGCAGCTACGAGGGCGCGCGCAGCCTGCCGCTCTGTCTTGCTGCCCACGACGGCCACGCTACCCCGCGAACCTGTCTCGGATTGCTGCGTAGGGCTGCGGACATTTCGTCGTCAAACGGGCGTCCGGTCGGGGACCGGACCACTCCGCGTCCGGAGCTTGCGTCGGGCATGGCTCATCGAGGCCGAGGACGGCGCGAAGCGGCGCCCGCAGGCCGTGCGCCGGCGTCGCCGGCGCCTTAATGTAAGAGAGCCAAATTCCGCAGTGCACGGCAGGGTTGCCTTGCCCTGACCGCGGATGAGAAGACTCCAGGAGGGCAGCGACCTACGTGCATCGCGCCTTAGTCAGGTCGGGCGACCGGCGGACGGTTCGCGTGCGGGAGGGATCTGATCACAACTTGCACGCCGATCGGGAACGCCCGGCCATAGCACGAGGTGCACTTGTTGGGATTCGGTGAGCGTAACGCCACCGGCTTATGGTCCTGTTGTCGGCGGGCGATTCAGGTTACGTCGTGCGGGCGCTCGTGTTTTGTGGTCTTGACGCCGTCGAAGTCGTCCGCCGTGACCGCCGCATTCCGAACGCATCTCCTTGGACGGTCTCAAGATCAACAAGCCCGCCGTGGCCGAAATCGAGCATTACAGGGCTTTCTTCGCGGGCTCGAAGCATCGAGGTATTCGTTAGCTCGCTGGTCGTGTATCGCCGTCATCTGGGAGCGTTTTCTGCTACCTGCGGCCTGACTCTCCGGTAAAGGCCAAGGTCTGTCAGCGGCTGTTCGGGGCCTGGTGGGCCTACCTCGATGGGTCGCTGGTCAGCCCTGTTGGGGCATGTAGAAGAACTCCAGGGGAATGTCGTCAGGATCCTTGGCGTTCAGGTGCAGGCCGTTTTCATCCTCGATGATCCCTGAGTTGGTGACACCCTGCTCGTCCAGCCGCATCCGCCAGGCCTCCAGCTGCTGCCTGTCGGCGACATGGAACCCGAGGTGGTCTAGCCCGACTCGGGCAGGGTCGAACCGGTCGGCCTCACCGGTGGACGGGTGTGTGCGGAACCCGAACATCATGGCCGGTGATACGCAGATCGTGAGCGGTCCGACCTCATCTTCGACAGTGAGAATGGTCTGCGCGTCGAAGAGCCGGTTGTAGAAGTCCGCGCTTCGCTTCGGGTCAGTGACTGTCAGCGCGATGTGCCCGACACCTTGCAGCTCCGGCACATTGACCACCCCTCTCGCCCGGTTCCTGATTGGCGTCGGGACGCCAGCTAGCTCACTTGTGGGGTTCCGGTTGCCGCCGCGACCCGCAAAGCCCAACGTACTTTCGAGGTCGGACCATTCGCAATGACTGTGGCGACTAGGTGGCTCGACTATGGGTCGCATCCGACTCCGTCGAGGTCTGCGTCTACGGTCGCCGGGGTCGGACCTGCGCGGGACGCAGCAGTAGGAGGCGGCGTTCCCGCTCCTGGGCCGCCGGTGCACCAATCCCGCGGGCCGGTGGATGGGCATGAGCCTCACAGCTGGCGGCGCGATCCGGAGCCTGGATGGGGACCCCTCAGCGGACCGGCGCAGCGTCGCGAGATCTTGCATGGTGCAGGGCTTGATCATGGTATCGAGCGGTGTCATGCGTTAAGTGGAAGGCCGACCGTGCGCAGTGGCCGCGTCATCACTGGGGGAGAGCTGAGATAAACACGTTGTCGAGGGATTCCAAATCCCTGCCGTCGATCTGGCTGTCGGGTTGCACGTCCGACAAGTAGACGATCACTGCTCGCGATTTCGGGAGCACAACTATGCGTTGCCCGCCGAACCCGGCTGCGAAGTAACCAGCCCCCTCGGGCTGACCGATGATCCACCAGAGCAGGCCGTACTCGTTGTCCCCGATGTCGCCAATTTTGGTTTCAAATGTCGAGGCTGAAGTGCACTGTTGGATCCAGGCGGACGGCACAATCTGCTTGCCGCTCCAAACTCCGTGGCTCCGGTAGAGCTCGCCGATTTTGATCATGTCCGGCGCAGTGAGCCGAAGACCGTATCCGCCCAGCTCGATGTCGTTGGGGTCGGTGCCCCAGCCGAAGCCGGCTGTGACGAATTCAGGCGCGAAGAGATCGGGAAGTGCCTGGGAGAAGGAGGGATGGGTTGAGATGCCTAGCGGATTGAAGAGCTTCTGCCGGGCGTAATCGAGAACCGTGCGGGGGTGGTTGCCGTCGGCCCGTTCCAGGGCTGCCGCCAGCACGGCGGCCACGAGATGAGCACTGGTATCGGAGTACCAGAAGGCCTTGCCGGGTTCGAAGTCTTTTCGTTGCCTGAGCAGTAGGTCGACGAGGCTACTGCCAGGCTCCGCGGCCTTCTCCCAAACAAGCCCGCCGTTGGGGAACTCGGGGTTGAATCCGCCCGACATAGTCATCAGGTGGCGCAGAGTGACCTTAGCCGTGTCACTGCTCATGGCGTCGCGATGCTTCGGCAGCAGCTTGTCCAGCGGCTGGTCGATGTCGGCGATCAGATCATCCTCGATAGCAATGCCGATCAGAATCGCCAGCACACTCTTGGTTACCGAGAACACGTGCCCGTGATCGTCTTCGGCGAAGCCGTGTCGGTAGTGAGCAATCTTGGTCTCGCCGTCGATATTGACCAATACGGCCCGCACCTTGTCCAACGTCGCCGGGCCGGCGGTGATCGCCTTCTCGATCTCTGCCTCGAGCGTTACGTAGTCGATCGACGGTTGGCTGGCCGGAGTGCGCAGTGACATGGGAGGGGGCAGCGTCGCCGTGGGCGCTGACCTAGACGAGGGCAGCGAAGCGGCGGGCGAACAGCCCGCCGCCACCACCAGCACGAAGATCGTGACCAGCAGCCAACGGGCGTTCTGCACATTCATTCAGGTCTCGCTCCCCGACGCTGACCGCAGCGAGCTACCCACAAGAGGACCGACACCCCAAAACACTCGACCTAGTACTCGAAGTTGGCCAGAGAATACCGCCGCCTGCTTACTGACGACCAGACAAATCTGAAGTTCCACCGACTTCCCGACGTATGACGTATCGGCGTCGATCATCGTGCGGCCTCTAGGTTGTCCACCCACCAGGACTTGTACTCTGCGGAACTCAGGGCAGTCGAGAGTCGGGTGCAAGCGGTGCCGGAGCAGTAAACCAGTTGGGCAGCAGACCCAGTCATCGCTTGTCAACCGTAAGCCGACCGGCCTGCGGGCATTCGCGATGAGAACTTGACTGGCATGGCAGTGAGTTCCCTCGCTGGTGGATGAACGAACTACTGGTGGGATACGCACGCGTATCAACAGAGCAACAAGATCTCACCGCCCAGCGCAACGGTCTGCACGCGCTTGGTGTCGGTGATGATCGCATCTACGTCGACCACGGCCTAACCGGCACCAACCGTGACCGACCCGGTCTGCGACTAGCCCTGGCCGCCTGGCACGCTGGTTGTGGCTAAGCTGGACCGGCTGGCTCGGTCGCTGCCCGACGCTCGAGACATTTTGGACGAGCTGACGAAGCACAACGTGAAGCTCAGCCTCGGCGGCTCAATCCATGATCCGACCGACCCCGTTGGACGGCTACTGTTCAACGTGTTGGCGATGGTGGCCGAGTTCGAATCCGACCTGATCCGACTGCGCACCCGGGAAGGGATGAAGGTAGCCAAGGCCAAGGGTCGTCTTCGCGGCAGGCAGCCCAAGCTGAAGCCGAACCAGGCCAAGCACCTGCTGGAGTTGCACGACTCAGGAAATTACACCCAAGCCGAACTGGCCGAACTCTTCGGCGTCGGCCGATCCACTATCTACCGGACCATCGAGCGGATCCGACCCAAACCACCAGAACCGGAGCGGCCATTCGCACATCTCTCGAATCCTAGGGCGTGAACGCAGCGCTCGCTGGCCGGTCCCGCGTCAGCTGCGGAAGTGCCGACGGCTTAGGCCACCTCGGCATGGCAGCGGCGACCTGATCAAAAAGCTTCCTTTGCGGACTGGCCTGATTGTGCTTCGATGATCTCTGGTTGCAGCACATGTGGAACATCTACCGGGATGTGGCTCGGCGACAGGAAATGCGGTCGCGAACACGAATGTGAGTCGGGCATGGTCACAGTTGGCCTCGCGCCGCCCTTCGATGACGAAGCGCGTCGGTCTACCGCTACAAGATCACCGACGACGCTGGCGAGCGCTCGGGAATGTAGCTAGGCGAGCCGTAGCGCTCGTGGCCTACACCCCCTCGGCTGCCTGGCCGGCTAGAGGGAGATCAGAGCCAAGAGGAACAGGGCGAACGCGGACCAGGTCACCGCCAATTGGATCAAGTTGATTGTGAAGTAGCGCTGCCGTCCCGCCTCCCAGTCCGCCGGTAGGGCTTCGGGGGCCCAGGCCAAGATCAAGTTGTAGGTCGGGGTCTTCCACACGTTGGAGACGAGGAGGACACCGACGATCACGATGCCCAGGCCGATCACGGTGAGCACCAACGAGGTGGAGCCGGGATCGTCCCAGAGGAGCACGAGCGCGACGGCCGGCCCGATGGTCATCCCGATCGACCAGGCAAAGTTGTACACCTTCCCCCAGGAATGCCCCGCGTATCGAAGGAACGCTTCCATGAAGTTCCGGAATTCCGGGCCCTTCATCGCTGCGAGCATCGGGCGCATGATTGCGCTCAGCATCCCCAAGAGGCCTGACGCGAGCCCCGAGAGGAAAACGGTAGCTGCAAGTACCCATTCCTCGGCCGTCACACCAACCTCCCAGTCGCTGCCACGCCTGATCCTAGACAGCCCGCACTGAGTTCGCCCGACTCGGCGGAGTCCCGGCCTGACTTCCCAGCCGGACGGCCGGACGGCTGTGGCCGGAGGGCTGTGGCCGGAGGGCTAGGCAGGCTGCTGACAGTCATCCCCCTCTTGTGCGGGGAAGCCCCAGGCTGCTTCTCGCGAAGCCGAGGCCAATGGTGCCGGCCGGGGCGAGGGGCCCGCATTGGCATTGAGAGGGTGCGAGTGTCCGGGAACGTAGCCAGACTGAGCACGGCTGCGCAGGGCAAGCCAGTTTTGCGGGGACTGCGGAAGGCCATTCCCCGGCTCCTTGGTTGTCGATGCGTTCGAGGACGAAATCGTCGCTGAAGAGGAAGCGGTAGCGGGGCCCGGAGGGCCGAGGAGTCGGCCGTCGAGGGGAGCCACGGTGACGTCCACTTCGACTTCCATGTTCTCGGTGACCTTCACTTCGATTCCATCCTTGTCACTCCTGCAGCTGACTTGGCTCTTGAGGATCTCGTCGGTGCGCCTGGAGCTCGGCATGCTCAGAGCCCACGGAGTGAGCCAGTCCGACCACAAGAAAATCGCGAGGGGTTTCCTCTATGGCTGCCAAAGTGCCGTAAGGCGACCCTGCACGGGCACCTCGCCGCGGCGGGATGGCGTCCCCCCTTGACGCAGCCAACACGACGAGCACAGCGGCCAGGACGAGGGAACGGCGGAGGACCAGGGACGTGTAATCAGCTAGCTAGTCATTGGCGACCACCGACGAAGCGGGGCGCGCTTCGGTGATCGGATCGGCGTGGCGATGAACGATCTTCCAGGTGCCGTTCTCGGGTCGGAGGATGCTGGTCACCCTGAGGTTGACTGGCGTGCTCTGTTCCGCTCCGCCGATCTTCGCTCGATAGCGCTCGAATTCGAGGATGTAGGCGAGTTCAGGCGTGACGAGCTCGGCCACGCGCTCGAAGCCGACTACTTCGCCCTCGCGCCAATACGTCGCGGCTTGAGTGATCGTCTCGTCCGCCTCCACCCAGCCCGTAGCGGCGGGCTTGAACGGATTTGCCAGGCTGATGTCTGTGGTATGCGAGAAACAGCGCTTGTAGGGCTCGGCGTCTCCGCGAATGAAGTCGGCGGTCGTCCGGTGGTAGAGCTCGATCGCTGCGTCCAGGTCCTCCCGCGCGCTCATGCGTCGAACACTACTCCGAACCCGGTGACACGAGACCCTGGCCCAAGTCGCCGGGCCGCAGCACCTGGCCGCCGGACGATGTCTTCGACGTGGCCCGTCAGCCGTAGGCCCGCAGCTCATCCTCTGGTGCGGCATCCACCGCTGCGTCGGCCAGATCAGGAGACCTTGGGTCCACGTAGTTAGGTCCATGTAGTTATGAGGAAGCTGTACCTCGCCGCGATCGGTCGGGCTCTCGAGATCAGCGAGTAGATCGCGAGAAGGGCTCGGCACAGACGCGCCAGCCAAGGCTGAGGTGACGGTGAATCAGGATGCTCATTAAGTCGCCGACGAAACTTGAGTCCTGGTTGCGACAGACACTCCACGTGCGTCCATCGACTGGGGCGGCGAACCCAGAGCGCAACGACGAAAGGTATTGCACTTATTGCACGAGGCACACGAACTACGGCTATCGCCCGGCGTACGTCGAGCAGCTGGTACGGAAGTGCTCGACGGCAGCCGGCTTCACGAGACTGGCAGGGAAGCCTGCGCATGACAAGGTTACCGGCGCATTGGTCGAGGAACAGCCGATCGAGGGAATCCCCGCAGCCTCGAAGAGAGAACACCACGGTAGCGCAGACGACCGGACGTCTGCCTGAAACCTCCCGCATGCACGCTACCTCACGCGCTCCGCGACTGATCGACCACCAGTGCCCAGCTGAGCGCTGCAAGGGGACCGCCTACCGGAACCGCACTTCCGAGGGATCGTGTATCCGATCTGGAGCGGATGAGCTGCTGTACAACGATGATCCGGAGGCCGACCGGCAACTTGGGCGGGCGATAGGTGACTTATGTCCCGTAAGACCCGTTCCTTGAAATGCCCGCTGAGGGTATGGCGAACGGACGCTTGAAAGGCATTCAATCCAACAGAAGGTCGTGGACACCAAGGTCTCCAGTAGCGCTTGCCGGACTGGGTGACCACCGGGAAGTTCAAAGGCCGGTGTTGATCGACAGGTAGTTGTACAAGAGCGTTCTCGAGGGCGTCGCCAGTCAGGAGGTGATGCCCTCATCCGAAGACCTCAAGGACGTCCGCGGCGCCCGTGTTGGCAATCCGCCGTCCGTAGTAGACATCTTGCGTGAGTGATGGATGCGAGTGGCCGAGCTGATCAGCCGCTGCCCTCGCAGTCAATCCGCTCTGATCCATCAGCGTGGCGACCGTACGCCGGAAGGTGTGACTCGTCACCCACTCGAAGCCGGCGGCGTTCAACGCGTTCCGTAGATCACCAATCACATTGTCGCGGTCGCGTAGCCCGCCAAGCGCCGAGCAGAATACCGTTTGATCCGGCGTGCCCTGAGGTCGCAGTCCTAGCATCTCCACGGCCCATGACGGAAGCACGAGCGTACGGAATCCGGCCCTCGTCTTCGGTGCGGTCTTGATCATGAGTCCACGCTCCTTCACTCGGATCACGGTGCCCCGCACCTCGACAGTGCCCGCAGATAGATCCACGGCATCCCACGTCACCGCCAACGCTTCGCCCACACGCAGCCCCGTCGCCAAGAGCATGTCGACAAGATCAGGCAGATCACGTTCCTGAGCCTTATCGTCGTTTCTGAGCCATGACCGCAACTCGCGAATCTCCGCAACAGTCAGAGCGCGGGGAACCCGCTTCGGCTTGCCGGGACTAAGTCGGCCGGCATCTCTAACCGGGTTGTGCTCGAGTGCGTCATGGCGGGTAGCCAGCCCCGCCATTCCCGACAGCACTGTCCGGCACAGCTTCGCTAGCGCCGCGCCGTGCTTTTCCCGAACCGCTCGCAGATGGCGGTCGACTATCCCGGTTGTCAGTTCCCGCACGCGTAGGTTGCCGAGTGCCGGGATTATCTGACGGTCGAGGCGGTCTCGATACGCGCGCAGCGTCCCGGGGGAGCGGTCCTGAGCCGAGATTTCGGCGAACCAGGTCTCCGCAAGCCCCGCGATCTTAGTGTCAGGTTTGATCTCCGCTTCTGCTCCGACGTGCATCCGATCCCGCAGAGCCAGTCGCAGAGCCCGTTCAGCTGCGCCTTTGGTCTGCCCGTGTCGTTCGACACGTCGCGTCACGCCGTCGTAGTCGCGGTACAGAGTGCGCGCCCTGTAGCCGGTACCGTACGGCGAAGTGCTGATGCTGCCGTAAGTACCGACCGAGAGCGGCGGGCGGCCCACGAGGTTCAGCGTACGCGAGCCCCCCTTTTACCCCCATGAAACGACACGCATTTGCGATCGGCAATGCTCGTTCTGGATCTCGCTCGATTCGCATCGACGCTAGTCAGAGCAATTACTGACAATTATCGACCAGTACCCCACAACCTGTTCGACAAACCGAAGGGTTGTTGGTTCGAGTCCAACCGGGGGAGCTTGACTAGGGCTTTTGCCGTTCACGCTCGAGCTACCCCTGTTACCCCAGTTCAGATCACATTTTGGGCTCAGGTTCGAACGCCTCGAGCCAGCTGCGGCTGAAGCGTCGAGCTCGGTGAGGCGGTCCACGCATTGGCGATCCGCTCGGAGGCCTACGGGGGTGGCGCCTTCGGCCGGACTGATCCGGGGCAAGTGGCTTCGCCGGTTGTACAGATCGGCAGGACAGAACTAGTGGAATTTTCCCCGTCGGCCTGCCGGCGGGCAATCCAGCCTCCGCCGGCAGTCTTCTGTGATCTTTAGCACTGTCGTACAGAGCGTGTGGTCGGCGTTTGGTCGGGGTAAGCGATAGCTGGCCAACCGGCGCAAAGGGCGCTGCCTCGGCTCGGACGAAAGGTTTGGAATGGCTACTGGCGAGACAGGGTTCGACGACGTCACCTTCGACCTGATTTCTGTGCAGTATCACTCGCTCAAAGCCGGGCACGACTACGGTCAGTACGTTCGTGATGCCCGAAACGCCGGTAAGGATGACATTGCGGACTTCTTCGAGCAGGTGATGTCGGAGGATTCGGCTCGAGCAAAGAAGTGTCATGACTTCCTCGCTGAGCTGGGCGGCACAGACAACACCAGCCCGTCTGCGACCAGTTAATCGGACTCGCTTCCGACAGGCGGCACCCTCCGTTTTAGGGCATCGGGCTAATCACCGCTCGACTGCACTCGTGCCGGCGTACATGCTGCCCCCAGCCTGCCTCGCGGTGCGGCCGAGCTAGGTCAGCTGCAGGATCACTATCACCAAAATGATAATGATCAAGATCCCGATGATGACTCCAATGATTCCTCGGTTCACTTCGCCTCCCTCGATACTCATGCGGATCCACAACTTCAAATCCCGCCGTTGAACGCGAACTGTCGCTGACGTCGGGCCGAGCTGCGGGAAGCGAGTGCCATACGTTGGCCGGTCCCGCTCCGTCTACAACTCAACCACCCCAATGGCGGATGCATTACACCCCTAGGGAGGTTAAAGTTGCCTTGGAAGCTGCAGTGCGGACACCAGTCAGCATCGCATTGGTTAATGCCTACGACATCGTGGTGATGGGCATCGCGCACATTCTCGAGCAGTACCGAGATCGCGTGGTGGTTGCCGAGCTCGACATCATTCGGAAGTCGATCACGCATGTGATCGTTGATCTCGGCGTCGTGATGAAGCCCCACGCACGCCGCTGCAGCGGTGGCAGGAGGGCGGTCCTTTCGGCCCCTCGTAATGTGACAATCTCGGCGGGAGGCGAGGTCCGTTCGCGAGCACATGGGGCGAAACTCCTAGCTCGTTCTAGGGCGTCCACCAAGGTCGCAGCGGAAGACCACGGTCGCCTCCGCGGGGGTCGAGCTTGACCGCCAAGACTTGGTGAAGCTGAACGACATTCGTCTCGAAGCCCAGCCGGGAACCGGCCATATAAAGGCCCCACACCTTGGCGGTCGGCAGCCCGACCTCTTCGACTGCTTCCTCCCAGTGGTCGACGAGATTGCGGCACCAGTCGCGCAGCGTAAGCGCGTAGTGGTGGCGCAAGTTCTCTTCGTGTACCACCTCCAAACCGACATCCTGGGCCTCGGTGATGATGCGGCCGGAGCCGGTCAGCTCGCCGTCGGGGAAGACGTAGCGGTCGATGAATCCGCCCGCCGACGGCCGGATCCGGTTGTTCGGGCGGGTGATGCAGTGGTTGAGCAGCAGCCCGCCGCTGCGCAACTTGGACTTCAGGAACCGGAAGTAGGTGGGGTAGTTGGCGACGCCGATATGCTCGGTCAGCCCAATCGAGGACACCGCGTCAAAGCCGGACTGTGGCACGTCGCGGTAGTCGCCGTGGCGGACCTCGGCCAGGTCGGCCAGGCCTTCGTGGGCGATCTTGTTCTGCGCCCACGCCGCTTGCTCCTTCGAGAGCGTGACGCCGATGGCCTGCACTCCGTGCCGGGCGGCGTAGCAGACCATGCCGCCCCAGCCGCAACCGACGTCGAGCAACCGGTCGCCTGGCTTCAGGCGTAGCTTCTCGAACACCAGCCGATATTTGTTTTGCTGCGCCTCCTCCAGCGTCGCGGCGGGGTGTGGGTAGCAGGCGCACGTGTACGTCATCGACGCGCCAAGAACCCACTCGTAGAACGTGTTGGACACGTCGTAGTGGTGCTGGATGGCCTCCGCGTCACGGGCCCGGCTGTGTCGCAAGCCTGCTGCGATGCGGCGCCAGCGGGCCGGCGCCTCCTGCGGCGGCGGTGCGATGGGCTTGAAGTGCTCGAACCCGATCGACCGGACGACATTGGCGAGTACGCGCGGCGACGGCCGCCTGAAGTCCATCTTCTCGGCCAGCGCCTTAAGCATCTCGTAGGGATCCCCCGGGTGCACCCCGTCCAGTTCGAGGTCGCCGGAGACGTACGCGCGGGCGAGCCCCAGATCTCCGCGTGCGGTGGCCAGATACGTGGTGCCGCGGGGGGTCAGCAGGTTCAGCCCGAGCTCGGCATCCTCGGGTCCTGCCGTACTGCCGTCGTACGCCGAGAATCTGATCGGCAGTTGGCCGGCGGCGAGGATCTCGAGAATCTCGGCCATTGTCAACTTCCTGGCCGGCGCCGCCTGTGCTGTCTTCTCCCTGAATTTCTCCCTGAATATGGTCATCGTCGTTGCACCGCCTTCGCATACAGGTCCAGCAGCCGTGAGTCGGGATCGTAGGTTTTCTTCACCGTCTTGTATGTTTCACCGCCGTAGAGCTCATCAAACTCATCGGGGAAGTAGAACGCCTCGGAATACAGCGATTTGTGTCCGCCCAGCTCGCCGACCGCGCGCTCGATCAGTTTGTTGGTGTGACCTTCCTCGGATGGCCAGTCCGGACCCACCGGCACCGATGACCAGAAACCCACGTTGACGTAGGTGCGGTGGGGGCGGAGGCGATACAGCGGCCAGTCGTCGTCGCCGCGCAGCCGCAGGGGGCACAGCCAGAGCGGCTCGATGGGCACGTTGTCCAAGAACCACTCCAGGAACTCGGCGGTGCGTTCGATCGGCAGCTCGACGTCTTGGACGACGCGCTCGCGGGCCGGACGGCCGCTGCGCTTTTCGATGCGGTCGGCGATGTTGAACCGATGGTCGTAGCTCATGAGCTTCCAGTAGAAGCTGCTGCGCCGGTAACGCCGCGGCCAAACCCGGCGGATACGCGGATCCTGGGCGCCGAACGCCCGCGAACACCAGAACCAGTCGGTGTCCCACCGCCAGAGGTAGTCGTGAATGGTGAGCCGGTCATGCTTCTCGCCGTCATCGTGCTGGATGGAGCGGTAGTAGATCTGCTGGCCGGTGTAGTCGCTGACCGGCCCGGGGTTCGACGTCTGAACGCCGACGCACAGGTAGCTTTCATGGGCGCTGAACAGCACGCCGTCGAGGTAGTCGACGGGTGCGCCGTTCAGGCGCCCGGTCTGGATAATGCGGTCCATCGTGGCGACCATGTTGTGCAGCGATCCGAAGCGTAGATGCCTGAGCGCGACGAACGGTTTGACGGGTTCCAGCTCGATCTTGAGACGAACCGCATAGCCGAGCGTCCCATAGGAATTCGGGAACGCGCGGAACAGGTCGCTCTGTTGGTCGGGCGACGCGTTTAGCAGCTCGCCGGTGCCGGTCAGGATGTCCATCTCCAGCACCGACTCGTGCGGAAGGCCGTTACGAAACGAAGTGGACTCGATGCCGAGCCCGGCGACGGCCCCGCCGAGGGTGATCGTCTTCAGCTGCGGCACCACCAGTGGCGCCAGCCCGTAGGGAAGCGTGGCGGCGACGAGGTCCTCGTACGTGCACATCCCGGCCACATCGGCGGTCCGGGCGTCGGGGCCGACCGCGATGACGCCCGTCAACCCCGATGTGTCCAGGCCCTTGACAGTGTTCTTGGCCCGCGGCCGGAACAGGTTCGACGTGGGTTTGGCCAGCCGAACCGTGGCCTTTTCAGGTATGGACCGATAGCTCGTGAGAAGCCGCTGCACGCCCGCATCATGAGCGGCCCATGGGTCGGTCGTCGCAGCAAACACAGATATACGCTAGCCGCGGCCAGGACGTCGAAGCCGCGTTAGACCGACGCCAGCTTCTTGTTGAACTTCTCCATGTCCGGCCAGCGGACATCCCAGGCCCAGCCCAGCGTCTCGAAGATCCAGATCATGCGGGCAGTGATGTCGATCTGGCCCTTCATGACGCCATGGCGCGCGCAGCTCGGGTCGGCGTGATGAGAGTTGTGCCACGATTCGCCGAAGCTGAAGATGGCCAGCGGCCAGAAGTTGGCGGCCTTGTCGCCCGACTCGAACGGCCGGTCGCCGATCATGTGGCAGATCGAGTTGACCGAGAACGTGACATGGTGCAGCAGCGCCACGCGTACCAGCCCTGCCCAGAAGAAGGCGGTGAGGGCACCGCGCCAACTCCAAGAGATCAGCCCACCGAGGATGGCCGGAGCAACAAAGCTGGATGCGACGATGTAGACGTAGTGCCTGTCCAGCCATTGCATGGCCGGGTCGTTGACCATGTCCTTGGCGAAACGATCCGGGTTCGTGCGTTCGCGCTTGAACAGCCAGCCCATGTGCGAATGGAGGAAACCCTTCGCCAGAGCGCGCTTGGTCGTTCCAAACCGCCACGGCGAGTGGGGGTCGAGCGTCTCGTTGTGCTCGTCGATTTGGTCGCTGAAGACGTGGTGCCGGCGATGCTCGGCAACCCACCCGATGGGCGACATCTCGAGCGAGAGACACGCGGCCGTGGCGAGTGTGATCTCGAGCCAGCGCTTGGCCTTGTAGGACCGGTGCGTGAAAAGACGGTGGAAGCCGCCTGTCACGCCGAGTCCTGCGACGGTGTAGAACACCGCACCGATGGCGATATCGAGCCAAGTCAGGCCCCAGCCCCAGGCGAACGGTATAGCGCAGGCGACCGCGACCATGGGTCCTACGATGAAGAACCACAGCAAGGCGATTTCGGCATTGCCCTTGCCCTGGTCAGCCAGAAACGGCTTGGGTCCAGAGCTGGGCCGGCGATGCTGGCCAAGACCTTGCCGGCGGCTTCTAGGGCTGCCTTGACCGGCTCCTTCCCACCGGTCACCTGATGGCATGCCGACCCCGCTGCCTCGATGCCGACGTTGCGATTGGAGGGGGAAGCATGCATAGGCGAGAGCAGATAGGCGCACTCTGGGGCGCGTTGATATCGGCGTTTCGCGATGGTCGATTCACGGAACTCCTCAGGTTGACTGCGCCGGGTACATCGTGTCCGAAATCAGCGGTACCCAACGGCACCGTTGCTCCTACCTTAAATGCGATAGCGCTACCGGAAATAGTGTCGCCGTTCGGATGTGCAGCTGGATTGCGGCCAAAGGCGACGACATGGTCCATATCCGCGCGAGTCCCTCGCACATCGATCAGTTCGTGTCCGCAAACCGACGGGTCTGCGAAAGGGAAGGAGTGCGAAACCCGTACGGAATGATGCACCAAATGCGGTCGGGGAGCACGGATTCAAGGCGGTGTGCGTGGACCTCTCCTCAGGCCGCGGGCCGACTTTGTACGCAACGCCCGGCCGGGGCCGGCCTCGGCTCTTGCCGGCGGCGGCATCGAGCGGTCGGTTGGCGCCGCCTTCAGCGCAGATGGCCGCAGCCTTTATGTGTCGGACTTCGGTGTCGCCCGGGTGGAGACGGCGACCATGATGGTGTTCGCCCACACGGGCATGTTGTGGCGTGTCACCGCAGAGTGAGGCGACTTAATGTCAGAGAACCATCAGGCGCTGCTTCTCGAGCTGAACCAGGCAACCTGGGCGGGTTGGTTGCGCCGCGTCCAGCCCTGGCTGGCAACCACCAGTACGCTGCAGAGCGCCTACCGCTGGCTGCTAGACGAGACGGCCGAAAGCCTCCACATCTGGCGTGAACGCTCGTGACCGCGAGAATCAGACACCCGGACCCTCAAGGCTCCACCGCAACCCTGCCGTCAGCAGGGCTATTTGCAACCGCTGCCGGACGCTCTATTTCGGAAGCCCAGCGCCGATTGCACCGGAAGCTGCCCGACGGCCGACCTCGTGATCAGTGTGGCGCAATCACCGCACAGCCATCACGGTCGTTTCAACGGCAGGAGACGCTCGACCAGGCGCGCTCGTGGAAATCGAGCAGTAGCGATCGTCCCCGCATAGGGCCCCTTATGACGCTGTGGACGAGTGGTCCTTCACCCCAGATCTTTTAAGGGATCGGATACGGCGAGCAGAGCGAGCGTCTGCCGAAGCAATTTGCCGACGGCACTCCGCGGCAACCGGTCCAAGAAGTCGACCGATGAGGGCACCTCGTGCGCTGGGAGGCGCCCCCGGCAGAACTCGAGCAACTCGCCTTCGCTCACCGCCTTGCCGGCCTCGAGTACGACAAAGCCCTTGCTGCTTCCGTCGCATGGCACGACACCAGCGTCGGCGATCGCGGGATGCTGTGCGAGTACGCGCTCGACATCGCCCGGGTAGACGATGTTGCCCGACACCTCGTATGCATCGTCGACCCGATCCACGATCCAGACGAATCCCTCATCATCGATCCGCGCGGCGTCTCCTGTGCGCAGCCACCCGTTCTGATCGATCGCGGCTCGAGTGGCGTCGGCGCGGCCCCAGTAACCGGCCATCACGTTGGGCCCACTCACTAACAGCTCGCCCGTTTCGTTCGGCTCACAAGCGGTGCCGTCGGGTCGGATCATGCGAATGTCGACGAACAGCGGCGGCTTGCCAGCGGACCCCACCTTGCGTAGCGCGTTTGCTGGATCGAGGAGCAACACGAATGGTGCGGCCTCGGAAAGGCCGTACCCCTGCAGTAAAGGAACACCTCGTTGCATGTACATCCTGATGAGGCGCTCTGGGACGGGTGCGCCACCGGTGATGAAGCAGCGGACGCTCGAGAAGTCGGCGGTGGGCCAGCCTGGCGACAGGGTGAGCGTCTCGAGCAAATCTGGATTTCCGAATCCTATGGTGACGTGTCGCTCCTCGATCAGCCGCAGGATCTTGTCCGGGTCAGGCGCCTCGGGGATGATGACTGTCCCGCCTGTGAACAGGACTGGCAGCACGTTCACGCCGGTGCCACCAGTTCGGAAGAACGGCGCAATAGCGATCGTCACGTCGTCGCTGCGGTAATCGATCACCGAGAGGAAGTTGATGACGTTCCAGGTGATGTTGCCATGTGTCAGCATTACCCCCTTCGGTGTCCCCGTGGTACCAGACGTATGCGGGAGCATGCACACCTCGTCGAGTCGGATGGTCTGGTTGAAGGGACCGTCGCTGGACTCCGCGACTAGCTGCTCATAGTCGATCTCCGCGCCCGTCGCTGTACCGACGACCACACGGGACCCGACGCCCGGCGGAAGCGAGACGCCAGCCGCCGTCTGTTCCACCACGACGATCGTGGGCGAGTATCCCATCAGCACATCGCTGATGACGGCATGATCGAGCCGATGATTGACCGGTGCCATGATTGCACCGAGCTTCGCAGTGGCGAACAAGACTTCAAGGAACGCCGGATGGTTGGCGCCAAGCCAGCCGACACGATCTCCCGGCTGGACGCCGAGATCGCTGAACGCGTGCGCGAGGCGGCGAACCCGGTTGGCGAGCTCACTATAAGTGCATCGGCCCTCGCCGCGGATCAGCGCTGGCTGATCGGGCGCGATTCGTGCTCGCCGCTCGATCCAGGACCCCACTCCACGGTCCATCATCACTTCCAAGGCTCCCACACCCCCAACCGCGGCGCCGGCAGCATTGCCCGCCACCTGCCCCCGCAGATTCCGCGAGCAGCTCACGACCGCGACCGCCGAGCAGGTCGACGACAGGACGTCCGACGGCCGTCGCCAGCCGTTCGACAGCCTGCCCAGCGGGCATGTTGCCGGCTCCAAATTCGCTCCTCAGGTTCCGGGCGTCGCGTGCCGCAAGCCGACCCTCCAGCGGTTGTCCGCAAAAGGAATCCTTGACGGGACGAGAGAGAGTTTGCCTGTACCCGTACAGGGACCGGCTTACCAGTGCGTCGGCCTCCGGAGGTGTGGTCGGACTAACCTGCCGACCATGCGCATGCTGCACCTCGGGCTCCGGGTCTCCGATCTTGAACACTCACTCGCCTTCTACAACGCGCTCGGTTACGCCGAGCTCGGCAGTGTTCCCCAGACAGAGTTCGGCAGCCTGACCATGCTGCAGCTGCCGGACGATCCCTTCGTCAGCCTCGAGCTCGTCCACCACCCTCAGCGACCGGTGGAGGACATCGGTGCCATTAACCACATGGTCGTCCAAGTGGACGATCTGGATGCCACCATCGCAGACCTGGCGGCAAAGGGCGTCGCGGCTGCGCCGCCGGCTGAGCCGGGACCGGGAATCCGGACCTCATGGCTGACCGACCCCGACGGCTACAGGATCGAACTGGTGGAGTGGCCTCCCGGTCATCCGGCAGGCATGACGGCGGCCGACTTTGCCCCCTGACCGGGCCAGCAAAGCGAGCGATCCCTGTGCTCAAATACGTGAGAGATCTCATACGGGAGCGGCTGGCACCGACCTGGTGCCCGAGTTGTCGCGCTCAACCACCCCTCAACGACCGGCGACCGGAAGCAGGCCGATGTCCGCTCGACGACCGATCAGTGGCGCATGCCCGCGTAGTGCTGGGCCAGCAGGTCCCCGGCGAAGTCGCGGCGTAGGTCGCGCCAGACGGAGTGGATGTGATTGGCCCGGTCCTGGGTGTTGTCGTACTCGATGAGCAGGCTCGGACCGCTGAGCGCGTAATAGTGGCCGGCGCCTCGCTCGACCGGCCCGGCCCATCCGAAGCACACTTGGTCGAGTCCGGCGTCGGTGATGTCGGTCCAGGCCTGGTTGGCGACGGCGGAGGCCGCCCGATCGACGTACTGCCGGAGCAGCGACACGAACAGCTCGCGCTGCAACCGGTCCAGCCGTGTGTACCGGATGCCGCGGGGCTGCTCCGGTAGCGCAGCCACCGGGTCGAAGCGGGAGGCGATGTCGGTGGGTGCCTTGACCGCGATCCGCGCCAACCGCCGCTGGTCCTCCTGCAGTGCGAGCATCAGCTCTCGCGCCAGGTCCTCCTCCCGCGGCAGGGCGCGCAGGCCGGCGTGCGGGCCCTCCAGGACCGTGGCCGGCTCCGCGCCGAAGAAGTGCGGTACGCCGTTGACCTGATCGGCGACCACCGTGGCCTGCGCCAGCAGGTGGTGGCCGTTGATCCGCCAGGCCCAGGGATCGGTGCTCGTCGGATCTCCCAGCACTACCAACCAGTACGGCAGGTCCCGGTACGGATCAACGCCAGCGCGGCCGGCCTGCTGGAGCGACAGCTCTCGCCGGACAGCTTCGATCCGAATCACCAGCTGCGTGTCGGACCAGCCGCGCACGCTGTGGACGAGCTGCAGCAGGTCCAGCGCCGGCTCCAGATGCTTGTCGCTCAGGTCACCGAGCCGGAGCCCGGGTCGCTGACCGGGGAGGTAGGTCCACCGCTTGTGCATGTCGCCGTCGAACGGGAAGACCAGTTGACGGCGTTGCTCGGTGTCCAGGCGGTCGACCAGACCGCGGACCGCCGCCCGCATCGCCGCAACGAGATCCGGCATGGTGAGCTCGACCATGCCGCCAACCTAGCGGCCGCCTTCGCGGGCAAGCATGGCCGCCACCAGAGGCAGGCTCGATGCTTGCAGACATTCCGAAGCCTGTTGAGGACGAAGCCAACATCGTTGTCCCACTCAGCCTCCTGCGATCTGCCAACTGTGCCACGCTCGATCGTCCGCTGATCACCTCAGCCGCTCGGCGAACGCGCACGACTCTCCCAAGCGAATCGTCCGAAACCCCGCTTCCCGAAGATCTCCGAGCGGCGCAGCTTCCTCTGTTTGTTTTTCGAAGACGCCCAATCGTCGAACTGCGTGCCGGAAATGCGGATCGGTAACTCCGTCGCTCTGCGTCCTCGGTGAGCGGAGAGTGCTGCACGGCCAGCTAATAGGCAACCTGGTCGAGCGAGGGCCGTAGGTTGCTAACCGCGTCGCCGACCAAGACGGCGAGGTCGGCCGCGATCGGCTCAATGAGTCAGATCCGGTAGCCCACGGCCTCTTCAGCGTCCCGGAACAATCTCCCAGCCACTCCCTGCTAATGACCGTCAACATCAAAGACCGGTTTCACCACCGAAAGCTTGGGGTCGGACGGGCGAACTTGCCGGCCAAGCTCGATGACCTCAACCGTCGCACGCGATAAACCGCTGGAGAGATCAATTGGTCACGTCGCGACAATGTCCATCGTGGAAACCGTCGAGGTCGTCGTGGCCCATAACGAGCGCGCGACTCTGCGCGTCGGCGACGTGTTCCTCAAGATCGATGCTGATCAGACGCGCACCGACATCGAGGTCGAGGCGATGGCACTGGCGCCGATCCCGACCCCGGAGGTCCTGTGGCGCAAGCCGCCGGTGCTAGCGCTCAGCGCTCTCCCAGGGAGGGCGCTCGGCCGCCTCGGCAAGCCGTCGACCGTGTCGTCGGCGGCGTGGGCTGCGGCGGGTGCCGCCGCACGGATGCTTCACAGTGCGCCGCTGCCGCCATGGCCCAGTCAGACTCTCGATGAGATCGCGTCGCGACTCGACGGCGAATGCGAGTGGCTTGTCACGAACGGCATCCTTCCCGCCGACCTGGTAACGCGCAACCGCCGTGCTGCCGAGGTTGCGCTCCGAACCTGGACACCGGTGTTCGCGCACGGCGACCTGCAGATCACCCACGTGTTCGTCGACGGTGACGAAATCACCGGCGTGATTGATTGGTCCGAGGCAGGACAGGGCGATGCGCTCTATGACCTAGCGACATTGACGCTGGGACATGAGGAGCGCCTTGACGATGTCGTCGCCGGCTACGGCACCGACGTTGACCTCGATGTGATCCGCGGGTGGTGGTCGTGGCGAAGCCTGGTGGCGGCCCGCTGGCTGATCGAGCACGGCTTCGACCCGTCCTCACCAGGAGCCGAGTTCGACGTGCTGAGATCCCGGATGTGACGCTCACCCCGAACCCGACCACCGCCCGTGGCTAATATGCGCCGTGCGCGCAATAGACATCGCATGTGCGCTTCTGGGCTTGCTGGATCCATCCCGGAGAGGACCGGCCACCGGGACGCATTCCGGCGGGACCTTGGATCACATGCGGAACGCTGAGCGGAAGCTCTTTGGCTCCATGACGAGAACTAAGTGGTCTCGTAGTGGAGCTAGATTGCTCCGCTCTGGCTGGCCGCCGGGACGAGGTCCGAACCGATCGAGGCCGGCAAGAAGGCTGATCTGGTGCTGATCGCGCTGGACGAGGTCAAGACGGGGTTGGGCGGACCCGATGGCGCGGCCGTCGGCTACTACGGGGTGCCGCAGCCTAGGGAGTACCGCAGCCGTCGACACGGTGTTTCATCGGCAGGTGAAGAAGTGGGGCGGCGAGCTAGTCGGGGTCGACTACGCCGAGCGGCCCGCGAGGTGAGGCGTCGCGCACCTACTTGCTCGAGCGATTCGGCGTCACGACGGAGGAGATGCGCGCCGGCCCTCTGACAGGTTCGGGGTCAGGACGGTTGCTTCGCGGATACCGCCACACCGCCCTCGACTGCGACGATGCGATGGTCCTCGGCGTGGGTGAGTTCGGTGCGGAGGAACAGGTCGTCCGTCGGCAGGTGCAGGTCGAAGCGAGCGAAGGCCGCCACCTGCAGCTCGCCGGAGTAGGCGGCGACGTCGAGCACGTGTCCGCCGATGCTGCGATCCTGGCTCAGGAAATGGAGGTGAAGGCCCGCGACCGCGATGCCCTGATAGATCGCCGGCGTCCAGAATCCGACCACCGTGCCGCGGATGTCGCGCGCCACCGTCTCGACCTGGTGAGTCGTGACCTCGGCGAGCCGCGGAAACGGATGATGCTGACGAGGCGTGACCCGCACACGGACCTCCGACAGCACGCCGTCGAAGCGCACGGCCTGGAAGAGGTTCCGGCTCGTGAGCGCACCCTCGACGGATGCCGTGAAGCCCGCGAAGTCCTGCTCGCCCAAGCCGACTCGCGGGACCTCAGGAAATCGGCACACGATCGCGAACGGGAGGATGTCGTCGTCGTCCATCGCCAGCGGCGGACCATCAAGCGTGCACTCGATCGCCTCGCCGTCCACGATGACGACCTCGCCGCCGAGGTGGTCGACACACCCGAGCCCGAAGTCGCCGATCGAGCGCGCTTCGGCGACGCGCAGCCCCGACTCATAGGCGCCTGCGAGCAGCGCGTCGATCACGGCGAACTGCGTCACGGCGGCGCCTGGCACAGGAGACGGAGTCATCACGGTTGAGGGTATCGGGGCCCGGCGGCCACGACGAGAGTCGGAACTCCAACGCGAGGAGCGCCGCGCGCGTGCTGCGCGTCCGAACCTTCGGCGACAATGCGAGCGCAGTGACTGTGCTCCGCCTCCGGATCGTCAAGCGGTCCGGGTGCTGAGGCCACGCTGCTCCGTGTCCGACCGGCCCCAGCAGACCCACACCGGCCCTCCGGCGAGAATCCCGTCTCACCCAACGCCTCAGAGCCAGCGCCGGACCTGGGATTGGTAGCGCTCATACTCGGCACCGAACCTGCGCTTGAGATACTCCTCCTCTGGCACAATCACCAAGCGGTGCGTGGCTAGCACCGGAAGCGGCGCGATGACAAGCGGCCACCATGTTCCGACCCAGAGCGCGGCGCCCACGTAGGCGGCGGTGAGGCCCGTGTACATCGGATTGCGGCTGATTCGGTACGGGCCTTTGGTCACCAGCGTGGACACCGGGTGGTGCGGTACCACCGTGGTGTCGTTACGCCGGAAGGTCGCTGCACCAGATCCGCTGAGCGCAAGTCCGGCAATAGTGAGGACCGCGCCGACGATTTTCGTCACCGGCCGCCCGGGCAAAGGCAACGGCAGCCACTTGTGCAGCGCGAGTGTTGCCGCGAGAGGTGCGGCGAAGAGTGCCGGCGGGGCAGGGAAGCGTACGGCGGCGCCGCTCTCACGCGTTGCGGCGGAGGGTTCAGGGCTGTGGCTCATGCTGCGCCTCCTTGGGGAAATGTGAAATCAGTGTCGATGATCAGCTTGCCACCCCGGCTACTGCGCGCAGCTGCCACCGCCACCGAGGTGGGATCAGTCGTTCCTTAGATCCAACAGGGCGCGTTCATCGGTGCTGGTAGCGGGTGGGACCCGAGCCGGTTTCGGCGTTAGTCCTCAATCACCGCCCAGCCGTGCGGGGCCACGGCTCGGTCTGTGATGTTCGGCTCGGCTTCCAGGATGTCGACGCTGTCCGCGAGCGCGAAAGGTTCATCACCAAGGTTGAGGGCCAGGGCAAGGGACTCCTCGCCGTGCCGGGCGTGGGCCCGGATGAGGAGGTGGGCGTTGGCCACTTGTTCGGTTTCGATGTTCGCGTCGACCAGCCAGGGGTTCCGGCGGCGCAGCCCGATCATCCGGCGATAAGTCTGTTCCAGTTCTGGGTGGGAGTGCGTGAACAGCCACCGCTCCTTCGGCATCTCTGGCCGTACGGCGTCATCGCCGCTTGGGCGCTGTTCCTTGACTGCCTCCAAGCCGAACTCGTCGCCATAGTAAATGCACGGTATCCCAGGCAGGAAGCTGAGCAGCGACACCGCGTGTGACCAATGCCGGTGGTCGCTGATCTGGCTGGCCACGCGCGTGACGTCGTGGTTGCTCAGGAACGTCAGTGGGATGAAGTGCTCCACGAACTTGGCGTGGCGGCCAAGGGTCCATTGCAAGTCATGAAAGTTGATCTTGTCGATGGAGGACCAGATGGCCCACCACAGCTCGTACTGCGTCACAGAGTCCAGGCCGGAGGTCTTCACGTAGTCGATGTAGTCGCCGTGAATCATCTCGCCGACAAACCAGGCGTCGGGAAACTGCTCGCGGACAGCCGGCAACACCGCGGCCCAGAACCCTGCCGGTACGGCGTATGCGGCGTCCAGCCGCCAACCATCGATGCCGCGACGCAGCCAGTGCAGCATCACATCACGCACATACTCCTGCACCCGTGGCGAGCCGTGATTAAGAGTAATGAGGTTGCTGTGGCCCTCGAAGTAGTCGGCTGTGATCACACCATCGGTGTCGTAGAGGCGGGAGACCCAATCCTCCGCCGCGGATCCCGGTCCTTCGGCCAAGGCCTTGGCGACCGGCGGAAAATCCTGACCCGCGTGATTGAAGACGCCATCGAGCACCAGCCGCACACCCCTTTCCCGGCAAGCTGCAACCAAGGTGTCGAAGTCCGCATCATCGCCCAACCGCGGATCGATCTGAAAGTAGTCGACCGTGTCGTACCCGTGACTGGTTGAGGTGAAGATCGGGCCGAGTAGCAACCCATTGCCGCCCCAGGAGATCAGATGATCCAGCCACCCCTCCAGACTCGACAGCCGATGCACCTCACCACCCTGGAACACGCTCAGCTCCTTCTCGGCTCCCATGAAGCCGAGGGGGTAGACCTGCCACCAGATCACATGGCTAACCCATGACACCTCACGACCTCCTCTCCGCACAGCCCTGACTCACACCTTCTCAGGCGGCAGTTGCGCGATCTATCGACGGGTACTCGTCCGGCCACCAGATTCAAGCCGCGGATCTGTGCAGGCACAGCCAGAGATTCCATGATCCAGTCACCGGCCTACGTGCTGTGAGGCCGTCGCGGATCAGCCGCCAGTGGGTTGCGGGCCCGCGACGGCGCTGGGGCCTGCTGGCGCTATTCGTGCTGTACGTGCTCGACCGATTCTTCTACGGTTTCGTGCAGCTATCGGATGGCAGGTCGGCGAGATAGTCCTTCCCGCACTGGTGGTTCTCGGTGCTATGTGGTGGTTACTCTGGCTGCTTTGGCCCGGATCGACAAGCGCGTCATACCGGTGTACTCATGTCGCCGATTGGAGGGAGATGAAGGCTCGATCCCTAGCGGTCCACTCCTCGACGACTAACAGGTCAAGAAATCCCGCTAATCGTCGTACCGCCGCTGCTCCTATGCGGGTCCACGTCAGTTCGGCGCTGAATCCGGCTCGGTCCGCGGTCAGCCGCACCCGTCGAGTCTGATGCCAGGCCGGGCGGGGATCGACCTCGACAACGATGGAACCGCCGGGCACTAACAGCATCCGACACCGTTTCAGCAGGGCAGTGACATCGCCATCGATGCCGATATTGCCGTCCATGAGTAAGACCGTGCCCCAACGGCCTTCTGCTGGCAACCGATCAGCCAAGCTCGACTGAATGGCTAGCGCGCCCCGCGACCGCGTCTCTTCTACCGCTACAGCAGACATGTCAACCCCGAGAGCCGGTACCCCGGCCTCGTTCAGAGCCTGCACCATCCGCCCCGGACCGCAGCCGAGATCAAGTACCGGGCCCTGGCAGCGCGAGACGACCAGCTTGTCCACCTCGTCGGCGAGTGCAGTCCAACGCATCGTCTCTAGGGGGAGTACGCGTTTGTCGTAAGCGCCGCAGGTCACCGGAATCCCTGCGTACAGATGATCGAAGATCAACTCGGGTCGAGACGCCGAGGTAAGGGCCGCATGGCGCTGGGAGAACTCCAATCCGGGGAACCGGTGGGCGACATACGCGGCGTCGGCTGGCTCGTCGATATCCCGGAGCGGTGGCAACAGCCTCACCGAGCGATCGAGGCTCAGCAGGCGGGCTAGCTGTGCCGAACCCGTGCGAGTCGTCGACATCTCGACGTCGGCGAAGACTGGAGCAGCGTCCGCAGTCCGCAGCCCGATGGCCCAAAACCCGCCGTCCTCGCTCAACCCGAGGACAGCGTCGCAGTCTTCCCAATCGGCATCCAGCAACGTGCTGCTGATCTGGGGTGTATCCATGCCGATCAACAAAACCCTCGCTGAGCGGTGTCGATCGATGTCGGCAAACGCCCCGGCGAGGCGGTCGCCGAGCGTACCGGTGCGCTGCGGAATGACCTCGAATCCGGACGTGAAGTCCGAAGGATCGCCGTCCCAGCAGAGAATTCGCCGGGGGATGCGGGAGCATCGAACGGCCCGCTGTGTATCGCGTATGGCGGCGGATGCCAGCTGAGCTGCCTCAACGGCACTGAACCGGGTCTGCAGCCGCGTCTTCACCAAGCCAGGCTTCGGCTCCTTGGCCAAGATCACGACGATCTCGGCCCGTTCCATCATCGGACTACCGGCTTCACTTGATCAAGAACGGCGAGTGAGTCCCGTACCGCGGTTAGGGCGCCGACTGGTGTGCCGGTTACCTTCGATCGTCCTTGCCTGGGCAGGTAAACGACGTCGACCTGGCGTACTCGCAGACCTGCAGCCGCTGCCTTCACCAGCGTCTCGACGGGATAGCCGGAGCGGCGATCTTGAATGCTGAGGCTCAGTAGGGTGGTCCGGCGTGCCGCGCGTACCGGTCCGCAGTCGAAGATCGCGAGGCCCGTCCGCCGCCGCACCTGTCTTGCCAACGCTGCGTTGGCCAGCCGGAGTGTCCACCGATACGCACCGCGGCCTCGAGCCCTCCGTCGTCCAACCACCAAATCGACATCGCCGGCCTGGATCGGCCCTACCACAGCCGGAAGATCAACAGGATCCAGACTCCCGTCACAATCCATGATCACCAGCAGTTCAGCGGTGGCTGCTACCAGCCCGGCATGACATGCCGACCCGTAACCGCGCCGTTCGGCCCGGACCGTGCGAGCCCCCCGCGCCCTGGCAATCTCGGCCGAGTCGTCGGTGGAGCCATTGTCCACGACTAAGGCCTGATATCCGGCCGGCAAACGATCAAGCACCCAGGGCAGCGCCGCTGCCTCGTTCAAACAGGGCATGATCACCTCGATCGTCATGTCCGTGACGCTAGGCACCCCAGCTGCATTCGACCAGCCCGGAACGCTTTCGGTTCCCTTACGGGTGGGCGCCCCCGGCAAACGATCACGACGCGGCGGCGTGGACTTTGCTTACGCTGTTTGAATGAGCGCGCGAGTCCTGGTGGTTGAGGACGACGAGACAATGGCCAGCGTCTTGTCGGCGTACCTGACCCGGGCCGGTTATGAGGCCGTTGGGGCCGCCGACGGAACCGAGGCTTTGAACGTGTGGAGCCGGATGAAGCCCGATGTGGTCATTCTGGACATCATGCTGCCCACTATTTCCGGTCTGGAAGTGCTGCGGCGCCGTCGGGCGTTGGGTGATGACTCGGCGGTGATCATGTTGTCTGCCCGGGGTGAGGAGGAGGACCGGTTGGTCGGATTCGAAACCGGAGCCGACGACTATGTGGTCAAGCCGTTCAGCCCGCGTGAGGTGGTGCTTCGGGTCGAGGCGTTGCTGCGGCGAGCCGAGCGACTCTCCGGGAGTCGCCTGCTGAACGATTCCTTGTGTATCGGCGATCTCACGATCGACCTGGCGGCCCACGTCGCCAGGCGTGGCTCATCGCAACTGTCCTTGACAAGTCGCGAATTCGATCTGCTCGCCTTCCTTGCCGCCAATCCGGGACAGACCTTCAGCAAGGCTGATCTGCTGCGTCGGGTATGGGGCTGGGACTTCGGTGACACCTCGACGGTGACTGTCCATGTACGCCGGCTGCGCGAGAAGTTGGAGGATGATCCCTCCGACCCACGTCTGGTGATCACGGTTGGTCGCGCGGGCTACCGCATGGCACGGGAGGCGGAACTGACGTGACAGATCTGCTGCTGATCACTGGCCTCACTTTGGCCGCCTGTGTTGCGGTCGGCTTGTCGGGAGCGCTGTTGTTACGGGCCATCCGTCGCTCGTCGTTGCGATATCAGGTGGCGGTGGCCACCCTCATTCCGGTACTGGCGGTCGCCGCCACCGTAGTGATCAATGTCGAGCTGATGTTCCTGTCCGCGCACGACACCACGGTGGTCTTGCTGGCGCTCGGCATCGCCCTGGTGCTGGCCGTGGTCGGCGCCTGGCTGGTGAGCCACCGCTTCAGCCTTGCCTCTCGCCGACTCCAAGACACTGTCGGACTGCTGATCAGCGACTCACGAGGCGCCCCGGACGTCCTTGACTCCGACATTCATGCGCCCGATCACCGTTTGCCCGCCGAGCTCGCCCGGCTCGAGGAAGAGCTCGCCGAGGCCCGCCGAACCCTCGCCGAGTCACGGCGGCGCGAACGCGCGGCTGAACAGTCGCGCCAGGAGCTGGTGAGCTTCATGTCTCACGATCTTCGGACCCCGCTCGCCGGGCTGCGCGCGCTTGCTGAAGGGCTTGAGGACGGTGTGATCACCGACGTAGCCGGCACTCTCCAGCACTTTCGGAGCACGGTGGCGCGAATGACGATCATGGTCGACGACCTGTTTGCCCTTTCTCGGGTGCAGGGTGCCCCCGAGCCGCGCGAGCTCAGTCTGGTGGCGCTGTCGGAGCTGGTCTGCGATGTTGCGTCGGAGGCCGAAGCCACGGCCCGAACCGCACATGTGCGACTCGAGGTGAACGTTCCCGAGCATGACAACCTCGCCGTACTGGGCCGGCACGAAGATCTCAGCCGGGCTCTCGGCAACTTGATCAGCAACGCCATCCGGCATACCGAGCCGCAGCAGGCCGTACACGTATCGGCCGAGCGGGCCGAGGACGGCTCGGTACGGGTGGCAGTGCAGGACGGGTGCGGTGGTATTCCCGACGCTTACCTAGATCGGGTGTTCGACACCGGTTGGCGGGGGAGTCCAGCCCGCGGCTCGACCGGTGGGGGCGCCGGCCTCGGCCTGGCTATAGCTCGCGGCGTGGTCGAATCCCATCAGGGCGAGATAGCGGTTTCCAACACCGAGACGGGCTGCCGTTTCGAGGTAGCGCTACCGCAGGCGCACCCCGGCGTCCGCGCGTGAAGGTACTGCTCACAGGCGGAGCTGGCTTCATCGGTCGGCCAACCGCCCGAGCGTTGTGTGGAACCGGCGCCGATGTCAGGATCTTCGACCGCGCGGCCGACCCACGCGATGACATCACCGACCTTGATCGGGTACGCGCCGCTGTGCACGGCTGCGATGCAGTCGTACACCTGGCGGCCAAGGTCGGTCTCGGCCTCGGCCTGGACGACATGGACGACTACGTCCGGAGCAACGACCTTGGCACCGCCATTGTGTTGCGAGCTTCGGCCGCGGAGAACGTAGGACGCCTCGTTTATGCGTCCTCCATGGTCGTCTACGGCGAGGGCGCGTACGAGTGTCCGCAGCACGGGCCGGTAACGCCGCCGCCCCGTACGCCGGCTGATCTGTCGGCCGGCCGATTCGATCCACGCTGCCCGTCCTGCGGTGCTGATCTCGTCCCAGGTCTGGTTCCGGAGTCAGCATCGCTCGATCCTCGCAACACCTACGCCGCGACGAAGGTCCACGGCGAGCACCTGGCCGCCACCTGGGCGCGCGAAATGAATGCGTCGGCCGCCGCATTGCGGTTCCACAACGTGTACGGTCCGGGCCTGCCCGTCGACACTCCGTACGCGGGCGTGGCTGCGTTATTCCGCTCACGGCTGGCGCACGGTGAGCCGCCCCTGGTGTACGAGGACGGTCGGCAGCGGCGCAACTTCGTGCATGTGGACGACGTCGCCCACGCTGTGGTCGCCGCGACGGTTGTGGACCTCCCACCAGGACTGACGGCCGTGAACGTTGGGGCATTGGAGGTGCACACTGTCGGTCAGATGGCCGAGGTGATGTCGTCGGCCATGGGCGGGCCGCCACCCATCACCACTGGCCAGTATCGGCTCGGTGACGTGCGCCACATCACCGCTGACTGCTCAAAGGCAGCTCGAGTGCTGGGTTGGAGCTCAACCATTCGGCTCGAGGAGGGCATAGCCGACCTGTAGGCATCGAGGCATGAACTCAAACCAAGTGAGCAGCTGGACTCGATTGGGAGTGATCTCGATCCAGAAAGTGGGGACAAGTTGCATGTTTTCGGCCCGTGCGATGCGTCACTCGCCAACACTTTTGCGCTCGCAAGACCAAGGTCGATTGCGTGCGCGAGCGTACCCATCCAACCGCATTGGACAGGCGGCTCGCTCCCGCGTTGTGAGCGACTCGTAAGCGGCGATTGGGTTCCTATTCGCGGTCAAGATCAGCATGCTGATGATCGTGGTTCAGCAGCGACCGAGATGGTGGCCGAGGTTCAGCAGCACACTTAGATCAACAGCGGTGACTGCGAGGATCGGGCGGGCGCTCGGCATCGCGATTGCGGTGCTCTTTGTGACTGGACTGCTCAGCCATTACCAGTACGAACCCTGGTCGTGGCTGCCCGAACCCGCGAAACCGGCGTGGGGTTACCGGCTAACGCAAGGCATCCATGTGGCGACTGGGATCGCGACCATCCCGCTGCTGCTGTTCAAGCTCTGGTCGGTCTACCCGAACGCAATCCGCTTCCCTCCGGTGCGATCGATCAAGCATGCGATCGAGCGGCTCAGCGTGGCGATCTTGGTTTCGGTGGCGCTCGTCCAGGTCACCACCGGCTTTCTCAACGTGCTCAACTGGTATCCCTTTCCCTGGTATTTCGTCACGGTGCACCGCTTCCTGGCGTACGTCTTGGTTGGGTCTGTGTTGCTCCACATCGGGGTCAAACTGCCCGACATCGCGTACGGCCTGAGCGCCAAGGTCGCCGAGGCGGACGTCCTCACCGAGATTCCGTGGAATGAGAACCCTGCCTCCCATAGCAACGCCGGCACCCTCCTCGACCCGCCTACGCCGGGCATCTCGCGGCGCGGGATGCTGGCGGCCGCGGGGGCTGGGGTAGGCGTCGTGGTCTTGACATCGGTTGGTCAGACAGTTACCCCGCTTGAGCCGCTGGGCTTGCTGGCACCCCGGCAGTGGACCAGGGGCCCGCAGGGCGTACCAGTCAATCGGACCGCAGACCAAGCCAAGATCATGGCCGCGGCTACCTCGCCGAGCTGGACTCTGGAGGTGGCAGGCCCGAAGCCGTACCGGCTCACGCTGGCCGAGCTGGAACCCGGGGCGGTGCACGAAGCACGACTGCCGATCAACTGTGTCGAGGGCTGGAGCGTTGGCGCGAACTGGCGCGGCCTGTCATTGCTCGAGATCGTTTTGCGGGCCGGCGGAACCGCCGATTCGCGCATCCAATTGATCTCTCTCGAGGAGAACTGGGGCTTCAACCATTCCTTCCTCGAGGGTCCACAGCTGTCGGCCGCACTACTGGCGACGCACCTGAATGGCGAGCGGCTCGATATTGATCACGGCTATCCGCTGCGGCTGATCTCACCCAACCGGGCCGGTGTACTCAACACCAAATGGCTCGGCCGGATCCAGGTGCTGTCGTGAAGACCTGGCGGATCATTCTCGCAGTTGCCGGCATCGCACTAGGGGCCTTTGGAGTCTTTCGGCTGCTCAGCGAGATACCAACGCACAGCTTGCTGGTACTTGCAGTCTGGCTGATCACGGCGCTCGTCATCCACGATGCGCTCTTGGCGCCATCCGTTGTTGGAGTCGGTTGGCTGTTGCGACGCTACGTCCCCGACCGCGGGCGCCGCTACCTCCAGATCGCGCTGATCATGATCGCGCTGGTCACCGTGATCGCTGTCCCGATGATCTTCCTCCGTGGCAGCCAGCCAGCGGCGAAGGCTCTGCTGCTACGCAACTACGGAGCCAACCTGATCTTGGTCATCGCCGTCATCGCTGTCATAACTTTGATCTTGTATGCGGTACGGGTGGTGCGGGATCGGGCGGCTCGGGTATGACTCGAGAAACCTTCGTGGATAGCCGCGCCCTGAGGTCCTCGAGGCGCGCCTCGGCAAGTTCAGCGCACTCGGACCGGCCCGCAAGGGGATGGCGGCGAAGCGATCTTGTTGCCCTCGTTGCCGCGCTCGCCTTGATCATCATTGCGGCTGTCGTCGGTTACCAGATGAATCGGCGTGGTCTTCCGATTGTGCTGCCGCGTCCACCCCTGCTTGCTTTCTGGCATCCCCATGTTGGTTGGGGTACTCCCCTGGCGATCTTGTCCTTGCTACTGGGCTTGCGGCTACAACGGCTGATTGCGGTGCTGCGCTGGCGGCGGCTGCTGCTGACCGGCTGGCTGTTGAACCTGGCGTGGATGTGCTCATTGACACTTGTGGACGGCGTGCAGCGCGGCTGGATCGACGTTCTCCTCGACCCGAACGAGTACCTACACGATCTTCACCGAATCTCCGACCCGTGGACGTTCCTGTCGAGCTTCACTCACTACATCGCCTTTGGCCCAGGAGTCGATGGTGATCTTGTCTGGACCACCCATGTGGCTGGGCATCCACCCCTGACAACGCTGATCTTCTGGCTGCTGGCCCGTATTGGGCTCGGCGGCGGGCTCTGGGCCGGGACGCTGTGCATACTGGTCGCCTCGGCGGCCAGCATCGCGCTGCCAGTCAGCTTGCGCGAACTCGGTGCTGAGGCAGCCGGCCGGCGGATCGTACCGTTCATCGCGTTGTTCCCCGGAGCGGTATGGATGGCAGTATCGGCCGATGGTCTGTTCGCGGGCATCGCAGTCAGCGGGCTGGCTCTGGTATGCCGTGGCGCTATGCGCGGACGAATCCTCGCCAGCCTCGTAGGAGGTCTGCTCCTCGGCGTCACGGTGTTCTTGTCCTACGGGCTCGCACTCTTCGGGCTCATCGTGGCCGGCGCGGCCTTCCTGACCATCCGTCAGAAAGGACTGCGGAGCGTTGTTGTGTCCTGGTTAGGCGCGACTGCCGGGTTCATCGCGATAGCAGCAGTCCATCTCGCCCTTGGCTTCAACTGGTTCAGCGGATTGGCGGCTCTGCGGATCCGCTACTACCAAGGCATCGCCAGCCAGCGGCCGTACTCCTACTTCATCTATGCCAACCTCGCCGCCTGGCTGGTGTGCTGCTCGCCGTTGCTGGCGATCGGCATTGTGCGCTCCATCGCGACACTGACCCGACGAGGTCCCCGCGGCTCATGGAGGCAGGACCGAATGGCAGCCTTGCTCGCCGGATCCGGCGTCCTCGCAGCGTTGGTCGCCGACCTCTCAGGCTTATCGAAGGCCGAGGCGGAGCGGATCTGGCTGTCTTTCGGCGTGATCGCCTATTCGGGTCTTACGCTGCTCCGAGGCCAGCGCGCCCGATGGGCTCTGATCGCCAGCGCTACTTGGGCAGTGCTGGTGAACCATCTGCTGAACACGGGGTGGTGAGCCTCGCCGCGGCGGCCAAGCCTATGGAGCGGCCGGCCCCCGCAGATCGCGGAATGCCTGTGTCAACTCCGCCTGTGCCGCCTCGCTGAGCGTCGACACGGGTACCTTGCCCAGCGCGCGAATGGTGGCTCGTATTTGTTCCACGTAGATGTCGCAGCCGTCGCAAAGCTCGAGGTGAGCCGCAACCTCCGCTGCCATATTCGCGTCGAGTACGCCCTCCAGATAGTCCGTGACAAGCTCGACGATCTCCTGACAATGGACCGTCATTCCCGGCGTACGCCGTTCCTCGTTCATGTGCCCATCACCGGATCTCCAGCGACGAAGTGCAGTTCGAGAAGGCCTCTCAGCCGGGAGCGTCCGCGATGCAGCAGCACTCGCTGGTTGCCGGCACTGATGCCAAGCAGGGCAGACACCTCCTCAGAGGACAGGCCGTGAACATCGCGTAGGGCGACGACCGTCCGCTGCCGTTCCGGCAGCTCAGCCAAGCCATGCTCGAGCTGCGTCCGACTTTCGGCGGCCATGACCTCCTCCTCGGGCGGCCTCGGCCAGGGTCGCGGTTTGCCGAGCGGCGTCCAGTTTCGTGGCCACTTGTCGTCCGAACCGCGAAAGCGGTTTGGATCAACCGCCGGACGATCACCCTCAGCCGAACCGAGGGACGACATTGGCAGGGTGCGCGCCTCCCGTACGCCGCGGCTGCGGCCGATGTTGGCAAGAATGGCAAGCAGCCAGGTTCGAAGCGAGGACCGGCCTTCAAATTTGTCGAGACCTCGAATCATCGCCAGCCACGCCTCTTGGACGACTTCTTGGGCAGACGCGTCGGTCGACACATAGCTGCGTGCCGCTTGCAGCATCATCGGAGACCAGGTTCGTACGATCTCAGCGAATGCGTCGGCATCGCCAGAACGCAGCCGGTCAACCAATAGGGCATCGTTTCCGCTGAGGTCGCCGCCGGCCTCGCTCGACATCCCGGCACCTTCCTGGACTGGGTTACCGGGGAGCCTAGCGGTGGCAGCGCCTCGCGGGCGAGCGCCCGTCCGCAACTGTTGACGCGCCACCTTCTTACGCGACGCCTCACATATAAGTGGTGGATGGAGGGACTGCGTGGCGCGTGAGCGCGAAACCGGACCGGCAGATAGCAGCGGAACATGATCAAGAACGAGCCCGCCGCTCGGCTTCGGAGACCGCCCAGGCGGCATTCACCAGGCCTATATGGCTAAAGGCCTGCGGGAAATTACCGAGCAGGTCACCGGTTTGCGGGTCCACTTCCTCGGCCAGCAGATCAAGATCATTGGCGAACGCAGCCGCTCGCTGGAACACGTTCCGGGCGCGTTCAACCTGATCCGCCAGCGCGAGTGCCTCCGCGAGCCAGAAGGTGCAGAGCAGGAAGGTGCCCTCCTCGCCGGCGAGGCCGTCGACTCCGTCCTCGGTGCGATAGCGGTACACCAGGCCGCGGTCGTCGGTGAGCCGCTCCTCGATGGCATTGATAGTGGCGAGCATCCGGGAGTCGGTGGCCGGCAGGAAGCCGACGATGGCCATCATCAGGTTGGAGGCGTCCAACGCGGATGAGCCGATGTACTGGGTGAAGGCGCCTGCTTCCTCGCTCCAGGCGTCGCGGACCACGGTCTCCCAGATCTCTTCGCGCTGCTGCTTCCAGCGGTCGACCCGATCGGAGGCATGCAGCAGATCGGCCAGTGCAATGGCTCGGTCGAGCGCCACCCAGCACATCACCTTGGAGTAGACGAAGTGCTGAGGTTCACCGCGGACCTCCCAAATCCCCTGATCCTTCTCCTTCCATGCCGTAGCAGCCGTTTCTGCACAGGCGATCAAGAAATTCCGGGTGTCCTCGTCAATGGAGTCGATCTGTTCCGACAGCTGAGCAGCGGCGCCGAGCACCTCGCCGTATACGTCAATCTGCCGTTGACTCCAGGCGCCATTGCCTACCCGCACCGGACGGCTGTCCTTCCAGCCGGGCAGGTGGCTGAGTTCTCGTTCACTGAGGTCATGCTCGCCGCCAACGCCGAACATGATCTGCAAGCCAGCGCCGGGACCGATCGAGGACGCTGCGGCAGTCGTCATGAACGCGAAGAAGTCGCTCGCTTCGTCGGGGCATGCCGCGACCCAGAGCGCCTGCATGGTAAAGCTGGCGTCGCGTACCCAGGAGTAGCGATAGTCCCAATTTCGTTCACCGCCGACTCCTTCAGGCAACGAGGTCGTGGCAGCAGCGACGATAGCGCCGCTTGGCTGGAAGGACAGGCCCTGCAAGACGCGCCCGCTGCATTGCACCAACTCCCGCCAAGGGCCCTCGTACGCCTGGTGCAGGTCCGACCACGACTGCCAGTCCGCCACTGTGGCATCCACAGTTGCGGCAAGATCAGATTGCGGCCAGATATGGGCCGGGGTCTGCTCCAAAGTCGAGCGATGCAGGGCGAAATGGATGGTTTGGCCGGCGTCCAGGGTGAGCTCAGCACGTGCCACGCCACGATCGAGGTCCAAGATCATCGGCGAGCTCAGCACCAGCCACTCGGCACCGCCGCGGGCGGTGACGCCGCCATCGACATGAGCGAGCAGCGGTACGAAGAGGCCGTACTCGGGTCGCGGCGCGTATGAGATGTCGACTTCGACTGTGCCGGAAATACAGGCGACCCGGCGTACCAGGAGGTGGGGGACATTCCTGCCCAGCCGATGTCCGCCATTGTTCGATCCGAGTGCGAGTAAGTCAGTGAGGACGAGAACACCCGTTGGCGTTGTGAAGGTGGTCTCCAACACCAGCGTCCGGTCCACGTAGCGCCGGGTGCTCGTCCAGTCACCGCTCGGCGTAATGCTCCAAGACCCCGCTTCCGGACCTAGCAGCCGACCGAAGACCGAAGGCGAATCGAAGCGCGGGAAGCTCAGCCACTCGACCGAGCCAGAGCGGTCGATCAAGGCGGCGGAGTGCCGGTCGGACAAGAGCGCATGATCAGCAATGGCGGTGTCGGACATAAGGGCTCCTGGTTGCGAACTGGTCTCTTGACGGACTAGTCGTGCGAACTGCTCCAGGCGTTACACGCAGAAGCGCTACAGAATTTCGCCGCATCGCCGTAACGCTTGGCGGTCATGGGTGACAAAGGTTTCGTAGGGATGTGCAAGCCCCGATGCCGAGGAGGGTGACATGGAGGAATTCGATGTGGTCGTGGTTGGCGCCGGCCCGGCCGGTGAAGTGATCGCGGGCCGGTGTGCCGACGGCGGCTTGCGGGTGGCCTTGGTCGAGCGGGAGCTCATCGGCGGCGAGTGTTCCTATTGGGCCTGCGTTCCGAGCAAGACGCTGATCAGGCCGGGTGATGTGATCGCGGCGGCGCGACGCGTGCCGGGTGCCAGCGAAGCGGTCACGGGTCAGATCGACGTCGCGGCTGCGCTCGCCCAGCGGGACTACATGACCAGCAATTGGCATGACGAGGGCCAGCTGCCGTGGCTGGAGGAACACAAGATCACTCTGGTACGCGGCTCGGGGCGGCTAGACGGAGAGCGCAGGGTCGTGGTGGAGCGGGATGGCGAAGCGACTCGTGTGCTGCACGTCATGCAGGCCGTCGTACTGGCCACCGGAACCAGCGCGGCACTGCCGCCGATCGATGGGCTGGCCGAGGCCCGGCCGTGGAACAACCGGGACATCACCGCGGCCAAGGAGGTACCGCGGCGCCTGGTCGTGCTAGGCGGTGGCGCCGTTGGGGTTGAGATGGCGCAGGGATTTCGCCGCCTCGGCTGTGAAGAAGTGACGGTGCTGGAGGGCTTCCCGCGTCTGCTGGGTCGCGAGGAACCGTTCGCCAGTGAAGAGGTACGGGCAGCGTTTGAGGCCGAGGGCATCACCGTGGTGACCGGCACCAAGGTGGAGCGCGTACGACGCGACGGCACCGATGGACCGGTCACTGTGGAAGCGGCCGGAGTGACGTATGTCGGTGATGAGCTCCTTGTTGCTGCGGGTCGGCGCCCGTCGACCACCGACCTCGGGCTCGAAACCGTCGGCCTGACGCCCGGCAAGCCGGTGCAGGTCGATGATCAACTACGCGCGGTCGGCGTGGACGGGGATTGGCTCTACGCGGTGGGGGACTGCAATGGCCGGGCGATGCTCACCCACATGGGCAAATATCACGCACGGATTGCCGCGGACGTCATCCTCGGTAAGGATGGTGCCGATCGGGCCAGCTCCGACGTCGTGCCGCGGGTCACCTTCACCGACCCACAGGTGGGCGCTGTGGGATTGACCGAGGACCAAGCCAGGGAGCGGGGCATTGGTGTGCGGACGGTGACGTACGGCACCGGCGACGTGCCCGGCGCATACGTTTTGGGCAACGGCATCTCTGGTACCAGCAAGCTGGTTATCGACGATGCTCAGCGCGTCCTCGTCGGCGCCACCTTCACGGGACCTGGCGTTCAAGAGCTGCTGCACTCGGCAACGGTGGCCATTGCAGGAGCGGTTTCGGTCGACGCATTACGGCACGCGGTGCCGTCATTCCCCACCGTCAGCGAGGTGTGGATCCATCTCCTCGAGGAGTACGGAATCTAGGCCATTTGTCGCACGCTCCACACTTCCGATCAATCCCTCCGATCGGGCCATGTTTGAACTACGTGCAGATCAGCTAGCGCCAGGAAGCGATCAACGCATCTGCTGCATGGGGACGGTGAGAGCTCAGCCGGCTGCTTGGCTCGCCGCCGGAGTCTGAGTCAATTTCTCAAGATCGTCAAGGAATGTATTCGCCCATTTGTAAATGTCATTGTCGACCACTTGGCGGCGCATCGCCCGCATCCGCCGGGCCTTGCCCTGCGGCGAATCCTTCATGGCTTCCACTAGACGCGCTTTGAGGCCATCGATGTCGTGAGGATTGACGAGGTACGCCTGGCGCAACTCACGCGCCGCGCCGGTGAACTCGCTGAGCACCAAGGCGCCGTCATCTCGCTGACGGCAGGCGACGTACTCCTTGGCGACCAAGTTCATGCCGTCACGCAACGGCGTGACCAGCATGACATCAGCTGCGCGGTAGAACGCAGCCATTTCCATCCGCGGATACGAGACATGCATGTAGACAATGGGCGGTCGCCCGATGCGCTGGCTTTCACCATTGATTCGGCCAACCAACCGATCAATATCGTCTCTGAGCTGCCGATACTGCTCGACTCGCTGGCGTGAGGGGATAGCCAACTGGAGCAATACGGCCTCGTCCGGATCGATTGCTCCCTCGGAAATGAGCTCTCCGAAGGCCCGGATTCGCTCCAATATCCCTTTCGTATAGTCCAAGCGGTCGACGCCGAGAAACAACACGTTCGGGTCGCCAAGTTCATGCCGGATTTCGGCGGCGCGGTCGGCCGCCTCCTCACTGGCGGCCAGCTCATTGAGGCTTCTGGCGTCGATAGCGATGGGATAGGCCCGAGCGAGCACCTTCCGGCCATCGGGCATGCGGATGAGGTCACGCTGAGTGTCCAGGCCGAGCCGCTGCCGGACTAGTTGGACAAAGTTCTGTGCGCCGCCTGGCAGTTGAAAGCCGACCAGATCGGCGCCGAGCAGCCCTTCCAGAATCTGCTGTCGCCACGGAAGTTGGACATAGAGCTCACGGGGCGGAAACGGGATGTGGAGGAAGAAACCGATCCTCAAATCGGGTCGCTGAAGCCGCAGCATCCGCGGAGCAAGTTGCAGGTGGTAGTCCTGAATCCACACCACCGCCCCCTCAGCAGCAACCTGTGCCGTGCGATCGGCAAACCGCTGATTGACCGCTAGGTAGCTGTCCCACCATTGCCGGTGGAATTGTGGTGTGGCGATTGCGTCGTGGTAAAGCGGCCACAACGTCGCATTTGAGAAGCCTTCGTAGTACTCCTCGACCTCCGTTGCAGAGACCTGGACCGGGACCAACGCCAGACCATCGTCCTCGAACGGCTCCAATTTCTCATCGGCCGCTCCATGCCAGCCGATCCAGGCGCCGCGGCGCTTGTGCATGATCGGATCGAACGCCGTGACCAGCCCGCCTGGTGACGGCCGCCAGTCTGCGCTGCCGTCGGGACGCTCCACACGGTCGACTGGGAGTCTGTTCGCTACCACGACGAAGGAGGCCGGCTCGAGTTTCCATCGATTGTTCTGTGAATTCATGAACGTCGTGACCTCCTACGGCGTTTCCTTGACCTTAGCGGCACGCTGTGACTATGGGCCAGCGGGCACCTGAGGCGATAAGACAACAAAGACGTGGTCCAGGCTGGATCGGTTGCAGAGCTAGAGATATGGCCAAGGGGCCGCGATGTCTGACAGGCTCCGGTTATGAGCCTTCCCGAACCGCTTTCGGTGACAGGGTTGCGGCTCTGGAAGCCATCGTGAGATCGCCCTCTGAGACGCTCATCGCAGCTCAACGAGCTGGCAGAGCGGCTGGGCGCGATTTCCGATGACCGGCTCCGCTGCAGCTCCGATAAGTTCAGGCGTCGTTGCTGAACCCCCCGAGCAGCGGCGGACTCTTGGCGTTTTGCTCTCTGCGCAGATTTTGAGTGGGGCGGGACTGGCCGCCGGCATCACAGTCGGCGCGCTACTTGCCGAGCAAATGTTGGGCTCAAGCCGCTTGTCCGGCCTGCCGACCGTATTTTTCACCATGGGCTCAGCTGCAGCCGCTGTCGGTCTGGGTCGGGTAAGCCAGCGTTTCGGCCGCCGTACGGGACTGAGCGCCGGCTACCTCACCGGCGCGCTGGGCTGCCTGGGAGCAGTGATCGCGGCCGCCATCGGTAGCATCACCCTGCTCTTCGCCTCGATGCTGGTCTACGGCGCTGGCGCCGCTACCAACTTGCAGGCCCGCTACGCGGGAGCGGATCTGGCGGCACCATCCCGGCGCGGCCGAGCCGTCAGCATCGTGCTTGTGGCAACCGCGGTCGGTGCGATCCTCGGCCCCAACCTGGTCAGGGCTACGGGAACGGTAGCCACCAAGATCGGCTTCCCAGCTCTGGCCGGACCGTTCATGCTTGGTGCGCTGGCGTACGCCTCGGGAGCGCTGGTGCTCTGGCTGCTGCTGAGACCCGATCCGCTCTTGCTGGCACGCCGACTTGCTGCGGATGCGTCGTCTCAAGCGAGTCCGGTGGCGACCACGGAACAGTTTGCGTCGGCCGCTGCCGCAGAGTCCCGGCAGAGATGGTCATGGCCGTTGGCGAGCGGCGCTGGCATCATGATCATTACTCAGTTGATCATGGTCGCGATCATGACGATTACCCCGATTCACATCGAGCACCATGGCCATGGCATCGGTGTCACCGGCATTGTCATCGGTGCCCATGTTGCGGGGATGTTCCTGCCGTCACCGTTCTCTGGCTGGCTCGTCGACCGTTTTGGCTACCTTGCCATTGCTGTCGCAGCGGGCGTCACACTGCTGGCTGCGGGTCTTATTGCCGCCTGGACGCCAGTCGATTCGGTAGCCATGCTCGTACTCGCCCTGGTGTTGCTGGGAGTCGGCTGGAACCTTGGACTGGTCTCCGGCACGACGTTGGTGACCGACGCCGTGCCCTTGGCTACCCGGGCACGCACTCAGGGGACGGTCGATCTCGGCATTGCGCTGGCCGGCGCCGGTGGTGGGCTCAGCTCTGGACTGATCTTCGCCGCGACAAGCTATGCCACGCTTACGCTCACCGGCGGCCTGCTGGCGTTGTTGATCATTCCCGTTGTCGCGGTGGCACGACCGGGGGCGATCAAGCGGGCGTGAGGTTCTCGCAGCATTCGAGTCGAGTCAGAATCGAGCTGTGCCGTCGCGGAGAAAGGTCGATTCCGGTTCCCAGATTGGCGGACTGGAGAAGCTTGTCACCGCAGCTCGGCGGGCCGGAGTCGACGACTCGCGCGTGCTTGACGCGATGCGTAGGGTGCCCCGCGCGGCGTTCCTGCCGATTGATGAAGTCGGAAGGGCGTACCGCGACGAGCCAGTGCGGATCCCACATGATCAGGTGACAACTCAGCCCTCGTTGTCGGCGCGGATGCTTCAGGGTCTCCGGCTTACCGGAACCGAACAAGTCCTCGAGATCGGAACCGGTTACGGCTACCAGACCGCGCTGCTCGCCCAGTTGGCGTCATTCGTGACCAGCATCGAGCGATGGCCCGACCTGGCTAAGACGGCTCGGCGGCACCTCGCTGCACAAAAGATCACCAACGTGCGAGTCCTGGAAGGCGACGGCACTGAGGGCGTACCTCAGACGGCGCCGTACGATGCGGTGCTGGTGTCAGCGGCGTTCCCAGAAGTCCCTGAACCACTTATCAGCCAGCTGCGGATCGGCGGTCGTTTGGTCCAACCGATCGGGCCAGGCGGCACCGAGCGCGTGACCGTGTTTGAACGAAGCCCGGACCGTCTGAGATCGCTCGAGGTGGTGAGTCATGCCAGGTTCGTCCGCCTCTACGGGCGGCATGGCTTTGAGTGATCATGGCCCTGTGATGGCAAGCGGGCAGCAGGATCTGAACCGACCCAGTGAATAATCTCCTCCGTCGCTGTTGTTGCATTAGGCATGAAGAAGATCGGGTTCCTCTCCTTCGGCCACTGGACAGCGTCGCCGCAGTCGCAAACGCGTTCGGCCTCCGATGCGCTGCTGCAGTCGATTGATCTTGCGGTCGCCACTGAGGAGGTGGGCGGAGACGGCGCGTACTTCCGGGTACACCATTTCGCGCGCCAGTTGTCCTCTCCGTTCCCGCTTCTCGCCGCCATCGGGGCCCGGACGAGCCGGATCGAGATCGGAACCGGCGTGATCGACATGCGCTATGAGAATCCGCTGTACATGGCCGAAGACGCCGGTGCGGCCGACTTGATCTCCGGTGGGCGACTTCAGCTGGGCATCAGTCGCGGATCACCGGAGCAGGTGATCGACGGGTTTCGCTACTTCGGCTACGCGCCCGCCGAGGACTCCGATCACGCCGCCATGGCCCGAGAGCACGCCGCGGTCTTCCTTGAAGTGATCAAAGGCGAGGGCTTCGCACAGCCCAACCCTCGGCCGATGTTTCCGAACCCGCCCGGATTACTGCGGGTCGAGCCCCACTCGCCCGGGCTTCGCGATCGGATCTGGTGGGGAGCCGGCACCCGTCGAACGGCCGAATGGACAGGTGAACAGGGCATGAACCTGATGAGTTCGACGCTGCTCACCGAGGACACCGGTGTCCCGTTCCACCAGCTGCAGGCCGAGCAGATCCAGCTGTTCCGTGACGCGTGGACAGCCGCCGGACAACAACGTGAGCCGCGAGTCTCAGTGAGCCGCAGCATCTTCCCGATCGTCAGCGAGATAGACAATGCGTTGTTCGGCCAAGCCGGTAGCCAAGATCATGTCGGTTTTCTGGATGGCGGCCTGGCGAGATTTGGCAAGACGTATGCCGGTGAACCCGATCAGCTCGTGAAGGAGCTCACCGACGACGAGGCAATCGCGGCAGCTGACACTTTGCTGCTCACGGTCCCGAACCAGCTCGGGGTGGACTACAACGCGCATCTGATCGACAGTGTGCTGCGTTATCTCGCGCCCGAGCTCGGCTGGCGCTGAGCGCTGCTGCATACCAGTTCGACAGGTCACTCAGAAGCGAAGGTCGCCGGTGAGCACATCGTCCACGGCTGCGGCGATCTGCCGATGTCCCGCGGCGTTCGGGTGATCTCCATCACTGGCCAGGTACCGGGTCTCGTCATAGGCATAGTCCGGACCCTTGAACGCAGCCCGAAGATCAACGTAGGCGGAGCCGGTCTGCGCCGCCGTGCCCTTGATCACGGTGTTCACTTGATCAGTTAGTTCATCCGCCACGGTCACATAAGCCGGCCCTCTGGCCTCGGCGTACTGACCGCCGAGCCAGACACTCCAGTAGTCCAACAAGATCACGAGTACCTGACGCCCCTGAGTCAATTCCCGGACTCGGGCAACGATGTCATGGAGATTGCGCTCTATCGGGCCGATCATCGGCTGGTAGCAGTCGACCGAGGCGCCACATGATCGGCTGTACCCGACATCGTTGGCGCCGATCTCGATCTCAACGACGTCAGCCTTTGCCACATTGGATATGACATCGGAATCTGAATGCAGCTGCGCGAGTACATCACTGCTTGTGAACCCGCCGACCGCATCGTTGGTAGCAGTCAGCTCCCGAGTCGCAGGCACGGTTAACGATGACGCGCTCAGCTCTGGGTAGGGAGTGCATCCGCAGTTTGAACCCCGCGGCACCGAGTCCCCCAACGCAACGACCGACCAGGCTTCCTGATGTGTCGAGTTGGCTGTTGATGGACTGATCGAGCAGCTACTCAGCAAAATTGCGCACGCGACCAGGAGGAGCGCGTGACGCGCGAACCGACGTCCCGCGCCCATACACAGATGCTAAGTGGGCTATGGTCAGTGGCGACTGCCCGTGGTCACTCTGGCTCCAGCGTCCGGACATCCGTGTTAGCTCCGCACACCACAACGGTGACCCGTTCAGCCGGGACTGGCTGATAGGCACCTGAGCTGAGCGCCCCAAAGGCTGCGGCTGCTCCGTGCTCAGCTGGGATTCGATAGTCGCGCCAGAGCTGCAGGCGCGCCGCGACGATGTCCTCATCGCTGACCAGCACCGAGATCGGGGTGACGTGGGAAGCAATGCTGAAGGCGATTTGACCAAGCCGGCGCGCTCCAAGGGAGTCTGCAGCTACGCCAGACACCGACACGTCCACAGGGCGACCGGCGTCGAGAGCGGCATGCAGAGTCGGGCACGCGAAGGGTTCGACGGCAACGACGCGTGCCCTATCTCGCGCGGCGGCGGCGATGCCGGCGTAAAGACCGCCACCGCCCACAGCGACCACGATGGTCTGGATGCCCGGTTCGTCTTCCAATATCTCCTCACCAAGAGTGCCGGCGCCTGCCGCGACCTCGAGCTGGTCGTAGGCATGGGACAGCAGGGCTCCGCGCGCCTTCGCGTAGTCGATCGCCGCCTCGGACGCCTCGGCGTACTCAGTGCCAACATGGTGCACCTCGGCGCCGTACTGCCGGATCCGCTCCACCTTGACCGGCGGTGCCGTTTCCGGCACGAAAACTGCGGCACGTACCCCAAGCGTGGCCGCAGCGTACGCGTTCGCAAGTCCCGCATTGCCGCCTGACGCGATAACGACCCCAGATGATGAGTCGAGCTCGCCGCGCTCACGGGCGGCGAGGAGGCGGTTGAAAGCTCCTCGTGCCTTGAAAACGCCCGTGTGTTGCAAGAACTCACACTTCAGCCAGACCGTCTCCACTGGAGATTTGGGTCGTAGCAGGGGTGTGTGGCGCACAAAGCCGTCGATGCGTTTTCGGGCGGCAACGACATCGTCCCGTGTGATCACGACTTCAGCGAACCATGCGGTTGCGGTGCATGGCCGCGGCAGTCAAAACCCGCCGGTCGATTTGATAGTCCTCGGGGCAAGATGACGTGGTGACCAACGGGGTGAGAGGCACGATACTACATAGCCCGCCGATGCAAGCCAAGCTGGAAAGTCAACGACCAGAACAGCTAGCAAAGACGATCACCAGATCTCTACATTCGGCTTCTGATCAGCGACTGCTTCGCTCTCGGTGGAGCTCCTTGTCGAGGTAGGCCTCATAGACCTCGAAGCGGGTGATATCGAGCGCGTCAGCTAGCTGAAGGTTGCCCTCATCGCGTGCCTTGCGCGCCGCGGCGCGAAGCCCTTCTACCCAGTCGGCCAGCTCAGTTAGCTCAGCCTGTTGTCTTGCCCCCACGCCGCCAAAGTATCTGCTTGGCCTTCCGGCTGTGCGATGTTCTTCGAGAAGCATGTTTGCCTCGCCGACGCACAAGTTTCATGCCACGAGCTTCTGCGAGTTCACCGGCCCGCCGCTTCGCTCAGCGACCCGACCTAACGACGGTTCCCTGAGGTCAATTCGTCAGCCAGGCACAACTCGCTGATCTTGATCAGGATCTCGTCGAAGGTGTGCATGATGAAGTCCTCAACCGTTGGTTCAGGAAGACTGAACTTCAAGACAGGAATCTCAACGCGGCTCTGGCCCGGCCGTTCAATGTCGGCCCGTCGCGCAAACGAATGTTCAAGACGGTCGATCGCATAGACAGTTGCGATCCCAGTCGACGGACTGTCCATTCTCACGTCGAGTCCCACGATTGCGCAGCGATCGGGATCGATCTCTGCGAGCTCATAGAGAATCGGCCGCTCGAACACAACTCCGGCTTCCTCGGCTGCTCTCTTCCGATAGTCGTTTGCATTCGCCTTGGCTGGATCAGGCTCTGATCCCTTGACTTCCATATGTCCGGACACTTCCACTTCCATATGAACGCTAGGTGTGCTGAAGGTGACCGCTTGGCGGCCTTGCGTGAGACTTCAACTCTGTTCTCGATGGTCACAACTCGCTCGCACCGCTCCGAGCGGCATCCGTGCCGCGCCCGTGGGGGCTAGACGTACGCGTCGCCGGTCAGGGATACCGACGGGATCAAGCGTTCCCCATCACCGCTGAGTTGAACCTGAGCGACTTCCGGCCGCTGGGGGATCTAGTTCAGTCGTCGGCAAAATCCCAGCGCGTTGGCCGCGGCAGCTCCGCCGGCTCAAACTGATCCATACCAAGCGTTCCTGGCAGACCGAACGCCTTGGACGGGACCATGCGGAAGATCCTGTAGGGGGGTGGGCCAGCAGTTGGCGCATTCGGACCATAGACCTTGTCGCCTCGAGCCTCCAGCGGCCATCCGCTTGAGCGGAAGCCCTCCGCGATGCGGCGTACCGCATCCTCGTCGGTGACCGGCTCGGCTCGACCTTCGACGATCAGATCGAGCGATGGAAGCGTTGTGCTACTTGTCCCGATGACGCACCGACTGTCGGCCGCGAGGTTGCGCGCTTTGCGCGTCCCGTCGCCTGCGACAAAGTGAAAGGCGCCATCGATCCAGAAGGCGATCACTGGCATGAGATGTGGCTGTCCGTCGGGCCGCACGCTCGCCAGCCAATTGGTGCGTTGATCCTCGGGATTGGCGAGGCGCTCGCGGGCGGCGTATCAGGGGGTCGTTTCGGACTCAGCACCAACGAGTGACTCCTCGTGCTCAGGCGCTCGTTCCTGCATCCTTGGCTGCCTCCTTCGTTTGTCAAAGCGCTGTGGGGATTTCAGATTTCTAGTCGCGTGGTGTCTCGAAAGTGCGAGGCACCTGGTAGGGCGGGCGGGACTCGAACCCGCGACCGGAGGATTATGAGTCCTCTGCTCTAACCGGCTGAGCTACCGCCCCAGGGCGTCCACCAGCTGCGATGGGATCGAGGCTGATGATAGCCATGATCGCCCTTCGGCCGGCCGAGGGCGCACCTTCGACTGGCTCAGGACACATGTGCTACCAGCTAACGGCGCACCTCTGGCAAGCCCAGGGGCGCAGGTTCGACTGTTCAGGGTTGATTCTCGATAGAGTCGCCGCAGCCGTTTGGCGCCCACGTTCTCAGATCGCCTTGGACGGTCGGGAACGTTCCCGCGGGAACGCCGTCGACACCGGCTGAGCAATAGGAGGATCTGTGGTCGATCTCATCCCCGCCGAGTTCGAGGTGCTGGATCCTCGATTTGCCGGTACCGGAGGCGACCGCTCAGTTGCCAGGCTTTTCGCCGGTGGTCGGTGGCTGGAAGGTCCGGCGTACCACCCGGCCGGCCGGTTCGTGCTGTTCAGCGACATCCCGAATGATCGCGTGCTGCGTTACGACGAAATAAGCGAACGTACCGACGTCTTCATGGCACCGGCCGGCTTCACCAATGGTCGGACTGTGGACCGCCAGGGGCGGTTCGTGACTTGTGAGCATGGTGAGCGGCGAGTGAGCCGTATAGAGCACGACGGTTCGATCAAGGCGCTCGCGACGGCGTACCAGGGACGCCGGCTGAACAGTCCGAACGACATCGTCGAGCACTCAGACAGATCACTATGGTTCACCGATCCCAGCTACGGAATTCATACCGACTACGAGGGCCACCAAGCCGAATCCGAGCTCGGCTCACGCAACGTCTACCGTCTCGATCTTGACAACGACAAGCTGGCCGCGGTAGCCGAGGACTTCGCTCAGCCCAATGGCCTGGCGTTCTCCCCAGACGAGCGTCAGCTGTTCATCGTCGACAGCGAACTGCACCACATCAGGGTCTTCAACGTTGATCATGGAAAGCTCACCGGCGGCGAGCTCTTCTGTGCCGATCCGCAAGGCTATGACGGCATTAGATTTGATCATCTCGGTCGCCTCTGGGGGGCCGCTTATGACGGCCTGCATTGCTACCACCCAGACGGTTCCTTGATCGGCAAGCTGCGGCTGCCGGAGATCACCTCTAATTTCACCTTCGGCGGCCGCCAGCATAACCATCTCTACATCACGGCAACGAGTTCGCTTTACGGCATTCGAGTCAATGTCCGAGGAGCTTCGTACCCGAGCTGACTTGTTAGCTGTCACGCCGCCGGATATCGCGCGCGGCGTTCCATGTCATCGAAATCTGGCAGGCGATAGAGTCGAAGATGCGGCATCGCGCCGAGAGTTTTCAGGGGGGAAGCTACTTGTGCTGCAAATGTTCGCTCGGTCCGTGAGGCTGGCCGGGCTAGTGACCCCATCCGAGGCGCGACTGCTCGGCGTCGTCGTGGCAACCATGCTTGGCCTCATTTTCCTGTCGACTTTGATCAATCCGCCGCACTGGCTGCAGCTTGTCGCCCTGTTCATTCACCTAATCTCTCTCGTGATCGGCTTCGGCTCGGTGCTGGCCGTGGATTGGTATGGGCTGCTTTCGTTCTCTCGCCGAACAACAATTGGCGATGTCCTGCTCACCGCCGAACGGATGACTCCCTTGATCTGGATAGGGCTGGCCGGTCTGACTGCGAGCGGCGTCTTGCTCAAGCCGGATCTCAGCTCATGGCTGGTTGTTGTCAAGCTCTGTTGCGTACTGGGCGTCGGAATCGTTGGAGTGCTCGCCTTGGCAACCAGCCGTCTGATGCAACGGCAGATGCCCACCCCGACACGGTCGCTGATCCACCGTGGCATGGTGCTCGCCGGCGCCTCTCAGTGCTTTTGGTGGACCGCCGTCTTCATCGGCTTTGTGACCAATGAGGCAGGACTATGACCGAGGCCTAATGCTCTGCGGTCGCACAGCACTAGGTTGGCGGCGTGATGCCCGACCAGAACTCGGCTCCCGCTGATCTCACACTTGGCGTCGCGACTGGCTTCCGGCCGCCGCGCGCGAAGATCGTCAAGACACGAGGCCGTGCGATGGCGATCGCTGCTGCCAGCAGCGCGAGGCCGATGACAGCTGTGATCGATGCCAGCAAATGTTGCGACCAACTCCACTGAAGTTCCACATCTGCACCATTGGGCAGGTGGGTGAACGGGGCCACCACAACCCAACCAACGAACAGCCAGCCCAAGGCCAAGAACCAGGCTGGCAGACTCCGAGGGCCGATTTTCCGACGCTCGAGGAGGCTCATGGCCAACGGAACGACCCAGACGAAGTGATGCAACCAGGACACCGGGGAGGCCAATAGCCCAGCAACGCCGCACAGGTTGACGGCCAGTCGGACGTCACCCAGCCGGTGCCAGAGCATTGCTGCCCATACGCCGGCTAATGCCACAACCGCTGACAACACAAGCCCAACGATCGCCGGCAAAGTTCCAACACCGAAGATGCGCACGATGTTGGCCATCACCGACTGGTTCGTGAAGTAGATGATGCTATGTCCCAGGCCGGTGTCGCCGTGACCCAACCTGGTCCAAAACTCATACGACGCGGCGGGCACGATGGCGGCGCTGATCAGTGTGACGACAACAGCCGTCATGACCGCCACCCAGAAGGCACGGTATTTCCGCACCACAAGCAGATAGAGAACGAAGATCGCAGGAGTGAGTTTGAGGGCGCTCGCGATGGCGGTAAGCACTCCTTCTGACAGCAGGCGTCGTGGAAGTACACGAGGACCTGGGACGAGGTCCAGAACAACCAGGGCCACGAGAAAGATGCCGAGCTGACCAAAGGCGAGCGTCTGGACGACTGGCTCTACGACATAGACGGCCGCGGCACTGCCGACGCTGAGCAGCCAGCCCTGAAGTCCGAATCGGTGCAAGATCGCGACAAGAGCAAGCGCGCCGGCGGCCGTCCAACCAACCTGCACCACCGTCGACGGCAAAAGAGCGAGCGGCACGGCCAAGACAGCCGCGAAGGGCGGATAGAGGAACTGAAGGGGACCGGGGAGATCGTAGAAGTTGCCGCCGGCAAGCAGGACTAAGCCTGCCTGGCGGTATACGTCGAGGTCCACCATGACCGGACGCCATGGGACGAAACTGCCGTCAGGGAATGTCGTGGCACCGACATACAGAGCAACCAGAACTGGCAGCACACAAATGCCGACGCCGCGCGCGAATCTAACCCATAAACCCCGGCTGACCGGGGTTGAGTACGCCTCCGTCCCGCTAACGAGGGGCTCGGCGGGTTTGGTCGATGTGCTCGACACTAGAGCCTCGAACGCGGAGTGTTGCTATTCGCTGGCGATCCGGTAGCCGATTCAGTCGGCTGGTTACCGCCACTTTGGGTGCCCGACGGTCCCGGAGACCCGGTTGACGGCGATCCCGAGGGTCCCGGAGACTGCGGAGAGCCGGACTGCGGAGAGCCAGATTGAGGCGATCCTGACTGCGGCGGTCCGGATTGACTGGCCGAGCTCCCTGTTGGCGGGGGCGGCGACTCTGGTGGTTCATTGCGGAAGATCAAGATTGCGATCAGCACCGCGAGCGCGGCCAGCAACACCATAAGGAGCCATGAGACCAAGATCGTTCGCCAGCCGGCCCTGTCGAAGCGACCTGGCCAGGGCAGCGGCCAGAGTCTCGCCAGGCCGGGGCGTACCCGATTTATCCAGTACTGCTGATAGTCGGGGCCGGCTGGGGCACCTTGCGGTGGCAGCGTCGCGATCTCCACCGCGTCGAGAATTTGGTTGGCTTGCTCCGTGGCGGCTGGCGTGCCGTCGTAGACCAATGCAGCCCACGGGGCGACCAATCGTCCGTCGGGAGTGACCGGATCGTCATCGCCTGCGCGGAACTTTCTGGCAAGCCGCCCAGTGTCCTGCCCGTGGCCACCGCGAGCCAGCACGGTGTCGATATGCAAGGCGTTGATCTCTCCGGCGAAGCGGGAACGAGCCGCAGCATCGGCCGCCGCGCCTTCGGACAACAAGATCACCATTGCTGGCGTATTGGCGGCGTCGTGGCCGGTGAAGGCGATTCCCGCTGGCGTTGCGCTAAGCCGCGCGTCGAGCCAGAAGTCACCGACTTTCGGAGGATCTTCCGGTAACAACGGCGTCACCGGAACGTACGGACCTGGGCCGGCCGCCCACTCGAAGGCTTGGGCGGATCTGTCCTCAGGGGTCGGCCACGATTGACCCGGTGTTTGGGCCGGTGGATCGGTGCTCGACATCACTCTCCATCTCACAGCGTGTCGCATGGCACGCTGAGCAAAGCGTCGCGCGGGGCACGGAGAGTCTATTCGGCCCTACAGCGCATTTGAGCTTCGACAATTTCGGCGAAGCATTGCCTTGCGAAGCATTGCCTTGGATGGACCGTTTCGCAACACAGGCGTAAGAAGGACCGTGCCAGCGGCGCCGGAAGGGTTCATTTCGCAGCACAGGCGTCAAAACGTTCCACTGATGAACGTCCGCGCACGCGGCCGAAGACAAATCGATCTCACAGCTTCTTGATAACCGCGTCACAGCTTGCCGATATTGCGCTCTGACACGTTCGCTGTGTTCTGGCTTCTTCGTCGCTTTCAGTGAAGCAAGAGTTGTGGCGTCGGCGCGACTGGTTGCCTGGCGGTTCACCGAAAGCTCCGGCAGGCGCCGGAGGCGAACGTGTCATAGCACGTGGGGTTGTCCAGGCTCATAGCCTGGAGTCCTGCGTCTGCGAGAATGGCTCGGTGTCCGGCGAAAGCGGGGAATCGGGCATGTTGCTTTCGGCACAGACGCTTATTGACGAGTAACGGGAGAGTGCGTGAGTAGTCCGTCGTTTGGCCAGCCTGTCGAGGAGCGCCCTGTCGCTCGGACTTCTGGCCAGCTCGGAAACCAGACCGCCTCGGAGCTGCTGGGCGACGCCATCGCTCAAGTTCAGCGAGTCATCGTCGGGCAAGAACACATGGTGGAGCAGCTGATGGTTGCGCTGCTCGCTCAAGGGCATTGCCTGCTGGAAGGTGTGCCGGGTGTCGCAAAGACGCTCGCCGTACGCAGCTTTGCCACGGTGGTCGGCGGTGAGTTCGCCCGGATTCAGTTCACGCCCGACCTGGTTCCGTCAGACATAATTGGCACCCGTATCTACCGGGCAAGCCAAGAGAGCTTCGACGTCGAGCTCGGGCCGATCTTCGTGAACTTCCTTCTCGCCGACGAGATCAACCGCGCGCCCGCGAAAGTACAGGCGGCGATGCTTGAGGCGATGGCTGAAAGGCAGGTCTCCATCGGCGGCACAACCTATCCCGTGCCAAAGCCCTTTATCGTGATCGCAACGCAGAACCCCATTGAGTCGGAGGGTGTCTATCCGCTGCCCGAGGCGCAGCGTGACCGTTTCCTGCTCAAGGTCGACGTGCCATATCCAGCCGGCAACGAAGAGTTCGAAATCCTTCGCCGGATGAGTGTCGATCCGCCAAGTTCACAGCCGGTCCTGAATCCGCAGATGATCCTCCAGCTGCAGCGTCAGGCGGAGGAAGTGTTCGTTCATAATCTCGTTGCCGAGTACATCGTCCGGCTCGTTCTAGCGACGCGTACGCCGGCGGAATTCAACCTGCCGGATCTCACCTCGGTCATCCAGATCGGCTGTAGCCCGAGGGCAACGCTCGGGCTCGTGGCTGCCGCACGTGCCCTGGCGCTGATCCATGGTCGTGACTATGTGCTGCCGACAGACGTGCAGGCGGTGGCAAAGGATGTCATGGCACACCGGATTGTGTTGGGTTTCGACGCTGTCGCTGACAACATTGGGCCTAGCCAGGTGATCGAGCGGATCGTCGCCATGGTGCCGCCGCCGACGCCCGTCTGGAACCAGCAGTCCGGGAACCATCAGAGTCAGGCTGGCCGCGCGGTGCCCTCAGGTAACTCGTACACACCGTCGTCCACGCCCTACCAGCATCCAGTGCCCAACATGCCTAATCAGCCGGACTTTAGCTAGAGGCGTACATGTCTTACCCGCCGCCAGGCGGTCAGCCCGTCGGATCCCCCAGTCTTCCCCCGTATGCCGGTCTGAGCGGTCCGCCGCCCAATGGTGCTTCAGTTCAATTCGGGCCTCCTCAGCAGAGTACGGGGGCGGTTGCCTCCGTGGTCGGTGCTCCGACCCACGCGACCATTCCGCTTCACAAGCTTGCGCCTGAGGCTGCGCTGCGTCGCTTGGAACTCACCATCGTGCGTCGCCTGGAGGGCTTCCTGCATGGGGACCACCTCGGACTCTTGCCAGGACCCGGCTCTGACATGAGCGATGCTCGGATCTATGTACCCGGTGAGGACGATGTGCGCCGGATTGACTGGGCGGTCACAGCGCGCACCACCGTGCCGTACGTTCGCGACACCATCGCGGATCGGGAGTTGGAAGTCTGGGCCTTGCTCGACGTGACTCCTTCGATGAACTGGGGGACCGAGGGGGTCACCAAGCGAGACCTCGGCATTGCGGCGGTAGCGACAATCGGCTTCCTCAGCCAGAAGATGGGTGATCGATTCGGCGGGTTCATTTTGCGTCCGGACAGTCTTCGTCGGTTACCCGCCAGATCCGGTCGATCCGCCTTGTACGGCATGCTCCGTAAGATGTTGACCGAGCCTTTTGTCCCCGACCACGCGACGGGTCCCATGACGCTCGCCGCAAGCGTGGAGAAGCTCTCGCGGCTGCAGCGGCGACGGGGGTTGCGGGTCGTTGTCTCGGACTTTTTGACCCCCGGTGATCATGAGCTGGACCCGAATGTCGAGCCCGCTTGGGAGCGCTCGATGCGGCGGTTGGGCGTACGCAACCAGGTGCTGGCGGTCGAAGTCGTCGATCGCAGGGAGATCGAATTCCCCAACGTGGGTGACATGCTGATCCGCGATCCGGAGACCGACTTCGAGCGATACGTCAACACCGGCGATCCTGACGCTCGCGCCAGGATGGATGCGGCGAGCGCCGCGCAGCGGGAACGAATCCGTATCTCACTTCGTCGTGCAGGTGTCGGGCACATTCAACTACGAACCGATCGAGACTGGGTCCAAGACATCGCTCGGTTCGTGTTGGCATACCGTCGGGTGGCGAGCATGCTGCACGCCCCGCCACAGGGAGTGACGAAATGAGTTGGGCGCTGCTGCCGCAGCAGGTGATCGCGCAGCTCGCGTTCATGTCGCCGAACCGGCTATTGATCTTGATCATCATCCCGTTGCTGATCTTGGCCTATATCTTTGCCAGCCTCCGCAAGAACCGCCGCGGCATGCGGTTCACCAACACCTCGATGCTTGACGTCGTGGTGCCCAAGCAGTCACAGTGGCGGCGGCATCTCGCTGTCGCGCTCTCGTTGCTGAGCCTGATCACCCTTACCGCGGCCTTCGCGCGGCCGAAGACCCAAGTCGATGTGCCACGGGAACGCGCCACAGTGGTCATGGTGATCGACGCCTCGCAATCCATGCAGGCGACCGATGTCAAGCCGACCCGGTTGGATGCTGCCAAGCAGGCCGCCATCGAGTTCGTCAACAAACTGCCTGAGAAATACAACGTCTCGGTGGTCTCAATGGCGGGGTCCTGTTCGATCTTGGTGCCGCCGACCACCGCTCACAACACGGTTCTCAACGCGATCAACAGCATCCAGCTACAAGACTCGACGGCGATCGGCGAGGGGATCACCACTGCGCTCCGCGCCTTACAGCAGGCGCCCAAGGATCCCGACAATCCCAACTCGATTGCGCCCGGCGCCATCGTGTTGCTCACCGACGGCTCCAACACAGCCGGTCGGGCGCCACAGCAGGCGGCGGCCGAGGCGAAAGCGGCCAAGGTGCCGATCTACACCATCGCGTACGGCACGGAAAACGGCTATGTCGATCTTGATGGGAAACGGGAACCGGTGCCGGTCGACCATGAGGAGATGATGCAGATCGCCGCGGCAACCAATGGACAGTATTTCGAAGCCGCCAGTGCTGATCAGCTGAAGAAGGTCTACGAGAACATCGGATCCGATGTCGGATACGAGAAGGCCGACCGTGAAGTGACCGCTCGCTTCGCCGGCTACGGCCTGGCTCTTGCCGTCCTGGCAGCCCTGGGTGCCATCTCTTTGGGAGCCAAGTGGCCGTGATGGATCACTGTGCTCTCATCTTCTGGAAAGTGGTCCCATACGGCAGCGAATTCGGCCGGAGATGTGTCGTTCCTGACCACTTTCACGTGAAGGAGCGGCGCGAATGATCCCGCTGCTCTCATTTCTGGCTCCCCATCGGCTGTGGCTGCTGGTGCTGATCCCGGCGCTGGTCGCTCTCTATCTGTGGATGGTGCAGCGCAAGCGGAACCGCAGCAAGCAAATGGGCAAGACGATGTTCGACCTGGTGATTCCGCGGGATCGCACCTGGCTACGGCATCTGGCGGTCGGGTTGTCGATCCTCAGCCTGCTGACCTTGACTTTGGCATTTGCCAAACCGAAAGATCAGGTCTCCGTGCCGCGCGAACGGGCCACGATTGTTGTCACCATCGACGTCTCCTTGTCCATGGAGGCCAAGGATGTCGACCCCAATCGACTCGACGCGGCGAAGGCTGCCGCCGAGCAATTCGTGACGTCGTTACCGCCGAAGTTCAATGTCTCGCTCGTGACCTTCGCCGGCACCGCGACAACGCTGGTACCGCCAACGCTCGATCGTGGTTCGGTCACCGCGGCTATCCGGTCTCTACGTCCGCAGGCCTCCACCGCGATCGGCGAGGGTATCTATACCTCGCTCGCTGCGCTCGCTCAGGTGCCGCCTGACCCGGACAATCCGAAAGCCGTTGCGCCGGCGCGCATTGTCCTGCTGAGTGACGGCAAGACGCAGGTCGGTCGGCCATCGGACCAAGCCGCGATGGCTGCCAAAGCCCAATCCGTCCCCGTCTACACCATCGCTTATGGGACCCCCGACGGGTACATCGACATTGGTGGCCGAAGGGAGCCGGTTCCCGTCGACCGCGCTGAGCTTGCCCGCGTCTCCAAGATCTCTGGTGGAGAGGCGTACCAGGCCTCCTCAGCGGGTGAGCTCAAAGAGGTCTACCGCGACATCGGGAGCTCGGTTGGCAAGGAGAAAGTCGACCGGGAAGTCACCTCGCGCTACGCAGGTTTCGGCCTCGGTTTAGCGATCCTGGCAGCACTCGGCATGATCTCGCTCGGGGCTCGGTGGCCGTAACATGCTCGACTTCCTACAAGCCGCGCGATAACTGTCGGGCGAGACTAAGGTTCAGGCATGGGGAACGTGGCGGAAAACCTGGCCGCGGTGGAAGCTCGTATCAAGTCGGCGTGCACCCGAGTAGGGCGCGATCCGAGCGAAGTGCGCTTGTTACCGGTCAGCAAGAGTCAAGGGATGGAGCTGATCGCCGAGGCGTACGAGGCTGGCATTCGGCTACTCGGGGAGAATCGGGTTCAGGAGGCGGCTGAGAAAGCGAGACACTTCGCCGATCATGCCGACCTCCAGTGGGCGATCATTGGCCATTTGCAGACCAACAAGGCCAGACAGGTGGCAGCCATCGCGTCCGAGTTCCACGCCTTGAGCAGCGTCAAGGTGGCTGCGGCGCTCGATCAGGCGTTGGAGGATCAAGGGCGCAGCCTCGACGTCTTCCTGCAAGTCAACTCATCCGGTGAACCACAGAAGTTTGGTCTACCTCCCGACGAGGTGGAGCCGTTCGCGATCGCACTGAAGGCGTTCGGGACGTTGCGGGTGCGCGGCCTGATGACGCTGGCTGTGCTATCGGATGATCAACGCGAGATCCGCGCCTGCTTCGAGCAGATGCGTGACCTGCAACGGCGGCTGCAAGGCCGGGGGGAGTGCGCCGGGAGCTACGACGAACTGTCGATGGGTATGTCGGGCGATCTTGAACTGGCGATCGAGTACGGGGCAACGACCGTACGGGTGGGTCAGGCGATCTTTGGCCCACGATCGTCGCCAGACACTGAGTGGCTGCCGCAGACCGTGCCTTAAGCTCATGCAAAGATCAGCAGCTGCGCTCGGTAGCGCTATCTTCTTTGTCGCCGCGCCGGGCGTCGTTGCTGGGCTGGTGCCTTGGGTGATCACCGGATGGGATGTGCAGAAACCCATCTCGACATTGGGACTCCTGCGGATCGCCGCAGGCGCCGTCATCCTCCTCGCCGCGGTCATAGTGTTGGTCCGCGCCTTCGCCCGTTTCGTGGTTGAAGGCAGCGGCACTCCGGCACCGATTGGACCAACCGAACGGCTTGTGGTCGGTGGCGACTACCGTTTTGTGCGAAATCCCATGTATCTCGCCGTTGTTTCTGCCGTGCTAGCTCAGGCGATGATCTTCGGTTCCGTCGGGCTATTGCTCTACGGCATTGCAATCTGGGCCGTCATGGCCGCATTTGTTCGCTGGTATGAGGAGCCGACGCTGCTGGAGCACTACGGGCAGGAATACGCCCGCTATTGCGCCGCGGTCCGAGCGTGGCTGCCGCGGTTCCAGCCATGGCAACCTGATCTTGGTCGCGTCGACAAGACCAGTTGATCAACTATCCAAGGTTGTCGATCGCAATCGGCGGAACGTGGTCTGCAGGTTCGAAGCCGAAGATCCGGCCTAGAAAGTAGATCTGGGCCTCGATTGCCGCCTTGATCGTCTCCGCCCTCCGGAAGCCGTGACCTTCGCCCTCGAACATGATCAACGCAACCGGCAGCCCTCTACGACGCGCTGCGGCGGCCAGCATCTCGGCCTGCTGAGGAGGCACAACCATGTCTTCGACGCCTTGCAGCAAAAGGATCGGCGCCGAAAGCTGATCCAGATGGTTGATAGGTGAGCGTTCGAGGTAGCGCTGACGATCTTGTGGATATGGCCCAATCAGGCTGTCGTTGTAGCGCGACTCGAAGTTGTGGGTGTCTTTGGCCAGTGCTTCCAAGTCAGCGATGCCGTATTGACTGATCGCGGCATTGAAGACGTCTGACATGGTGACTGCGGCCAACGCCGTAAAGCCGCCCGCGCTGCCGCCCCGGATGGCCAGCCGAGTGGAATCTGCCAGTCCTTGAGTTCCCACAGTCGCCGCACCAGAAATGCAATCCTGCACGTCAACTACGCCCCAGCGGCCTTTAAGCCGATCCCGGTACTCCCGGCCGAACCCGGTGCTGCCGCTGTAGTTGACGTCGAGGATCGCGAAGCCGCGAGACGTCCAGAACTGATATCCGATCTTGAAGTCAGGCGAAGCGAACCCAGTGGGACCACCGTGGATGAGCGTGATCATGGGTGGCAAAGTGCCCGCCGGCGCTTGGCACTCGGTGTTCACCGGTGGATAGAAATACCCGTGGATCTCACGGCCCTCGCACGTCCAATTGACTCGTCGGGCGAGGGAGATGGCATCAGCAGGGATGCTGATCTCGTACGAGGACCGCACTGTGCTCCAGGCATAGCCGTCGAGGTCGAGGAGTGCCAATGCGGCGGGTCTGTCGGGAAAGCTGAGCACCGCTGCAGCGCTCCGTCGACCGACATCCACCGAGTTCGCAGTGACGCCGGGGCCAGCTGTCGCTCGAAGCGTGCCGGTTGAGATTTGCAGCACCTCGACGCTTTGCTCACCGCTGCGATTGACGGTGCACAGTAGATGATCATCATCGATGATCGCGTACGGTCGCTGGCCGAGTGTCCATTGCGGTGCACAGAACTCCGCGTCTGTGTCATGGAGTGGCTTTAGCTGGCCGTCGCTCCACAGGTATAGGTTCCACCAGTTCGTACGATCCGAGGCGAAGATCAACCTCTCACCAAGCCAGCGCGGCTGTACCGCAGATTCCTCAATGCCGCCCGTGATGGCTTCACTGTCGCTGACAGCCCGGCCGCGCAGCGACCCGATCATGATCGTCGTGGAGTCCCACGGCATGTTGGGGTGGTTCCATTCGGTCCACGCCAGGCGCCCGCCCGCCGAAAGCTCCGGAGTGGAGTAGAAATCGGCGCCACTACAGAGCACCGTGCCGCCGTCGGTGTTCGGCCCGTCAAGATCAAGAGCCACGATGGTGTTGATTGGTTCGCCAGGGCCGGAGTGATCTTCCCGTACAGCTAGCACGAGGTTGCGGTCCGGATGAACCCGAACATCGCCGAATCTGAAGGCTCCCTCGGGCGTGATCGGTGTCGGCATGCTGTCGTCCCGCACGGCGTACAAGCGGCCGTCGTTGAACTCTGAGTACACGGCACTGCCGGCGGATACGTAATATTCACCACCTCCGTATTCGTGCACTCGATCACGGACGTAGGCAGGTGGGGGAGTGACCTCGACCGGCTCACCGCCGGAGAGCAGCCGACGCCAGAGACTTGTGCGGCCTCGTTCATCCGCCCGAGACTCCAGCCAGTACAGGCAGTCTCCGTCGATCTGTACGGCCGAAAGTCCGATTGCGGAACCGATCAGGTGATCAACAGAGATCGGCGAAACCCACGATCCGTAAGGCGCAATCCGCACAAGGCTCAATCTATTGCGGCCAGCTAAAGGTGCGGCAACAGCTCGTCGATCATTGCGCCGGAGTAACCGACCAGCACCGACAAGGGCGTCGCGCATTAGCCAACGTGTGCGAGTCGGCGCCCTAACTGTTGGTACTGATGTGGCCGATGGTGCAAGATAAAGACAACAGATCCGCCAAGCAAGACCTGGCCTGAGGATGCAGGGGAAGGCAGCCCTCAGGTTGTCTTTGGCCTCGCACTGGAGGATCTGTCATGAGCACCACCCGTGGAGTCTTGTACGTCCACTCCGCGCCGTCAGCACTGTGCCCGCATATCGAATGGGCCGTGGGCGGCGTCTTTGGTATGCCCATACGCGTTGACTGGATTCCCCAGCCGATCGAACGTGCCTGCTATCGAACCGAGTACTCATGGACCGGCCCGACCGGCACAGCCGCTCGACTGGCGAGTGCCCTCAAAGGTTGGCAGCGGGTCCGTTTCGAGGTAACCGAGGAGGCCACTTCGCGTACTGAGGGTGAGCGCTATTCCTACACCCCTACCCTCGGCATCTTCCATGCGATCACCGGTCTCCATGGCGATATCATGATTCCTGAAGATCGGATCAAGCACGCCATAGCGATGTCTTCGCTCACTGGCAAGGATGTGACTGAGGCTCTGCACGCCCTGCTTGGTCGCGCCTGGGACGAGGAGCTCGAGCCCTTCCGATGCGCGGGTGACGGCGCACCGGTCCGCTGGCTCCACGAGGTGGTCTGACTTGTCAGCATGTGTGGTCGCTATGACGACCACTTACGCTGACAACTCGGGGTTAGAGCGGGATGTTGGTGTGAGCGCCGCGCTGGCCGGTGTCGGCCTCGCGAATGGCGGCGGCTAGGGCTGATCGAGTGGCATCAGGCGCCACAATCTCGTCGACAACCCCGATTTCCACAGCCTTCTCGACTCCACCGGCGATGCGCTCATGCTCCGCTGCCAGCTCCGCCTCCAGCTGAGGACGTAGGTCGTCGGCGACCCCGGCCAGCTTCCGCCGATGCAAGATGCGTACGGCGGCAATCGGCCCCATGACGGCGACCTCGGCACCAGGCCACGCGAAGACCCGGGTAGCGCCCAGCGAACGCGCGTTCATCGCGATGTATGCCCCGCCGTACGCCTTGCGGGTCACCAGCGTGACACGTGGCACCACCGCTTCGCCGAAGGCATGCAGCAGCTTCGCCCCACGGCGTACCACGCCATCCCATTCCTGCCCAACCCCCGGAAGATAACCGGGCACGTCAACGATCACGACGAGCGGCACCCCGAAGGTGTCGCACATCCGCACGAACCTGGCGGCCTTCTCCGCACTCACCGCGTCCAGACAGCCGCCCAGGCGCAGCGGGTTGCTGGCGATCACTCCGACTGTGCGCCCCCCAAGACGACCCAGTGCAGTGGTGATGTTGGGCGCCCAGCGGGCATGCAGCTCCACCGTCGAGCCTGTGTCCAACAAGCCATTGATCAGCGGATGAACGTCATAAGCACGCTTTGGTGACTCAGGCAGCAGCGCAGCAAGATCAACGTCATTGACCGACATTGCGGTCTGACCCTGGTTCGCGAGCAGGGTCGCAAGTGCCCGGCCCTGCTCGATCGCATGCGCTTCGCCCTCCGCCACGATGTGCACGACGCCTGATCGGCGGCCGTGAGTATCGGGCCCACCGAGCCGCAGCATGTCGACATCTTCACCTGTGACCGAACGCACCACATCGGGCCCTGTGACAAAGATCCGGCCCTCTGGCGCCAAGATCACCAAGTCGGTCAGCGCCGGTCCGTACGCCGCACCACCAGCCGCAAAGCCCAGCACTATGGAGATCTGTGGGACTTTTCCTGACGCCTGAGTCATTGCGTGGAAGATGCGACCGACACCATGCAGAGAGAGCACACCCTCTGCGAGGCGAGCACCGCCGGAATGCCAGATTCCCAGGATTGGCACCCGGTCATGCATGGCCCGCTCATAAGCCCGGACCACTACATCGCAGCCTTCCATGCCCATCGCTCCACCCATAACGGTGGCATCTGAGCAAAAAGCAACTACCCGGCAACCGTTGATGCTTCCGGTCGCCGCCAGCATTCCTGAGTCATCATCCGGAGTGATCAACTCGACAGAACCGGGATCCAACAGCGCCCCCAGCCGGAATTTTGGATTGCGTGGATCCTCATCACGTGGCACCTTGATCTTTTTCGGGGCTTCCGAGACAGCCGCAGCTGCCCGCGGGGCTGGTGCGGTGCTCTGGGCGGTGGTACCCCGCTCGGTCGTCATCGTCATCTCAGGCCTCCTGTCGCATAGGCAGTCGTGAAGGCCACGGCAACGTTGTGACCGCCGAAACCAAATGAGTTATTGATCGCCGCCAGCTCACCGCTGGGCAGGTCACGCACCTTTGTGGCGATGTCGATACCAAGATCAGGTTCTGGGTTGTCCAGGTTTATCGTGGGCGGGATCTTGCGGTGATAGATAGCCAGCAGCGTCGCCAGTGACTCCAATGCGCCAGCACCTCCGAGCAAATGACCGGTCATCGACTTGGTTGCCGTGACGATTGCTTCCGTGTCGTCGCCCAGTGATTGACGAATCGAGCCGGCCTCGGTGACATCGCCTTGCGGTGTCGACGTGGCGTGCGCGTTTATGTGGACGATGTCGCCTGGAGTCAGATCCGCCTCACGAAGCGCCTTGGTCATTGCCAACGCCTGACTCGCACCTGTCGGATCGGGCTGGACCATGTCGTGGGCATCGGCGGTGATGCCGGCTCCGGCGAGTTCACCGTAAATACGCGCGCCCCGCGCCTGGGCATGCTCCAGCGTTTCGATGACCAACATGGCAGCGCCTTCGCCGAGCACGAAGCCGTCTCGGTCCACATCCCAGGGGCGGGATGCCCGTTCTGGTTCGTCATTGCGGCGGCTCAAGGCCTGCATTTGGGCGAAGCTCGCAATCGGTAGCGGATGAATGACGCCCTCGGTCCCTCCGACGACGGCAACATCGGCGCGGCCCAATCGCAACATGTCGAGGCCGAGCGAGATCGACTCGTTGCTGGATGCGCAGGCTGAGACAGGCGTATGTGCTCCGGCGCGGGCACCCAGTCGCAAGCTGACATTGGCAGCCGAGGCGTTGGCCATCAGCATCGGGATGGCCAATGGGCTGACTCGCCGAGCGCCCTTCTCCTTTTGGACGTCCCAGTTGGAAAGCAACGTGATCATTCCGCCGATGCCGGTGGCGATGGCGACGCCAAGACGCTCGCGATCGACAGGGTTTTCCTCGCGCAGCCCGTAACCAGCGTCCTGCCAGGCCTCCATGGCGGCAACGACGGCAAATTGCGCGGACCGGTCCAGGCGGCGTGCCTCCACGCGTTCCAAGATCTGGGCGGGATCGACGACAGCCTGTGCCGCGATCTTCACTGGCAGATCATCAGCCCAGTCGGCTTGGATCTTTGCTACGCCGGACTTACCGGCCAGCAGACTGTCCCACGTGGTGGGGACGTCGCCCCCCAGTGGGGTGGTGGCTCCGAGGCCGGTTACGACAACGCGGATGCGTGGCATTGCAGTATCTCCGATGGCGAGTCGAGTTGTTTGCTCGTTTCAGGGCCGCCCTTGATGCCGGATGGCCTCGACATGATCAGTGGTGATGATCACGCGGCAGCACGCTCGATGTAGGCGACGGCATCGCCCACGGTCTTGAGGTTCTTCGCCTCTTCGTCAGGAATGCTGACGCCGAACTTCTCTTCGGCGGCGTAAATGATCTCGACCATCGATAGCGAATCCACGTCAAGATCATCGGTAAACGACTTGTCGAGTTGAACGTCATCGGCAGGTACGCCGGCGACCTCGTTGACGATCTCGGCAAGATCCGCGCGGACTTCCTCGGTGGTGGGCATGAAGCAAACTCCTTCATTGGTGGTTGGGATGGTTGTCGGTGCAGGCTCAGGGCAGGATGATCACCTGACCGGCGTAGACCAGGCCGGCGCCGAAGCCAATGATTAAGCAGGTCTGACCCTTGTGAGCCTCGCCGGACTCCAGCAAGGCCTCAATGGCCAGCGGAATGGAGGCGGCCGAGGTGTTGCCTTGCCGTACGATATCGCGCGCTACGACAACGCTGCTCGGCAGCTTGAGGGCACGGAACATAGCATCGGTGATGCGCATGTTCGCCTGGTGCGGTGCGAAGACGTCCAGATCCTCGGGGCGTACGCCTGCGGCATCCATCGCCTCGGCTGCGGTCTTCGCCATCGTGTACGACGCCCACTTGAAGACGGGATTACCTTCCATCCTGAGAGTCGGCCAGGCGGTGCCACCTGCGGTTGACCGGTATGACTCGGTATCCCAGGCCAGAGCAGCGTCCCAGGGTTCGGTCTGCTGGATCAGCGGAGCTTGATCACCATCAGATCCCCAGACCACCGGTCCGATGCCGGGAAAATCACTCGGTCCTATCACTGCGGCTCCCGCGCCGTCGGCAAACAGGAATGCCGTCGATCGGTCCGACCGGTTGGTCATGTCAGTGAGCCGTTCGACGCCGATGATCAGCACATATTTCGAGGCGCCGCTGCGAATGAAGGAGTCGGCCATCGCTGTTGCGTAACAGAACCCAGCGCAGGCGGCCGAGATGTCGAATGCCGCGGCGCTCTTAGCTCCGAGTTCACTGGCGATCGTGGTGGCAACCGCAGGTGTTTGGTAGAGGTGAGTGACAGTCGAAACGATGACGGTGTCGATCTGGCCGGCCTCGAGGCCCGCTCGGTCGAGTGCCTTGCGGGCAGCGGCTACCGACATCATTTGGATGGTCTCGTCGTCCGATGCCCAACGGCGTTCGACGATGCCGGATCGGGTACGGATCCACTCGTCGGAGGAGTCGATCATCGTGCAGATTTCAGCGTTGTCTACCACCCGACGTGGCCGATAGCCACCAAAGCCGAGAATCGCGGCGTACTTGGTCCCAGGTGCCAGCTTCAGCGTCATCGAGTGACCTCAGTTGCTTCGGCGGATTCAACAGTTGGATGCAGACGCAGTAGCGGCTGACCAGGGGCGACGGGGTCGCCGTCCTCAACGAGCCATTCGACGACAATGCCCCCGTGTGGCGCATTCACCGGCATCTCGTCACGAAGGTTCTTGACCATCCCAACTGTGCTATCGCTCGGCAGCAGCGTGTCAGTCTCGATGTCCTCAGTGCGAATGAATTGCCCCTTTCCAGGGGAGACTACGAGCCGCCAGGTTGGATTACCGGCGATCGGGGAAGCGGAAGCGGCCGCGCCGTGCTGGCGTACGAACTCTATTGCGTCCTCGAGCTGATCAGGACTGTTAAGAGCAAAGACTTCGACGCCCTTGAGATTCCGCTTTGCGATCCCCGTCAGCGTCCCCGCCGGCGGCATCTCGAGCAGGCCGGTGACGCCCAGGTCGCCCATCGCCGCCATGCAGAGGTCCCACCGCACCGGTGTCGCCACCTGTCCCACCAACCGCCGCAACACCTCTCGGCCGTCGTGCACCACCTGACCATCGGCATTGGACAGCAAGCGGGTTCGCGGGTCATGCGTGGAGATGGCTCGGGCGAGTGTTGCGAGCCGGGCGAGAGCAGGCTCCATGTGCACGGTATGGAAGGCTCCCGCGACGCTGAGTTCAATGAGCCGGGCGCGTGCTGGCGGACTGGCCGCTAGGGCAGCCAGCTGACCCTTGGTGCCGGCAGCGACGATCTGCCCGCTGCCGTTGTTGTTGGCCGCCGTCAGGCCATGTGTAGCAAGGGCCTCGAGGACATTCTCAGGATCACCACCTATGACGGCTGTCATCGAGGTTGGGGTGGCGGCGCTCGCCTCAGCCATCGCACGACCCCGCTCCCGTACAAAGACCATTGCCTGCTCCGCCGACAGAACGCCGACGCCCGCTGCAGCCGTCACCTCCCCAACGGAGTGACCCGCGACGACTCCAACGACCGGATAGCCGTCGGCGGGATGCGGGAACAGCTCAAGAGCCGCCAGCAGTCCGGCGGCCACGAGAAGCGGCTGCGCGATAGCGGTATCACGGATCGTTTCGGCATCCGCTTCGGTGCCGTAGTGCCTCAAATCGATGCCGGATACCGCGGAGAACCAATTGAGGCGGTCGGCGAAGGTGGGTAGCTCGAGCCAAGGACCCAAGAAACCTGGTGTTTGCGCCCCCTGACCAGGCGCCACGATCGCCAGCACATATGAACTATTTCCCGGGGCCGCACGAAAGGTCGTATGGGGACGGCACGAATCTTCGGACGTCCTATTGTCACTTCTCTACAAGCTCGCGCCTCGGCTACGTGTCAACAACCTGGGTACGGCTCTTCGGGTTCATCGCCCAATGGCTGCTGGCTCCTCTTGGCGGGAGCGGGCAAAGAGCCGGCCCAGTGTCACCGCCAGGCGCAGCGCGTACGCGTCGCGCGGGTCGGTGGGGCTGTAACCAGTGACCTCATGGATCCGCCGCAGGCGGTACCGGACGGTGTTGGCATGAACAAACAATGCGCGCGCCGCCGCTTCGACCGAGAGCCCCTGATCAAGAAAGGTGACAAGGGTTTCCAGCAGGCCTCCCCCCGCAGCCTGCAGAGGCTGGTATATGTCGCTGGCCAGCGCTCGGCGCGCATGGCCATCGCCGGATAGCGCGCGTTCGGGCAACAAATCCTCAGAGGCCACTGGTCGGGGCGCCTCAGGCCAGCCGGCCGCGGCCCGATAACCGGAAATCGCCTCCCGAGTACTCGTCGCAGCGTCCATGAGGTGTTCCACCGGTGGTCCGACGATCACCGCTCCGGGACCAAACAGGGTGACGAACTTGCTCACAATCTCCACTGCTTGATCAGCTGCGTTGACCGCCGAGCCGCCCAGTACGACGACCATCCTGTCGCCCTGAACGGCCCCCAGCATGTCGGTCCCTGCGATGGCGGCGGTATGCCTGATCGCTTCCAAGGCTTGTGCGGCCTCCAGCTGCGGAGCCGGGCCGACGACAACGACCACCCCGGCAGTGGAGTGCCAGCCCAGAGTCGACGCGCGTGACAGCACGGTTTCATCGGTTTCTCCGCGCAGCACAGCGTCTACCACCAGTGCCTCGAGCCGCTCATCCCAGGCACCCCGAAGTTCGGCTGCCCGGGCGTAGATTTCAGCCGCTGAAAACGCAAGTTCTCGGCTGTACTGGTCGATCGCCGCATGCAAGATCGGACGATCGCCCTTCGGCATCAACTGGTCGATCTGGCTCTCGACGACCTCGATCGTGGTTCGGACCAGTTCCACCGTCTGGTACAGGGAGATCTTGCGGGCCAGCTCCCGCGGTGCCGACCCGAAGACTTCCGATGTCGCCGGCACCTCGGGACCGGGATCGGCGAACCATTTCACAAAACCATCGATGCCGGCCTGCGCTACCAGCGTGATCCATGATCGATGCTCGGGGTCCAGCCGGCGGAACCAGTGGTATCGCACCTCCATCTCGGTGATCGTCGCCGTCGTCATCTTGTCGGTGACTCCATCAAGCCGCTTCGCGATAGTGGCTCGAGTCTTGGCCGACGGGAGCAGAGATCGATTGATCCCTCGAGTGCTCGCGGCCATAGGCTGACTGTAAACCGCATTCACTAGTGACTGCTCTGGGAGCGTCGGTTTAAGTGCGATGCGCGAGCAGCAAAGAAAAGGGGCCACGTGAGTGATCTTGATACGCGGCCACAGGAGTACCTGTGTGCGGGGCGCGCTGACGGCGGTCCTGAGGAATTGTTGCTGACCGCCCGCCGAGTCCCGCTCGGCAAGACCACCGAGGTGTCGCGCGCCCTTCCAGATAGGCAGATCCGCATGATCGGCGGCTGGTGTTTCCTTGATCATTACGGACCCGAGGACGTGAGCCGCTCGGCCGGTATGCAGGTCTGGGCACATCCACACACCGGACTGCAGACGGTCAGCTGGTTGTTCGAGGGCGAAATCGAGCATCGCGACAGCCTTGGCTCGCAGGTGATGGTGCGACCCGGCGAGCTCAACATCATGACCGCCGGCCACGGCATCGTGCACAGCGAGATGTCTCAGCCGGACAAGCCGCCCATACTGCACGGAGTGCAGCTGTGGGTGGCGCTGCCCGATGCCATGCGCGACCGCGCGCCGGCGTTTGACAGCTACGCCAATCTGCCTGACCTGATCCGCCCAGGCATGGCTGGCAAGGTGCTGATCGGCGAGGTAGACGCCGCCAGATCGCCGGCACTCGGGTATTCACCGCTCTGTGGCGTGGACCTAAGACTCGATTCGGGGGCCGATGCCGCGATCCCGATTGAGGAAAGTTTCGAGTACGGCGTCTTTGTCGTTGCCGGAGCGGTCGTCGCAGAATCGACCACAGTGGCAGTCGACCAGCTGCTCTACTTGGGCAGCGGCCGGCGAAGCCTGCATCTTCGGAGCCCGTACGGCGGCCGGGTGATCATGCTCGGCGGACAACCCTTTGGCGAGCACATTGTGATGTGGTGGAACTTCATCGGACGGAGCCATCAGGAAATCGTTGAGTTCCGATCGGCCTGGGAGAAGCGCGACGTGCGATTTTCGCCTATCGTCAGCCGCTCGGAGAAGGCGATGGAGGCGCCAGCGATGCCTACAGTCCAGCTCAAGCCGCGTTCGCGGAGGAGTGCCACCGAGTGAACCCGGTGGAGGCTTTGCGGGAGATCGGATTCCTGTTGGAACGTTCGCGCGCCGATACCTATCGCGTTCGTGCCTACCGTGCCGCCGCCGAGGTGGTGTCAGAGCTCTCCGAATCGGAGCGCCGAGAACATCAGGAGCAGCGTACGTGGGCGAAGGTTTCGGGCGTCGGACCGAAAACCGCGACTGTGATCACCCAGGCCATGAGCGGCCAGGTGCCGGAGTATCTGCAGAAGCTGCGGGACGAAAAGCAGCCTCTTGCCGACGGCGGCCTGAACTTGCGTGCCGCGATCAAAGGCGATCTTCACTGCCACTCCTCGTGGTCCGACGGCGGTAGTCCACTCGAGGAGATGATGATCACCGCGCAGCGGCTCGGCCACCAATATTGCGCCATTACTGATCATTCACCGCGACTCCAAGTCGCACGTGGGTTGAGTGCCGATCGGTTGCGCGAGCAAATGGCCGTGGTAGCCGATCTCAATGAAGCCATGGCGCCGTTTCGTTGTTTGCAAGGCATCGAAGTCGACATCCTCGAGGACGGAGCCCTTGATCAAGAGGATCAACTGCTGGCCGAGCTGCAGGTCGTCGTGTCGAGCGTTCATTCCAAGCTCCGCTCCGATTCAGAGACCATGACCCACCGGATGGTTGGCGGCATAGCCAATCCGCGTACCAACATCCTCGGCCACTGCACGGGCCGTCTGATCGAGGGCGAACGTGGCACCCGGCCCGAGTCTGTTTTCGATCCAGAGGTGGTCTTTGAGGCCTGCCGAACGTTCAACGTGGCCGTTGAAATCAACTCCCGCCCCGAGCGCCGCGACCCGCCGACCAGATTGCTGAAGATGGCGATGGACATGGGATGCCTGTTCTCGATCGACACGGACGCCCACGCGCCCGGACAGCTGGAGTTCCAGATCTATGGCTGCGAACGGGCTGAGGATCTGGGATTGGATCCAGATCGAGTGATCAACACCTGGCCAGTAAATGAACTGCTGGACTGGTGCGCCAAGGCAAACTAACTATCCGGCTAACTATCCGGCATCATGTGACCGGTCTCACTGCTGGCGCCAATCATTGGCGTTAATACCAGTCGGACTGCTGGTATACCCTGAGGCGATCCGCTGACCGTCGGAGGTGATGACCAGTGAATCAGGACGATCGGCGATTCGGCGAGACAGCGGAGCCGCTTCCTGTCCCGGTCTTCTTCCTCTCCGACAGCACCGGAATCACTGCCGAGACGATGGGCAACGCCCTGTTGATCCAGTTTCCGAACCTACGGTTCGAGCGCCGGCTCGTACCGTTCATCTCCACCGTTGAAGAGGCTCGCCGCGTGGTAGCGATCTTGGACGCGGCAGCCGCTGGACCAGTGACCCCCTTGGCATTCTCGACGGCCGCCGTTGAAGAGGTCCGCCTGGAACTGCGGCGTACCCGGTGCCCGTTGATCGACTTCTTCGACCTGCACATGGAACAAGTCGAATCGATCTTGGGCACCAAAGGGATACGGGTGGCAGCGCGATTGCACGGTATGGGCGACGTGAAGCGCTACAACGCACGGATGGCAGCCGTCGAGTACGCGATCGAACACGATGACGGCCAGAGCATGCGAGCCCTGGACAAGGCAGACGTGATCTTGGTGGCTCCGTCGCGCTGTGGTAAGACACCAACAACGATGTATCTGGCCTTGCAGCACGGCGTCTTCGTCGCGAATTACCCGCTGGTCGAGGAGGACTTTTCCAGCGCAGAGTTACCAGGTCCAGTACGCGGGCTGCGCGATCGGTGCTTCGGCATGACCACGACGCCGGCGCGGCTCAGTCAAGTCCGGCACCAAAGGCGCCCGAACTCCCGCTATGCCTCGCTTGAGCAGTGCACCTACGAACTACGCCAGGCCGAGGCTATGTACCGCAACCATCGGCTGCCGATGATCGACTCCTCAACCAAGTCGGTGGAGGAGATGTCCACCGTGATCTTGCAGACCATGAACCACAGGTCATAAATCGAGAGGAATGAACCATGCCTGCACAGTCGAATACGTCAACCATCGCATGGTTCTCCGACCTCACCCTCAGCGATCTCGACCAGGTGGGCGGCAAGAATGCATCGCTGGGCGAGATGCTCGGGAACCTCTCCTCAGCGGATGTACGCGTACCGGACGGCTTTGCCACTACTGCTGACGCGTACCGGCAGTTCATCGCAGACAGCGGCTTGGCCGAGATGATCAACGACGAGTTGGCAGTGCTGGATACCGAGGATGTCGAGCAATTGGCAACGGTAGGTCGCAGGATTCGTGATGCGATGATCACGCGGCCGCTTCCAGCCAGTCTCGAAGCCGACATCCGCGCGGCCTATACGAAGCTGGCCGGCGACTCACATACCGCTATTGATAGTGAGCTGTCATTCGCCGTGCGGTCCAGCGCAACCGCAGAAGATTTGCCAGAGGCCTCGTTTGCAGGTCAGCAAGAGACGTTTCTCAATGTCCGTGGCATTGAGGCCGTCCTTGAGGCGATCAAGCAAGTCTTCGCATCGCTGTACAACGATCGCGCGATCGCCTATCGAGTTCATCATCGTTTCGAGCACGACGCGGTTGGCATCTCGGCCGGGGTGCAGCGAATGGTGCGGTCCGACATTGGCGCATCCGGGGTGATGTTCACCATGGATACTGAGTCCGGCTTTGCCGATGCGGTGTTCATTACGTCGGCTTACGGTCTTGGGGAGGGTGTCGTTCAGGGCGCGGTCAACCCTGATGAGTTCTATGTGTACAAGCCCGCATTGCGTGCCGGCCGACCGGCGATCCTCAAGCGCGGCATCGGTAGCAAGGCCACCAAGATGATCTACACGGCGCACACCGAGGTTGGCAGGACAACTGAATTCGTCGACGTTGATCCCGCGGACCGAAGCCGCTTGTCCCTCAACGATGCGGAGGTCACTGAGCTGGCGCGGCAGGCGCTTGCCATCGAGAAGCACTATGGCCGGCCGATGGATATCGAATGGGGCAAGGATGGGCATGACGGCCAGCTCTACATTCTTCAGGCACGGCCTGAGACGGTGAAGTCACGACAGACCGCGGCCCGCGTGCAGCGCTACCGACTCCGTGAGCGCGGTCCAGTCTTGGTGGAAGGACGCGCCATTGGGCAGAAGATCGGTACCGGTGCTGTCCGGGCGCTCCGATCGATCGCCGACATGCATCTCTTCAATCCCGGTGAGGTCCTGGTTGCTGACATGACCGATCCCGACTGGGAGCCGATCATGAAGCGGGCCTCCGCCATCGTGACCAATCGAGGTGGTCGTACCTGCCATGCGGCGATCATCGCGCGGGAACTAGGGATTCCGGCAGTCGTCGGCACGGGTGCAGCAACTGGTGAGCTGAGTGCGGGGCAGCAGGTGACTGTCTCGTGTGCAGAAGGCGACACCGGCTATGTGTACGCCGGGCTGCTCGACTTCGACGTCGAAGAGTCCGAGCAGGCCAGCATGCCCGACATCGACGTCAAGATCATGATGAATGTCGGCACGCCCGATCAGGCCTTCGCGTTCTCACGATTGCCGAACGCTGGCGTCGGCCTGGCTCGGCTGGAATTCATCATCAACAACCAGATCGGCATCCATCCCAAAGCTCTGTTGGACCTGCCCCAACTGGATGAGCCGCTGCGAAGTCGGATCGGTGAAGCCATCGCCGCGTACCAGACACCACGGGATTTCTTTGTACGCCGGGTGGCCGAGGGAGTGGCGACCATCGCGGCCGCCTTTGCGCCGAATCCGGTGATCGTACGCATGTCGGACTTCAAGTCCAATGAGTACGCCAGCCTGCTCGGCGGAGAGCGCTATGAGCCGCATGAGGAGAACCCGATGATCGGCTATCGCGGGGCCGCGCGGTACTTGTCTGCTGACTTTGCCGACTGTTTTGCAATGGAGTGTGAGGCACTGCGCTACGTACGCGACGCTATGGGACTGACAAATGTGAAGATCATGATTCCCTTCGTCCGCACTCTTGCCGAGGCCGACGGGGTGATCCGGCTGCTGGATGAGCACGGACTTCGGCGCGGGGACAATGACCTGGAGGTGATCATGATGTGTGAGCTGCCATCGAATGCTGTGGTGGCAGATGCGTTTCTTGATTATTTCGATGGATTCTCGATCGGCTCCAATGACCTGACGCAATTGACCTTGGGCCTGGATCGCGACTCCGGTTTGGTGGCCGCGTCGTTCGATGAACGTGATCCGGCTGTCCAGTTCTTGATCAGCGCCGCAATCAAGGCCTGCAAGGCGCGCGGCAAGTATGTGGGGATCTGCGGACAGGGTCCCAGTGATCATCCCGATCTCGCCGAGTGGCTGCTGGAGCAGGGGATCGACAGCATCTCGCTCAATCCGGACACCGTTGTGGAGACCTGGATCAGGCTCGGGAGCGCCGGTCGGACCTGATCGTCAGGTGTCCTGAGCTTGTCGAAGGGCACCCCAGTACGCTTCGACAAGCTCAGCGCGCATCGATGCTGTGCCCAGACTCTTCACGCTGTAGGTGGCATGCACGCTGGGTACAGCGCGAACATCCCAAGCACCGTGGGATACCGAGCGGCGGGTTAGGGTCGGCAGGTGGATGACTTGAGCCTGGCCGCCGAACTGGTACGCGAGGCAGGAACCCTGGCCCGTGAGATGCTCAGCGAGGGGTTGGAGACTCGCTACAAGACTTCGGTGTCTGATGTGGTGTCTGCCGCCGATCATGCGGGCGAGGAACACATCATTACCAGGCTGGCGGAGAGTCGGCCCGACGACGGGTTAGTCGGTGAGGAAGGCGCCCGTAAGGCTGGTAACGGCCGAACCTGGTACATCGACCCGGTCGACGGCACCTACAACTTCCTCCATGGGATTCCCTACTGGTGCTCGGCGGTGGGACTTGTCGACAGCGATGCGCCGCTGCTTGGGGCGGTCTATTACCCGTCCGTCGATCAGCTTTGGCTCGGCGGCCGGGAAGCTCCCACAACACTGAACGGCAAGCAAGTGTCGTCGTTGCCAAGTCAGGCTCTGTCACAGATTTCGGTGGCCTCCTACTTCCACCCTCGGCACCTGCCGGATCGCCAGCGCCTCAGCGCCTGGCAATCGGTCGTCGCCTCCGCCGCGACGTTGCGCATTCTGGGATCGGCTTCTATCGATCTCGCCGGAGTGGCGAGCAGTCGGCTCGGTGTGTTTCTTCAGGCCAATCTGAACGGCTGGGACTGGTACCCGGGCGCGGCACTGGTCATCGGTGCTGGTGGCGCCGCCGAAGAGCTCGAGATTGGCACGAATCGTTGGCACATTGCCGGCAACGCACAGGCCGTGGAGGACGTCAAAGCTGCCCTGCTGAGCGCGATGTAGCCCGAAGAGCAATCCTTTACGCGTCAGCGCCCTCTTGCACAACGCCAGCAACAGCAGTGGGATCTCCGAGCCGATAGCGATCGAACGCTTCGCCGGCCGCGCCGGCGTCGTAGTGCCCGTCGCGAGCCAAGCTCTGCAGCGTGGCGACCACGACCGACTCGGCATCGACCAGGAAATAGCGCCGGGCGGCTGCCCTGGTATCTGCAAAGCCGAAGCCGTCCGTACCGAGTGAACACCAGGTATGTCGCACCCACGGGGCAATCTGATCTTGGACGGCACGCATGTAGTCGCTGGCCGCAATCACCGGTCCTGGTGCGTCCTGGAGGGCGATCGTGACATATGGCTGGCGTCGCTCCTCGCGCGGATGCATGAGATTCCACTTCTCGGTATCGACGGCATCACGACGCAGCTCATTCCACGACGTGACCGACCAGACATCGGCGGCTACGCCCCACTCGTCGGCCAGCATGTGCTGTGCCTTGAGCCCGGCTGTCATCGCTACGCCGGAGACCAGGATCTGCGCACGAGGATGATCACCTTTCAACGACGACGCGGCATAGCGGTACATCCCCCGCAGCAGTGCCTCTACGTCGAGGTTGTCCGGCGGTCCCGGCTGGGAGACAGGCTCGTTATAGACGGTCAGGTAATAGATCAGGTCCTCGCCATCGGGATGATCGGGATCATCGTGCCCGTACATCCGTCGCAGGCCTTCCTTGACGATATGCGCGATCTCGTAGCCGAAGGCAGGGTCGTAGTGAACGACTGCCGGGTTGGTGCTCGCCAGCAATGGAGAATGGCCGTCGGCGTGCTGCAAGCCCTCACCGGTTAGCGTGGTGCGCCCCGCGGTGGCCCCGATCAGGAAGCCACGAGCCAGCTGGTCTGCCGCCGCCCAGATCCAGTCGCCGCTGCGCTGGAATCCGAACATCGAGTAAAAGATGTAGAACGGAATCATCGGCTCTCCGTGCATCGCGTACGAGGAACCAGCGGCGATCACCGAGCCCATGGCGCCGATCTCGGAGATGCCCTCGTGTAGCAGCTGGCCTTTCTCGGATTCCTTGTAGGACAGCAAGAGTTTGCGGTCGACCGACTCGTACGTCTGACCGTGGGGGCTGTAGATCTTGGCCGTCGGGAACATCGAATCCATACCGAATGTGCGGAACTCATCCGGCGCAATCGGCACGATGCGATGGCCAATCTCCTTGTCTCGCATCAGATCCCGAAGCAGTCGTACGAAGGCCTGGGTAGTCGCCACCTTGGTCTTTTCGCCAGCCGGCTCCATCAGGGGCGCGTATACCTCATCCCCCGGCAGCTTGATCACGGTTGGCCGCACGCGGCGCTCCGGCAGATAGCCGTTCAGCGCCCGCCGCCGCGCCTGCAGATACTTGATCTCATCTGAGTCGTTGCCAGGGTGGTAGTACGGCGGGTTGTACGCGTCCTCCAGCGCGCTGTCGGGAATCTCCATGTAGAGCCGATCACGGAAGGCCTTGAGGTCCTTGGTGGTCAGCTTCTTCATCTGGTGGGTGGCGTTCCGGCCCTCCAGGGCGTCAATAGTCCAACCCTTGACGGTCTGCGCCAAGATCACCGTCGGTTGACCGACATGCTCGGTGGCCGCCTTGAACGCCGCGTACACCTTGCGGTAGTCATGCCCGCCACGGGACAGCACCTTGAGCTGGTGGTCGGTCATTCCCGAGACCATCTTCTGCAGCCGCGGATCGGAGAAGAAGTTGTTGCGAATGTAGGCGCCGTCCTCCACCAGATAGGTCTGGAACTGCCCATCCGGTGTGGTGTTCATCTTGTTCACCAGCGCACCATCTGAATCGGCGGCGAACAGTGGATCCCAATCGCGGCCCCACAGCACCTTGATCACATGCCAGCCGGCTCCGAGGAAGATCGATTCCAGCTCCTGGATGATCTTGCCGTTGCCACGGACCGGGCCGTCGAGTTGTTGCAGGTTGCAGTTGATCACCAACGTGAGATTGTCCAGCTCCTCTCTGGCAGGAAGTCCGATGGCGCCCAGGGACTCAGGCTCGCCCATCTCGCCGTCGCCGAGGAAACCCCATACGCGCTGCTGGGAGGTGTCCTTGATTCCGCGGTTGTGTAGGTAGCGGTTGAACCGCGCCTGGTAGATCGAGTTGATTGCGCCGATTCCCATGGAGACTGTGGGGAACTCCCAGAAATGTGGCATCAGCCGCGGGTGTGGGTAGGAGGACAGTCCATTGCCCGGGCCATGCGACACCTCTTGCCGGAAAGCGTCCAGGTGGTCGGTGGTCAACCTGCCTTCCAGGTACGCCCGGGCGTACACGCCCGGTGACGCATGGCCCTGGATGAAGACATGATCGCCACCGCCGGGATGATCTTTGCCGCGGAAGAAGTGGTTGAACCCGACCTCGTACAGACTCGCGGCGCTCTGGTACGTCGCGATGTGGCCACCGACCTCTAGACCCTTTCGGTTCGCCTTGCTGACCATGATGGCGGCATTCCATCGGATGAAGGCTCGAATCCGTCGCTCGACGTGTTCATCGCCTGGGAACCACGGCTCGGACTCCGGCGGAATCGTGTTGATGTAATCGCTGCTGCGCAGCGCAGGCAGGCCAACCTGACGCGCCCTTGCCTCCTCAAGCAGCTTGAGCATGATGAACCTGGCACGATGCTTGCCCTTTTCCTGCAGCAGGCCGTCCAGCGACTCCAGCCAGTCGGCAGTCTCTTCGGGATCGATGTCGGGAAGTTGGCTGGGCAAGCCGTGAGCAGTAATCGCCGGACGTCCGGGCGTAGCCATGGCGGCTCCTTACGTCTCATCCGACTCCGGATGGGGTTGGATGTGCACATCGCACTATGTGCGACATCCATCCTGTCACTTCTGCAAGATCAACCGCAGTATCAGGCAACCAGCTCATCGGTGACACGGGGTTACGTCGAGAGCATGCCTCTGGCAGGCTGTGCCAAAGAGCTTTCACCGGGACTGGATACGTTGCTTCGGCGCCAGCCGGAGCTATCGAAAGGAGGCGGCACGCCGAGATGAGCGGCGCCCTCTCTCGCTTTGACCGGACGCCCACCGCGCACCACGGCTGCCAGCCCTCGCGGTCAATGTTTTGGAGGCATGGGTTTTGGAGGCATGGGTTTTGGAGGCATGGGTGACCTCCACAGCGGGTGCCGGCGGGTCTAAGAATCTGAGTGACAAGCTCGGCCTGTCCGGTGGCTTGGTCGTGCAAGAGCTTGGCTGGGACGAGGACGTCGACGACGACGTCCGGATGATGATCGAGGACGCCATCGACGGTGAACTCATCGAAGAGGCGATGGAGGCTGTCGACCTGGTGCTGCTCTGGTGGCGCGACGAAGACGGTGATCTGGTTGACGGACTGGTCGATGCTCTGACCGATCTGACCGATAGCGGTTACATCTGGTTGATGACCCCAAAGGTGGGACGCAGCGGCTATGTCGATGCCGCCGACGTTGCCGAGGCCGCGTTGACAGCAGGTCTGGCGCTGACGAACAGCGTGCAAGCGTCGCCGGACTGGACAGCCACCAAGCTGGTACGACCCAGGGGCGCGCGTCGGTGAGTGTCGCGCTCGGCCAGCTGGCGCCGAGTTTTGCCGCTCGTAATCAGCATGGCGAGCTGCTCACCTTGAGCAGTCTGCGCGGTGCAGCAGCGGTGATCATCTTCTATCCCTGGGCCTTCTCCAGCATCTGCCACGATGAGCTGGTAGCCGTTCGTGATGATCATGAAAGCTTCGTCGCGCTGGGCTCTCGAGTGTTGGCGATCTCCTGCGATGCGATGTACACCCTGCGCGCGTACGCGGACGCCGAGGCTATTCCGTTCGACCTGCTCACTGATCATTGGCCCCACGGGGCGATTGCCCAAGCCTTTGGTGTCTTTGATCAAGAGGCGGGATGCGCTCGTCGTGGCACCTTCGTCCTGGACTCTGCCGGGATGATCAGATGGCAGCAGATCAACCAGATCAATGAACCGCGCGAGATAGCCGCCGTACTCAGAGCAACGGCGACTCTATGATGGGCGCGTGCCACTGACGGGGGAGTACGAACCAAGTACGCGGAAGCAGACGCGCGAGCAGGTCGAGCGATATGAGGCCACTGGAGGCCGCGAGGCCAACACGCTGGCCGGCACCAATCGACCGGTTGTCCTCTTCACCACTCGGGGCCGGAAAAGTGGCAAGATCAGAAAGATTGCCCTGATGCGGGTGGAGCATGACGGCAAGTACGCGATGGTCGCCTCGCAGGGCGGCGCGCCAAAACATCCGGAGTGGTATCTCAACCTGAAAGCTGATCCCCAGGCGCTGATCGTGCAGGACGGTGTCGAGCTTATCGACGCAACCGCTCGAGAGCTGGAGGGCGAGGAGCGGGAGATCTGGTGGCAGCGGGCCGTCGAGGCCTATCCGCGGTACGCGGAGTATCAGAAGCGGACCGAGCGACAAATCCCGGTGCTGCTGGCCGAACGGCGTGATCGATAAGGAGCGACCGCTGCCGTTCCGAGCTGCACCTTGATACTGGGCAAACCTTTTCAGATGCGTTTCTCCGCACCAGGCCGCGAATGAGTGTCGTATCGCCAAATCAGGCCCAGATTCCGCGCCTTGTGCGGGGAAACGCCGCCTGCGGGGCGGGTCGCAGGCTGCCGGTCCATCAGGCCAGAGCAGAATGACCTTCATGATCCCTGTTCAGCAATTCGGCCGTACCGGCCACCAGAGCACTCGCCTTCTCTTCGGAGCCGCCGCTCTTAGCAACGTCAGCCAGGACGAGGCCGATCAGACCATGGAGCTGATCCGCGAACACGGAATCAATCACATCGATACCGCCGCCAGTTACGGCGATGCGGAGCTCCGGCTCGGACCCTGGATAGAGACTCACCGAGATGAGGTCTTCTTGGCCACCAAGACCGGTGAGCGTACCCGGGCCGATGCATATAACCAGATCCAACGCTCATTGGAGCGGCTACGTACCGACCGGATTGATCTCATTCAGCTGCACAACCTCGTCGATGAGGAGGAATGGCGGACCGTCTTTTCTCCGGGCGGTGCTTTGGAGGGTGTGATTGAGGCCAAGGAGGATGGCTTCGTCCGGTTCATTGGAGTTACGGGTCATGGCGTGACCGTCGCGGCACAGCATCTGCGCTCACTGCAGGAATATCTGTTCGACTCTGTGCTGCTGCCCTACAACTTTCCGATGTCGCGCAATGAGCGCTATATCGCCGATTTTGAACAGCTGGTTGCGCTTTGCGTCGAGCGCGGTGTCGCCATCCAGACGATCAAGGCCATTACCCGTGGACCGTGGGGTGATCACCGGCCGACCGCCGAGACCTGGTATGAGCCACTCACCGATCAGGACGCTATCGACACGGCAGTCGGGTGGGTGCTCGGACGGGACGGAGTTTTTCTCAACACCGTCGGCGACATCCACATCTTGCCGAAGGTCATCGATGCCGCCGAACGGTTTACCCAGCGGCCCAGTGATGAGCAGATGAGAGCGCTCGAGGGGGCCTTCGGGCTTGAACCCCTCTTTGTCTGAGGATCCGGTCTGACCGGGCGATTGCGAGTGGGAGCAAGCAGACTCGAACTGCTGACCCCTTGCTTGTAAGGCAACGGCAATACGTTCGCCAAGATTCGCATAAGTACGTTCCCGCTAGTCAGAGCCGCTTTGCATCCTCCGCGCATTCCCGCGAACACCCACGAACGACCCACCGTGGCTACACATCTGGCTACATTCCGAGACCCGAGAGGAGACACCCAAGATCGACTAATCCAAGCAACTAAGCGGCCCCGACCGGTGCTGGAACACCGACCAGGGCCTAGGCAAACCCCTACGCATCTAGGAGTTCACCCAATGCACCAACGTACCGACCTCGCCGACGGTCGAATCAACGAATCCGACCGGCTAACTGTCCAACTCGTGCAAGCCGCCGACACACCGGCATTCATTGCCGTGAACTGGCCGAGTAAACCAACCGTCGCCACACCAGACGCCATACCCGAGCGTGGCTTCGGCGATTACACGGCTCATCGCCGAATCCGCCACGAGCCTTGCCGGTCTTAAGGCCAGGAAAAGGCTGTGAAACTGTCCAGGCGGGGAGCGATGGTTAAGCCCTGCCTGATCGGGTAGGCAACAGGTAACCCCGAGTCGTAGAGAGCCCCGGTAAGCAGGACCGGGGCTCTCTTCTCCTGCGAGCAGGCATCCTTGAGCGTATCGAAACAAGAGTCTCTATTTGGCTGCCCTCCTCGTTCACCACTGGTGAGGTGGCCGGCGGGGCTAAGGGGTGCGGCGATCAGAACCTAGGAGGGAGCGATCTCCGACCGCCCCAATAGCCATAACGGGCGGTCGCCAATCAGGATGAGGCAATTTTGTAGCGGCCGCCCTTGCGGTTCTTCGCCATCCGCTCGCTCTGGTATTCCCGACACTCTTTGCAGACGCAGCCACGCACATACGCCGGAGTGCTCCCATGCTGAAGGTCGTCCCGGCGGGCTTCTGTCAGAGCGGCTCCAGCGCTGTCGACCATTCCTCGTCGGTCCTAGCGAGTCCCCCACACCTGGTTAGGTGTCAGTCCAAGATCTCGGATCGTCGTCCTGAACGGCTTCCCGGCGTAGATCGCATCTAGAAGTTGCCGCCGCAGATCAGGGGGAAGCCGTGTCTGCGCTCTGGCTCTGCCGAATGTAATCCCGCGGCCTACCGCAAGGATGTCGCTTCGTCCGCCGGCCATCTCGCGCAGTTCAGTGATCGCTTCGGCGAGGTTGTGTTGCTCGGCAGCGTCGCACGACGTGCGGCCGTGGGGGTCGCTGAAGAGCGGTTGATTGCCTAATGGACCTCCTGTGTTTCCCCATCTTGGAGATGTTCTGGAGCGAAAGCGGCGCTCGTTCTTGCGGTTTATTAACGAGTAGAACGCGTTCGAATTTGGTTCGATTAACTTCCACTTCCGCTAGCCGCATTCAGCGGTGACGGTGGACTTGGATGGCAGACGTCGGGCGTACGTTCACAGACCCCAGGCGATTAGTTCCGCGACACCTCAGCGATCAGAACAATGCTTGGGCCAGTTCCCGATCGGTTGAGCCGGCGCTGCGCCATTTACGGCCGATGAGTGCACGGGCTGAGCCTGGGCCTGAGCCGCAGACGGGCCACGATGCTCAGTGTCGGGTTCCCAAAATTGCCAACCCGATGGCGCCGGAGGCCGCTGTGGATCAGGCGCCCACCCCGCCGGGGGTCGCCATCCTATGGGTTGCTCCGGCCAACCCGGAGGGGTCCTGAAGCGCCATCCCACCGCCGCCGGCTCATCCGTCTGGTCGGTATCCATCCCTGCCCCCGTCCCTCCAGTAAACCCCGACGATCGTGAGGGATCCCCCGCTGTGGCCAGGAGATTACTCAGCGACAGCATCCCACCCAGGCCGGCCGGCCGAGCGCCAAACCGGACATGACACGCGTCGACGAGTGGGTGGCTGCTCACACCCTGCTCTCGCCGTGCCTGAAACGGTCAGTTGACGAGGCCGAATGTCGAGCACTCTAGTTCCTCCATCAAGCGCCTGAACCGCCCCTGTGGGCCTCCTTGACATGGCAGGATCTGCACCAGCGAGGGCAGCGCTGAGTAGAAGGGACTGCCCCCGTGGATTGAGTGACCGGGGGCAGTCATGAGTAGCGAACTACCGAACCAGACTGACGAGCCGGGTGACCGGCCAGCGGCCCAGGCGCTTCCGCCGCCGCCATTGCCCGGACAGGCGGAGGCGGCGGACTGGACGCCACAGGACTGGAGGCCACCCCCATCGGCGCCAGCAACGACTGAAGTGGCCGCCGGCACCGACCCGGAGCAGATCCCGTCCTACGGCTCGGCGCCACAGGCGAAACCCCCGCTGGACAAGGTGTCGCTGATTGCGTTGATCACCGCCATCCCAGGCTTTGCGCTCGTCTCGATACCGCTGGGCATCTGGGGCGTCATCCGCACCAAGAACCACCAGCGCCGCGGTCGCACCCTGGCCGTTATCAGCTTCGTGCTGATCGGCCTGTGGGCGATCGTCGGAACCGTCGTAGGCGTGATGGCCGGGCTTTCGACCTCCGGTACCGACCAGACCGCCGCGCCAGCACCCAGCGGCATCGTGGCTCCGACCGCCGTCCCGGCCACCGTGTCGTCGGCGCCGGCCACCGTGTCGCCGACGCCGGTCGCTCCCTCGAAGACGAAGATCCCGGGGCGGCAGCCGCACGGGCCGCTGCGCAAGGCGAAGAAGGTGTACTGGGACCAGCTGAAGACCGGTGACTGCTTCAAAGGGTTTACCGAGAAGGGCAGCACCGTGATCACCCGGGTCGATTGCCGCTCGCCGCACGAGGAGGAGGTCACCGGCAAGTTCAACCTTTCGGGCAGTCGCTATCCAGGCGACAATGCGGTCGACAAAGCCGGAGACGCCCGCTGCAAGAAGTACTTCACCCGCTATGTCGGCATCGTCTGGGACTCGTCGGCGTACAACTACGACTACGCGACACCGGACCGCTCGAACTGGCGGTACGGTGACCGCCTGGTCATCTGCATGGCCGATGACCCGAACCACCCCAAGGGAAACAGGATCTCTTTGCGCAAAGTCAAGCAGTAGAGCTCCCGCTAGGCCTGGCCACTGCTGGCCAATCACCAAGGCCAAGGCGCAGACCGCGTGCGTATTGGTGCTGCAAACCAGATCAAGAAAAATTGTGGGCACCGCTGGGCAACGGGGGCGCGCGACACTCGCGCACCTGCAGCCGGTGTGCCAGCCTGCGTTGGTGCCGTGCCGGACGGTAGCCACCACGGAAACGCTAATGGGCGTCAGCCTTGTTCGGGCATTTCGATGTGACCACGCTTGACGGGCTCCCCACGGTTCGATACATATGCATCCAACTGGATCTGCCGCATCTCATGACGGCAGGTCGACTTGGGGGTCCCATGGCAGCCGGCGGACCGGCGGACCGGCCATCCGAGGCCGCCAGCAACCCCACGACACCAACAGACACCCCTCCAACCACCGCAACTTGGCCACTGCTCGACAAGGCGGAGAAGTCGCCGCCGGAGCCCGGCACTGCGGAGGCGGCGTCCACTTGGGAGCCTCCTCCATGGGGGGGTTCCGGCGGAGGAGGCCCGCCTTGTCGGGTGGGCCGAGTGGGCCGACTCGGCGACATTTTCATCCACCGGTCTGACGTCTGGCTATGACAAGCAGGAGGTGGATGCCTTCCTTAGCACCGTTCGCGACGCGTTCCTTGGGGTAGGGAAACCCCCCGTGATATCAGATGATGTTCGCCCCGGCGAGTGGTTCTCGCCCGACTGGCCGGGCTATGACAGGACGCAGGTTGACCTGTTCCTCGAGGTGGCCAGCATCAGGCTGGCCGCGATGGAAAGGGACGCGGTGAAGGTCACCGTCGTGTACGAGAGCACGTTCGGTAACACCCGCAAGGTCGCCGAGGCAATCAGCGACGGCGTTCGGGAGGCAGATCCAGACGCCCATGTCGAGTGTGTTGCTGTAGGGAGGGCTGCCGCGGAGCTGATCTACTCCACGGACCTGCTGATTGTCGGCGGGCCGACCCAGCTTCGCCGCATGACCACAGACTCCAGCCGCAAGAGACACATCAGCAGAGAAAAGAAAGCCCAAGCCAAAGGCGAGCCCCCGCGCGAGCTCGAACCTAAGGCGGAGGGACCGGGCTTGCGCGAATGGTTCTCCTACCTCATGTGGCCGGACAAAGGGTGGCGCCATGCCGCCGCTTTCGACACTCGCGTCGGCTCCGTGCTGGTCCCCCCTGGCGGCGCATGCTATGGGATTGCCCGCAAGTTGCGTAGGCACGGTTATGAGCTGGTGACGAACCCACCAATCTGGCTACGCGGTCCGCTCAACGGCCCGGTGACGAACCGCGAAGGCTTCATCCTGGATGACGGATTTGGGCCGCTTCATACCGGCGAGATCGAGCGGGCCAAGGAGTGGGGAGCTCAGCTGGTGCGGACGAGCGTCGCCAACCCCGAAGGCTGGGAGATCTGGAACAGGCTGTTTTCCGCCAACGATAGTGCTACCGGTGGAAGTTGGTCGGGTTAGGTGAGTGGGCCTAACACTCCTTCAGAGGCCGCCGCCGCCGTCTGGGGCCCCCAATTAGGAAGGGATCCCCCCGCATGAGGAGGAGGTCACCGGCACGTTCAACCTTTCGGGCAGTCGCTATCCAGGCGACAATGCGGTCGACAAAGCCGGAGACGCCCGCTGCAAGAAGTACTTCACCCGCTGTGTCGGCATCGACTGGGACTCCTCGGCGTACAACTACGAGCTGGCCATATTGGGATGCCTGACGTGCCCTCATTCTCTGACGCCGCAGATATTCACGAAACACTCGATACACTGTTTCGGGGCTGGAGAGGGACATGTGTTCGCTCGCAGTTTGGTGGTTTCTCCGACTGTTCTCGCCCGGGTGATCCGGACTGTTAATGCCGGTTCAGGTGGTCTGCGTCCTGGTCAGCCCCGTAATGCGATCGTTGGTGATCCTGCCTATCTCGAGAAGATCTTGGAGTTGGCGGCTGAGGAAACTGGCGCTGGGCCGGTTAACGATGGGAGCGGACCCGAAGGGTCCTTCCATGGAAGGGACTTCGTCCCGCTCCATTCACGGCCATGAGCCGGCCGACGACACCGCTCGAGGTTGCCGAATCGCAGAGGCTGCATCGGGTCGCATCGTTGGCGAGTGCGGTGATGGGTTCTCTGCGGCAGCATGAGCGTGGCCGCTTCAGCAGTAGTCGTCAGCTTGCGGGTTGGCTGGCTGCTGATTCCATCAGCTTTCGGCTCAGGATTTATCGCCGGCGATCGAGCTTCTCAGTGCTGTCGGTATTCAGCGTGGGCCGGTGGTCGGTGCTGGCCAGCCGCGGTCTGGGTGGATTACTGAGCGGGCTTGCATACACGTCAACGTCTGTACATCGAAGGTGACCCATGAAACTAGGACATCACCACAGCCCGCTGAAACGGCTCCAGAGCCCGTACAGAGGCCGCTCCGCCACTGCCCGGTGTGTGGCCGGTATCTGGAGTTAACCGATGTTGGGCGGGTTCCGGTTCACGACTATTCAAGCGGTGAATGTCCGGGGTCTCGGGAGTCCACGGATCTGACGTGGTCGATGTCTCAGGAGTCCGAGCACGCTACCGCTGTTCAGCCCGCGGTGTTAGCGGCGGCGCAGGCGATTGTGCGGGCTCTGCATACCGGTTCTGGGCGTAGCAATATTTGTGATTCTGAGGCCGAGTTGCAGCATCGTTTGTCCGAGGATGGGGCCCTAATCAGTGATGAGGATTTCTCGGCGGCGCTCGATGCGCTGGAACGGAATGGGAGTCCGACTGGCTATGACCTTGGCCAATTGCCGGGCCTGCCGTACAAGGTCGTGCGGCCCGAGTCGCGGCTGCAACGTTCCCGGCTGAATCCGAACCCTCCGCGAGGCATTGTGCTGAAGGGGTTGCGGCCGTATTGATGATCTTCCGGCCTGTAGTTCGCTCCTTTCAGGCCAGGCCGGAGATAGCGAGGCCCCGGTTCATGTCCACAGCATGTTCTGGGGCTTCGTGTTGTGTCCTCTTCCACCCGGAATCGAGAACGTGTTCTAATCAGATATGGAGTTGAGCGACGCTGACCTGGAGCACATTCCGGAAGCAGATCGCCGCGAAGGCGACCCGCCGATACCGGTGGAGACGGCGACGTGGTCCAGTGCTGGCCAGCTCGATTGGTGGGTCAAAGAGCGTCAACGGTGGCTCGGACGGGTGCGCGGTACCGATGGCAAGCAGCGGTGGATCAGAGCTAGTGATCTGCGTCCCGCGAGGAGTTCAAGGCCGTAAGTGGACGGCGGCGAGCGGCCGTCCCTATCCGACCCTCGTTGACCGGCACGGTGTTTGGGACAACATCGCGCCACTGCCGTCGCAAAGATCGGTTCTGGCCGCCTGCAAGCCCAGCGATGACGGCTCTCCTCGGAGGCCATTGCTGGGCCGGCGCGCTGTAGCTGGAAAGTTCACCGTCATCCCGAATGCCGAGCGAGCACCCGGTCCAGCACCGGCAGCGTTTCGTGTTGTTGGTCTGGGCATGCTGGTCTGTGCGGGCGCCGGATTCGCGGTTAGGTCGTCGCGTCTGATGTGGTCTCGGGAAGCGTGGCGGTCTTCATTCGGAGGGCCGCTATGAGAAGCCAGACGGTCCACGCGAGGATCAGGCCGATTCCGAGGAGGGTCGGAATCTGGTTCGTGGATGAGAAACCGCTGCTGCCGATGATCCATCCCTGAGCTAGGTAACAGAGGCCGCAGAGCGCCATGAGGTACCCGATCGGGCGTGAAACCCTGCCCGTGACGGCAATGACTGCGCCGAAGAGGATCAACGCGAGACCAAAGACGAAGCTCTGATAGCTTCTCACGGCCCATTCCAACCATCGAACGGTCTCGGCGGCCGCGAAACGCGCCGCCTTGTCGGCGTTGTCGGCTGAAGCCCACGCGTTCACGGCCTGCTTCAGGCCCACCCCGTCCACCGCTTGCAGCACGCCATACAAAGCCAGAGCAGCGCCCGCTGAAAGAAGCGCGAAGCGGTTCAGCCAAACTCCCACGCCACTGCGCACGTCGAGTGCGAAGAACAGGGCCACAAGTCCATAGCTGATGATCACCATTCCGATGAACTGACCGAGATGCACCACCGTCCATGACTGGCTCGCCGCATAGATAGCGAAAATGCTTTGGTGGTCGTTCGCGTCTGCACCTTCTGGATGAAGGAATCCGGCAATGGCAGTAACGACAACGCCGGCGAGAAGGAGGACGGCGGCCAGCCTCACTGAATCCCGCTCAACTTGCCCGACGGGTGCTTGAGTGATCATCAGGGCCTCCATTGGTCCATGGGACTGCGCGGCCGGCTCGTGTGCGCTTGCACACTGGGGGCGCCTTCGCGAGAACCGGTGCAACACGAAGCATCCTTCTCATCAAGCTGAGCGACTGTCAAGCGGAGCGATTGTTAAGCGCAAAGTAGGCACACGCCCGCGTTCCGCTCCACGATGGATCAAGGTTGTTGATCTTCGTCCCGTCAGCGGCTCACTGCCGTGACCGCACCAGGCCGGGAAACTAAGCCAGGAAAAAATTGACGGGCACTTCACGCACGAATTCGCCCTTCGGCAATCGAACATCCAAGTGGCTGGTCGTACCGAGAGGGCTGTGTTGGATCTTCGTAATGATGCCCTGAGTCCCATGACTGTATGGCTTTTTAGAAAACAAGGTGTGTGCTTGACGTAGTCCTTGGTGAAGACGACGTCGCCATTCAATCTGAAGAGAAGTTCGGGGTCGAGGTCATTCAGTCTGGATCGCCGGAAGAGTTCGCGCACCTAGTAGCTGGGAGACGCGCTCTGTCAGCAACGAGACATTCAATCTGCTGGAGCCTTACCAGATCGCCGAGGAGACGTTCGTCATTCCGTGGGCCCTGGAGGCCCCGCCAGTTGGGCACTTCCCGATGAACTCCATGGTGATCCGCGGAGCGGAACCGGTGCTGGTGGACACCGGATCGCCAGCTGTGCGGCCCCAATGGCTGGAAGCCGCCTGGGAAGTGGTAGATCCGCTCGATGTGCGGTGGGTCTTCCTCACCCATGACGACCGGGACCACTCCGGCAACCTTTTAGCGATCCTTGCGGCGTGCCCAAATGCCACGCTGCTGACGACCTGGTTTTCGATCGGCCGCATGGCCGAGGAGTGGGAGACGCCGCTTAACCGGTGCCGTTTCATCAATGATGGTGACACGGTGGACGTGGGCGACCGCACGCTGGTTGCCAAGCGACCGCCGCTGTACGACAACCCGACGACGCGTGCCCTGTTCGACCCGAAAACTAGCGTTTTGTGGTCGGTGGATACTTTCGCGACAAATGTGCCAGCTCCGATGCCATATATCGGCGAGCTGTCCGACGACGAATTTCGGGACGGTCAATTCTTTGGCGGTCGCCTGGTTTCACCGTGGGCGGAGCTGCTGGATGGTCAAAAGTTTCAAGCTGTAGTTAATGAAACTCAACGGTTTGGCGCTGAGGTCATTGCCGGCTGCCACTCGCCAGTGCTGCGTGGCCCGCGGATCGCGGAGGCGTTCGATCTCCTGCGGCAGCTGCCCGACGTTCCGGCGTGGCCGGGGTTCACACAGGCCGACCTCGACAGCTGGATGGACGCCGCTGAGGGGACGGTCCCGCTTGAACAACCGCGACCGTCCGACACCTAATCGCTCCTGTGCTTGTCCGTCCCGGAGTGGGTGAATCGCAACAGAAGGCATCCGGCTTCCCGGCGCAGCCGGTTGCCCGGAGACAGCGATGGAGTCTCTAAATCCGACGTTTTAGTCAAAGGTGGTTGATCCGCCAGACACAAGAAACGCATCTGAGCGATCATCGAAGTGTTCAAACTCATTGCGGACGTCCCGTCGCTCAAGGATGGGCACCACCTTAATCTTGAGTTCTTTGCGTCGTGAGGGCAAGAAGCGCCGCCCTACGGTCCTCCCGGCTCACTCGGTGGTTCACCTCGCGCGGCATCATGGACTTGAGCTGCTCAAAGTACTCCGGATCTCGACGCCGACGCCGACGTCGCGAGGGCAAGAAGCGCAACTCGATTAGGTCGTCAAAAGACAGGCGACTAGAAGGCCGCGAAACGCGCATTGTTAAGAATCCCCTGAGTTCGACCGTCCGATCTGGCAGACGGTGAAGTGATTTAGAGCATCGCAGCCTAATCGTGGTTTAGTGAAAACCTAAGTGGAGATCCGTAATGAGAAGAACTGTTGTTTAATCGGTCTCGGACGACGCGAAGAATAACGATTACGTCACCGCAAAACCGCCGACGATCTCGAGAGTGCCGGTTCAGCCGTTTGCGCCCGCGGAACAGTAACAGCTTCACAATTCCACTGACGTCGGATCACGCTGGCCTACTGTCGGAATAACGATCAGGCCACATTCCACGGCGTTCCCTTCCCGCTTCCTAGTGTTCCCGTCGAGGCGGAGATGGCCACGTGGTCCAGTGCCGGCAAGCATGACTGGTGGGTGAAAGAGCGCCGGCCACGGCTGGAATGGTTCGAACGGGTTCGCGGTGCTGATCGTAAGCAGCGGTGGATTAGGGCTAGTGATCTTCGTCCCGCAAGGCCGTCGTCATCACCCCGTCGCACAGACATGGCACACAATGCCGAGACGGGTCGTGGTGCTGGTTATCGGATCTGTCCGGTGAGCAAGAGCAACAGCATGACGAGCTGCAGGGCCACCAGCAATGCGGTAGCCCAGTCGTTCTTTAGCCCCGCGCTCGGATCTGATTTAGGCGGGTGCTGGCCATCGCGAACAGCGAGGCGGTCCCGTTCGCGACTTTCCTGAACTGTGCTGGCTGCACGACTATGACGAAGTGACAGCCAGATGACGGTCACGATGGCTGGATTACCCAAAGGGCCGAACTCCACACGGATATACGGTCGGCGGCCTGATTGATCGCACCGTCCGCGAGCACCGGACGGGTACCGGACAAGGACGGCAGGCAGCGGTGATTTGCCTGGTTCGCAGGCACCAGTGGCGTGTGAGCGCCGTTGCGAGCGGCCTGGAATTGTTCTGAAACGGCCCTTATTGACTAGGCCGGATGCGGCTTGAATCTGACGGGTGATCAAGGGGGGATTGAGATCTCACCTCCTGCCAGCCGAAATGTGCAGCCATGCCACTCAACGTCTTGACGCGTTCACGCATGGGCTGCTATGCCGAAGAAACAACGTGCGAAATGGAATCCAGTAGGCGCTTAATGTAGAGCGCAGTGGCTCCGAAGGGTGCGCGTGCCGTCGGCGGCGTACTCGATCAAGGTGTTGAAGCCTGAATCCGAATTGAATCGAGGATTGAATCGAGGAGTCATGACCCAGACAATCGGCGGCGTTGAGGCGCTCAGAACTGCGATGACAGGCGCCGTCGTCACGCCAAACGATCCGGACTATGACCATGCGCGTAAGGTGTGGAACGCCGACATCGACCACCATCCCGCACTCGTCGTGCAATGCGCGACGGCGCAGGACGTTGCTGAAGCAATTCGCTTCGCCCAAGACCAAGGGCTGGAGCTGGCAGTTCGCAGCGGCGCACACAGCATGCCTGGCTATTCCTCCGTTGACAGTGGATTGGTCATCGACGTGAGCCGAATGAATCAAGTGACCGTGGACCCGGAGGCCAAGCGGGCTCGGGTGCAGGGCGGTGCCTTGCTCCGTGATCTCGACGCCGCCACCCAGGGATATGGGCTTGCGGTTCCGGCCGGACTCGTGGGTCACACCGGTGTCACAGGCCTGACGCTGGGAGGCGGGATGGGTTGGCTGACCAGGCAGGCGGGGCTGTCGATCGACAACCTGGTCTCTGCAGAGGTGGTCGTCGCCGATGGAACGATTCTGCGTGCAGCCGAGGATGAAAACCCTGACCTGTTCTGGGCGATCCGTGGAGGAGGCGGCAATTTCGGTGTGGTGACTGAGCTGGAGTTCCGGCTGCACGACGTTGATCCGCTGGTGCAGTTCGGCCTGGTGTTCTGGGACGCTGGCGAAGGCAAACAGGCTCTGCGGCTGATGCGTGAGGTGGTCGCTGAGCTGCCTCGGTCCTTGAACGCAATCCCGGCCGCGCTCACCGCGCCGCCGGCACCGTTCGTCCCCCCGGAGCACCATCACAAGCTGGGCTACGCCTTGCTCTTGGTGGGGTTTGCTGATGGGGCGGGACACCAGCAAGTGCTCGACCGTGTCCGCAGCTCGTTGCCGCCATTATTTGAGTACGTCACCCCGATGCCTTACGTGACTCTCCAGCAGCTGTTGGATGAAGCCAACGCCTGGGGCTTCTACGGCTATGACAGGGGCGCATACTTCGAAGATCTAAGCGATGCGATGATCGACGTCTTTACTGAACATGTGCCGAGACGGACATCTCCTCTATCGGTAGTGCTCTTTTACAGACTCGACGAGGCCTATAGCGAGATTAATGATGACGAGACTGCGTTCGGTGGCCGACGGAGCCCTCGCTACATGGGCTTCTTCATCGGCCTCTGCCCCACACCGGACCTGCTTCCGCCAGAGCGGGAGTGGGTGCGCTCGATGTGGGATGACCTAAAGCCCCACATGATCGGGACCACGGCGTACGTTAACGCTTTGGAGGGACAAGAAGGGGACAGAGTTCGCGAGACTTACGGACACAAGTACCAGCGCCTCGCCACGATCAAAGCCAAGTACGACCCGCAGAATATCTTCCACCGCAACGTGAACATCGAGCCCGCACAGCCGGCGTAGATACACACTGACGGAGAGCCCTTCGTCTCTCAGCATCTGCGCCAGCAAACCGGCAAACGCCGGCGGACCGTTATAGACCAGCTCGGTCACATCATCAGCCATGCCGACCAGCCAAACACAAGCTCGCGGTCTGCATCATGGCAGCCAATGCAGACCGCGAACCATCTTGGTCTGGGCGGCGCTGGGTCAGGTGAAAGGAGGTATGCCTAATGCACCAACTCGCTTCATTGCGCTGAATCTCTGGCGAGCTATCCCCGACTCATTGCTGACTTCCGATAAGCGAAGGTTATCGGAAGTCAGGATCTCGACGGGGCAGGCTGGATGGCGCTGTGCACATGTTGGTTTTCACTTGAGTTGGCCAATTCTCACTTTGTCGGCCAGTCTTCTCATCTGATCTGGCCAGTTCTCATCTTGTTGGCCAAAATGACCACTAATCCGGCCCAACGCCACGCTCGGTTGGTGTCGAATCTGTCGGGCTTGAACAGGTTCAATGGAACAGCCCTAACGTGTTGGGGTTCGTACTCCTTGCCAGCCGATGGCGGCGGCGAACAGCAGAAGTGCTCCTCCGAGGTAGAAGACTGCTTGGATGCCTAGCGCGGCGGCGAGCAAGCCGCCGACGGGCAGGGAGATCAGGCGGCCCAGCTGCCAGATCACGTCGAAGCTCGCGAAGATGCGGCCGCGGGCCTCGGGTGGGGTGTGGGCTTGGAGGAGGGAGTTGAACGTCACAGCTCCAGTGGAAGTACCGAGGCCGTAGGTGGCCAGCGCCAGCATGGCGATGGGTAGGGCGGTGAACGTGGCGAGGACGAGGTCGACGAGTCCGCGGATGACATAGGGCCCGAAGACGAAGACCGGTCGGCGGGGGTTGGAGATGAACCGGGTCAGTAGCAGTGGCCCGGTGGCGGCGCCGACGCCGATGGCTCCGAGCAGCAATCCGTAGCCAGTGGGTGGTAGTGCGAGGTGGTCGCGGGCCAGCACCACCAGCAGGGCGCTGGTGGCTCCGGCGGACAGAGCGGCGAGCAGCTGGCCGGCGCCGAGCGCCCGCAGTAACCGGTCGCCGGCCAGGAGCCGCACCCCGGCTAGAGCATTGGCAAAGAAGCCGTGCCGGCTGGTCGAAGCCGGGATGGCTGGTAGGCGAAGCCTGGTGAGTACGACGGCGCTGATCAAGAAGCTGGCCGCGTTGATGCCGAAGGCAGGGCTGGGTCCAAGAGCGGTGTAAAGCAGGCCAGCTAGCGGGGCCAGCGCGATCTGGGAGAGGACGGCGGAGGTCCAGATGCCGCTGTTTGCGGCGACCAGCTCGTTATCCTCAACCAGGGTTGGCAGGACGCTGTTCGCGGCGGGGTCGAACAGCACGCCCCCCATGGAGAGGACGAACGCGATGACATAGATCGCGGCGACGTTGTCTCCCACGAAGACCAGCACGGTGGCCAAGACCGCACGGAGCAAGTCGGCACAGATCATGACCCCGACCCGTGGGAGTCGGTCCACCAGCGTGCCGGCGATCGGGGCGAACATCAGCACGGGGAGGATCTCGGCGATCACGACCGCGCTGACACCCACCGGGGAACCGGTGAGGTCGAACACCAGCAGGGCTAGCGCGACGGTTGCGAACACGTCTCCCCACTGGGACGCGGTGCGGGCTAGCCAGAGCCGACGGTAGCCCGGCCGGGCGAAGACCTTACGAAGCCCGACACGCTCGCCACTGGAGCTCACGCGACGATGCAACCACCGTCAGGCTTGAACGCAACCAACTGGGGGCGGTCTGCGTAAGTCGGGCCGCTACGGCCCGAGTCTGGCGGCGGCGTTGTCGCTTCGAGGGGAGACGACGAATTGGGCGATGCCCTGCCGCTAGGGTCCAGAGCAGGAGGCAGTGGCCATGCAGCGAGCTGGAATTCAGCAGGAGATGGAACAAGCCCGCCTCGACTTCCACGAACTGGTCAAGCGGGCCTCGGCCGAGGACCTGAGTCGCCGGACCACCGGCACGCGATGGACCAACCGGCAACTGCTGTTTCACATGGTGTTCGGCTACCTGATTGTCCGCAGCCTGATGCCGCTGGTCCACACTCTCGGCCGGCTCGGCTGGAGCCGTCGGTTCGCCGCCATCCTCAGTAGCCTCCGGCGGCCGTTCCACGTGATCAACTACCTGGGGTCTGTCGGCGGCGGTCAGCTCCTTACTCCTGCGGCGATGGCCCGCTTCATGGATCGGACCCTCAGGGCCCTACAGCGCAAGTTCGCCGTTGAGACCGGCAACAGCCTGAACCTGATCATGCACTTCCCGCCCGCCTGGGATCCGTACTTCCAACCACGATGAGCGTGCTCGACGTCTACCATTACGGCACTCAGCACTTCGACCATCACAAGCGGCAACTGACGCTCTAGCCTCGGGCATTATGAGTGGATGGAGATTGAGCTCCTGGTGGTGCCGGACTGTCCCCATCAGGAAGCTGCCGAGGATCTGCTGCGCACTGCACTGGCCGACGTAGGTCTTCCGAGCTCCTATCGGGTGCTGACTGTCAGCGACGCCAAAGACGCCGCCCGGCACGGGTTCGCACCCACCTTCCGTGCCGCCGGAGCGGACCTGTTCCCTGGGGCTTACCTGCCCGCTGGTCTGAACTGCCGCATCTACCGGACCGGACTGGCGCTAGGCGGACTTCCCGACCTGCGAGATCTGCGGCAAGCGCTGAAACGCGCCGCCGACTCGGGGGCCACTCATCATTGACAGGCCAAGCGCACACTCAGGCTTATCGGCTCGCCTTCAACCCACGCCTGCCAGACCGGGCTGACCGCTCAAACCGCCCGACTACCGTTGCCCGTGACTAGCGCGGAACCTGAGTCACCCATCTGGTTTACGAGGCTGAAAGTTGAACGAGGCAAGCGGCCTACAGGCCGAGTCGTGCCGCTGCGTTATCGTTCCAGATGCCGCCTTCCTCAACGTAGCCTCGCATGACTCACGACGACTTCCAGCGGCCATGACGCATAATTGCGAGTTCTGCTGTGCCCTGGGCATAACCCTCGGTGGCCAATCCGGATCGAAGTGAGTGTCCTGAAAACAAGCTGTCTAGGCCTACAGCAGCGGCACGACGTTTGATCATGTCAGCGACAGCTCGATCACTGAGGCGAGTCGATCGCATACGTCCGTGATGATCTACTGCTCCAAAGGCAGGGCCCGTTTCAATGCCAGAGGCGTCGACCTATACGGAAGACCTAGGACCTCACCTTCGGCTTCCTGATCAGTCTTCGATTTCCGGATGGCGTCGTTGTCGGTTCTCACCTGAGTTGGCCAATTCTCACTTTGTTGGCCAGTCTTCTCATCCGATCTGGCCACTTCTCATCTTTCTGGCCACGGGCCCGGCTGTCGCGAATACTCGATTAGGCGGCCGGTGTGGTGATCAGCTCGGCCAAGACATTGAGGGTTTCTGGTACCAGTCGGTAATAGGCCCACTTGCCTCGTTGCTCACGGGTCAGGATTCCGGCGTCGACCAGAATTTTGAGGTGGTGGGACACGGTTGGCTGCGATAGGCCGACGGGCTCGGTCAGCTCACATACGCACGCCTCTGCATCCTCGTGGGCTGCGACGAGTGAGATGAGCCGAAGTCGGGTTGGATCGCCCAGCGCCTTGAACCCTTCGGCCAGCGTCGCGGCCTCGCCGGGCTGAATGACCTGACGTACCACAGGTGAGCAGCATTCGCTCAGCAGTGGCAGCTCGGTCCGTGTTGGCATCGGCGCGGTCGGCACAGAACCATCATGTCACACATTGACAAATATCGATGTGATGCGATTACACTCAGTCGTATCGACAACGGTCTATTCGAAGGGCGATCATCATGACCGAGACGAAAGCGGCGGATGCGTTGCGTGAGCAGGTCCGGGGACGTTATGCGGCTGCCGCAACCACGGTGACCTCTGGACAGGGACACGCTTCTTGTGCCGACGATGCGTCGTGTTGTGGAGATTCGGGCGGCTGCTGCGGACCGACGATTCTGGAGGTCGACGACATGTTCGGCTCAGGTCTCTACACCGCCGGTGATCTGGACAATCTGCCTGTCGCAGCGGTGGTGGCCAGTCTTGGCTGTGGCAACCCGATTGCGGTGGCCGAGCTGCGAGAGGGTGAGACTGTTCTTGATCTTGGCTCGGGCGGCGGCATCGACGTACTGCTGTCGGCGAGGCGGGTTGGGCCGTCAGGCTTCGCGTACGGGGTCGACATGACAGACGAGATGCTCGAGCTGGCCCGATCGAATGCGGCCAAGGCCGGTGCGGCGAACGTCGAGTTTCTGAAGGGAACCATCGAGGAGGTTCCCCTCCAGGATCAGTCGGTGGATGTGGTGATCAGCAACTGCGTTATCAACCTGTCAGTGGTCAAGCCGAGAGTGCTTGCTGAGATGTTCCGAGTCCTTACACCGGGTGGTCGCATCGGAATTAGCGACGTTGTTGCCGAGGACAACCTGACCTTGGCTGAGCGGGCCGCACGTGGTTCCTATGTCGGCTGCATTGCTGGTGCTCTATCACGGACGGAATATTTGGAAGGGTTGGCAGCTACTGGGTTTGTCGACGTCAGCGTTCGTTTCACTCATCAGGCAGCAGACGGCATGCATAGTGCGATAGTCCAGGCCACAAAGCCGGGCGAGGTATCCGCCGCCCCCGCGACAAGCTCGACGCCAGCGGCCACTGCTGATGACTGAGCTCTTTCGTGGCGGACCAGCTCTACGGCATCGCGCCGTCGCCGAGCTGGTCGGCACCGCCTTTCTCGTCGCCGCTGTGGTCGGTTCGGGGATCGCTGCGCAACGGCTATCACCCAATGATGTTGGGCTGCAGCTCTTGGAAAATGCGCTAGCGACTGGCGCCGCCCTCGCCGCGCTGATCATCGCCTTGCAACCTGTGTCGGCGGCGTTCAACCCGGTCGTCACGGCCCTGGAACGTCTGAGCGGAGCGATCACTGGCCGCCACGCCCTGACGCTGGTGACCGCGCAGATTCTCGGCGGGCTGATTGGGGTTGTGGTGGCAAACCTGATGTTCAGCGAGCCAGTCGTCAGCCTGGCAACTAGAGAGCGCAGCGGCCCGGGCCTTTGGCTGAGCGAGGTGATTGCCACCGCCGGCCTGGTGTTGTTGATCACCGCGTTAAGCCGCACCGGGCGGCCCCAGCTGATCGGCTGGGCGGTCGGCGCCTACATCACCGCTGGCTACTGGTTCACCAGCTCCACCAGCTTTGCCAACCCAGCGGTCACCATCGCCCGAATGTTCTCCAACACCTTCGCCGGCATCGAGCCAGCGTCGGTGCCGATGTTTCTGCTCGCTCAGATCGCCGGCGGCGCCGTCGGCTTCGGCCTAGCCCGGGCGATCTACCAACGGCCGACCCTTACTGCTATCACTCAGGAGAATCGAAATGAACTCGACGCCGCCGGAGACCGCAGCCCCCGCCGCTGAGCCCTCCGACCAGCCAGCGCGAGGACGTGTCGACTACGACCGCCTGGTCGACGATCTCGCCTACACCTACGAAGGCACCTTCTCTCGGGACTCGATTGCCCAAGCCGTTGCGGATGCCCGCGAGGCCCTGGAGCCAACGGCGACCATCCTGGATTTCCTGCCAATACTGGTCTCCCGATTCGCACGGGAGCAGCTCACCGCTGCCGCACAGGCCGATGGACGCCTTATCAAGCCTGTTCCCGAACTCCTTTTCGTCTGCGTCCAAAACGCTGGCCGATCTCAGATGGCGGCCGCCCTGGCTCAACATCTCTCCGCGGGCAAGGTGCACGTTCGATCCGCCGGATCCAGGCCCGCCGACAAGATCAATCCGATGGCGGTGCAAGTGCTCTCCGAGCGCGGCATAACGCTGACCGAGGCCTATCCGAAGCCGCTAACCAACGACGTCGTGCACGCCGCCGACGTCATCGTGACCATTGGTTGCGGCGATGCCTGTCCGATCTATCCCGGCAAGCGTTACCTCGACTGGGACGTTGCCGACCCCAACGATCAGCCCATCGATCGAGTCCGCGACATCCGCGACGACCTCCAAGCCCGCATCACTGCACTGCTACGTGACCTCAACATCTGAGAGCAAGGAGCCACTCATGGCCGACAAACCGTCCGTCCTGTTCGTCTGCGTCCACAACGCTGGCCGATCGCAAATGGCTGCTGGATACCTCAACCACCTTGCCGGTGATCGGATCGAGGTCCGGTCCGCCGGGTCCGAACCAGCCGACAAGATCAATCCCGTCGCAGTCCAAGCCATGGCGGAGGAAGGCGTCGACATCGCTGGCGAGCAACCCAAGATCCTGACCACCGACGCTGTCAAAGCCTCCGATGTCGTCATCACCATGGGCTGCGGCGACACATGCCCCTACTACCCCGGCAAACGCTACGAGGACTGGGTCCTCGACGACCCCGCAGGTCAAGGCATCGACCATGTACGGCCTATCCGTGACGAAATCAGACGCCGGGTCGAACAGCTGATCAGTGAGCTGCAACCCATCGGATCACGCAGTTAGTGTCCGGTTGATCGGAGCATTCGGCCCGCCGGCGGTTTCGAACGCCCAGCTCGCAGAGCCCACAGATCTCCAACAATGGCCAGAAAGAATGAGAAGAGTCCGCCCGACCTTTCTCACGCTTTCTGGTCAATTCGCAGGTCGCGAGTATCCCCGCTGGCCAGATCGAATGAGAACCGACCGTACTGGCCGGCCGTGGCGTGAGGCGGTCTAGTGGCGCCACAGCTTGATGGCTGAGGCGATCTAGCAGCCGGGCGAGGTCGGGATCAGTACGAGGTCGGGTGTGGAGTGGTATGCCAGTTCAGACTGAGTTGAGGATTGTGATGAGGCGACGCGAGCTTTCATGGTGGGTTGCCGTGATCATCGCGCTCAGTCTCCTTCTGCTCTGGGTTGGCAGCTGTGAGGACTGGTCGTGGTTGCCCAACGCTCCCTACGACGCCGACAGTTGACCGGTGGCGTGGTGCTGTTCCCATTTTTTTGGGCCAATCGTCCTGTTCGTGAACCCTGTCGTTAGAGATCGAGTCGATCGTTGTCCGCCACGTTCGGCAGTCCCTCGTGTGTCCGCTCAGAGATAGTCGGCCGGGCTGGGCTTCAGACAGAGGCGAGCTCAATACAGGTAGACGTCGACAAGGAATGCAGCAAGACCGCTGAGGGCGGCAGCAACCGCCAAGCGTCGCCCTGTGCCGGCTCCCGAAAGTGGACCGAAGCCAAGGGCCATAGCGGTTAGGGCGACTGCAAAAACGCCGCTGCCCGTGTCCTGCCACGATGCGGGCAGGACCGTGATGGGCCATCGTGAAAGAAGTTGGTGCCATGGGTAGCGCGCAAGATTGCATTCCAGGCGATCGGGCCGAGCAAGGCTGCGGCGGCAGCGGTCGCGATGATCGACAGCTGTCGGGGCCGGATGAACACGGCGACCAAGGCAGCCGCGGCTATCGCTGACAGCAGCGCGCCATAGAGGATTGTCGACCAGCTAAGCAAAGCCCCTCCTTGTTGTGGTGTAACTATATGCAACAATCTGCTTATGCATGCAGATTCGCAGGCTGATGGAGTAGGGCTAGCCGATCAGACTGACGATCAGTTGGTGGAGCTGGCTGTGGAGGTCTTCAAGATGCTTGCCGACCCCACCCGGATCCGGATTGTGCTGGCCTTACGGGATGGCGAGCTGTCGGTGAACACGCTGGCCAATGTGGTCAAGAAGTCACCGGCCGCTGTGTCGCAGCACCTAGCAAAGCTTCGGTTAGCACGGATGGTGACAACTCGGCATGAGGCGAACCGGGTGTTCTACCGGTTGGCCAATGAGCATGCCCAGCAGCTCGTAGCGGGCGCGGTCTTCCAGGCCGAACATTCCATCGAGGATCAGCCGCGCCATCATCAACAGTTGACCGGGCAATTGCGACCGTGACACCGCACCACTGGCACGATCAACATGGCCCTGCAGCGGACCATGATCATGGGCACGGTCACGATCACGGTGAGCGAAATGGGCATGCCAACAGTGACAACCACGAGCATCCGAGAGGGATCGGAGGAGTCTTCCATCGATTGTTCGTGCCGCACACCCATGACCCGCACGACTCCGTCGATGTCGCCCTAGAGGCGAGTGCAGCGGGCATCCGTGCGGTCAAGATCAGCCTGCTTGGGCTGGCTGTAACGGCCGGTCTGCAGATGATTGTGGTGATCATCAGTGGCTCGGTGGCCTTGTTGGCCGACGCCATCCACAACTTGGCCGACGCGCTGACCGCCGTTCCCCTGTGGGTCGCGTTCGCATTGAGCCGCCGCCCGGCGACACGTCGCTTCACCTACGGCTATGGACGGGTCGAGGACCTCGCTGGTTTGTTCATCGTGATCATGATCACCTTGTCGGCGTTGCTGGCTGGCTATGAGTCGATCCGTCGGTTCTTCGAGCCACAACCGGTCGCGAACCTGTCGTGGGTGCTGATCGCCGGCGTGATCGGGTTCGCCGGCAACGAGCTGGTAGCGGTGTACCGGATTCGGGTCGGGCGACGGATCGAATCCGCGGCATTGGTGGCCGACGGCGTCCACGCCCGCACCGACGGCTTTGCCTCGTTGGCGGTAGTGGTGGGGGTGATCGGAATCTGGCTCGGATTTCCATTGGCCGACCCGATCGTCGGACTCGTCATCAGCATCGCCATCTTTGTTTTGCTGTGGGGCACGGCCCGCGACATCGGGCGCCGCCTCCTGGACGGCGTTGACCCCAGCCTGGTCGAACAAACCGAACAAGCGTTGCGCTCGGTGCCGGGCATCACCGACGTGGAGGAGGTGCGGTTGCGTTGGACCGGGCATCGACTCAATGTCGATTCGACAGTGACCAGCGACCCCACGATGCCTGTCGGCCGGTTCCACGAGCTGGAACACCAAGCGGACCAGATAATCCGAACCAAACTGCCGGGCATCAACGCAGTCCGGCTCAACCCGTCGGCCCACCCAACGGCCTCCACCTCAGCTCACCACTAGCGAGCCTCGACTTCGGTTACTAGACGCAATACCGCTGCATCAACGAACCCATCTGAGTGAGTTGTCCAAGAATGGCCAGAAAGACTGACAAGGACTGACAGCCTTCGTGTCACTCTTTCTGGCCAAATCGCAGGTCATGGGCACCCGGAGTAGCCAGGTCTACTGACACCGGACAGGCGTAGTGGTGTCCGGTGCCACTCAAGTTGGCCGGGTCGCCTGCGCCACGGCGCTGGCGATCACCTCGGCGGTTTGCTGCGGAGCCTCGTCCGGTAGGAAGAACACCGCGCCAGGGATCTTCACCAAGGTCACGTTGGGAGCGGCCTCGAGTGTGGCGCGCTCGGCGTCGGTGAGACCACCGTCTCCCTTCTCGGCGTGCACCACCCACGCCGGGTTGCCCGATGCGGTGAGCAGGGCGGCGGGGTCTCGGTCTGCGGCGATGTAGTCGAGGTACGGGCTGCACATCTGGACCGCATCCCTCGCCCTGTTCTTCTTGATGTCGTCGAGAAGCTCCTGCTTGTGCGTCTCAGTGGTCTTCGCGGACCTGGCAAACAGGGGCATCAGTCGGAACAGCATGGCCATCGGCCACACGCCGACCTTCTCTGATGCCCGCACCACGCGGCGGAAGAACCCGGCCTCATCCGGAGTTGTCAGGCTTATCCCGAGAAGCACAACTGGGCCGTGAAAGTGCCCGGACAGCACCATCTCCAGGGCCACCGTGGCGCCGTGCGAAAAGCCCACGACCACGTCGCAACCATTCTGTTTGGCCAACTCGCCTGCGTGACGCGCGAGTCCCGGTATGGACACGTCTCCGGAGACCGGCGCGCCGGCCATGCCCGGCAGGGTTGTGGCGATCAAGCGAAGATGAGAAACTGCCGGCTCAGCCATCACAAGGTTGAACGACCGAGCCGCCATGGCCCCGCCCGGCAAGAGCAGAACCGATCGCGCCGCATCCGGTGGCCCCGCAGTCAGAATCTCCCAGGACTCCCTCATGGCTACCTCCTGGCTAATGCGTGAACCGTACGCCGCGACGATCCCGCCCGGGCCGCATAGATGCCGGGAAGACCGATCAGCACCAGCAACCAAGCAAGCGTGTAAACCACATGCGCCGCGACAAGCTGCGACTCGCTGGCAATGATCGTCGTTCCCGGTTGAGCCGCTCGTTGGGGTTGTTCGACCAGATCTGCCGCCATAGGTCCTTCGGATAGGCCGTGAAGGCGAGGATGTCGGCTCGGGCGTCTTCTAGGTGTGCGGCAACCTGGGGGAGTTTGTCGGCCAGAGCGTC
>JBJMIR010000070.1:0-58329 GCA_045806785.1 Propionibacteriaceae bacterium | reverse complement strand
TACCGACGATGGTCCGCGTCTCGCGCTCGTCCTCCGGGGTGAGGAGCTGACCCGAGATCCATCCCGCGCGGCCGCGTGCCGAGTCGAACCGCTCGCGCATGGCCGTGTCCCACTCGTCCCCTCCACCTGGGCGCAGTCTGGTCGTGGTCACCACGGTCATCATCGCCACTCCCGTCGTCGACGTTCCTTTCCGTCGGCCAGTCTCACCGGAGCGGACGAGGGGGACCATAGAAAAAGGCCGCAACCATGAGGAACTCGATGACCGAGCAGCCGGCCGGGGTCCCCGCTCCGGATAGAGCCGCTCTCCGTCCCGCGAACACGCAACAGCACGACGGCTGATCCACCAGGGCACGCAAGCACTTCACAACCCGGCGGGTACGGAGCACGCTGGTCATCGAGCTCGGCGGTCACTGTCCCTACGTCAAGGGGGGTGGACCGTGAGTGCAGCCGCCACCGCTTTCGAGCCACAGGTCGCACCGTGCGGACACAGGCACGGCGGCGAGAAGTTCCTGACCGAGGACCACGCGGGCCTGGTCACCGAGGACGTGAGGTACTCCTGCGGGTGCCGGAGCGCCCGGGAAGAGTTCCACGACGGCAGCGTCCACCGCCTGGTCGTCCACCACAACGGAAAGGTGCTGCAGGACGAGGAGTGGCGCGGTGAGTGAGGGCGTCATACGCGCCTCCCACGACGTACTGATCGTGGGAGGCGGCGCCGCCGGCCTGCGCGCCGCCATCGGCATCGCCGAGACCGATCCCCGGCTCGATGTGGCCGTGATCTCGAAGGTCTATCCGATGAGGAGCCACACCGTCTCGGCCGAGGGTGGCGCGGCCGGGGTAATTGCCGCCGACGACAGCCTCGACGAGCACTGCTACGACACCGTGTCCGGCAGCGACTGGCTGGGGGACCAGGACGCGATCGAGGCCTTCGTCCGGGAGGCACCGGAGGAACTGCTGCAGCTCGAGCACTGGGGCTGCCCGTGGAGCCGGCGGCCGGACGGCCGCGTCGCCGTCCGCGCGTTCGGCGGCATGAAGAAGATGCGCACCTGGTTCGCCGCGGACAAGACCGGCTTCCACATGCTGCACACGCTGTTCCAGACGTCGCTGAAGTACGGCGAGGTGAAGCGCTACGACGAGCACTTCGTCACCAAGCTGCTGGTGGACGACGGCCGGGTGCACGGCGTCGTGGCGATCGGCCTGATGAGCGGGCGGATCCAGGCGATCACCGCGAAGGCCGTCATCCTGTGCACCGGCGGCTGCGGCAAGGTCTTCCCGTTCACCACGAACGCCAACATCAACACCGGCGACGGCATGGCCCTGGCCTATCGCGCGGGCGCGCCGCTCAAGGACATGGAGTTCGTCCAGTACCACCCGACCGGCCTGCCGTTCACCGGCATCCTCATCACCGAGGCGGCCCGCGCCGAGGGCGGCTGGCTGCTCAACAAGGACGGCTATCGCTATCTGCAGGACTACGACCTAGGCAAGCCCGAGCCCACGCCGGTGTTGCGGAGCATGGAGCTCGGGCCGCGGGACCGGCTATCGCAAGCGTTCGAGCACGAGGTGGCGAAGGGCCGGACCATTGAGTCGCCGTACGGCCCGATCGTCAATCTCGATTTGCGGCACCTCGGCGAAAAGCTGATCGAGGCGAAGCTTCCGATGGTGCGCGAACTGTGTATCCAGTACGAGCGCATCGATCCGGTTAAGGAGCTGATTCCGGTGCGCCCGGTCGTGCACTACATGATGGGCGGCGTACACACCGACATCAACGGCGCGACCCCCATCGAGGGACTGTTCGCTGCTGGAGAGACTGCGTGCGTCACCATCAATGGCGCAAACCGGCTGGGCTCCAATTCATTGCCGGAGTGTCTGGTCTTCGGTGCCAGAGCGGGCAAGGCTGCTGCCGAGTACGCATCGGGCGCCCAGCAGCCACCCCCGGTTGTGATGCGGCAAGCCGACGATGAGCTGCGCCGCATCGATCAGATCCGAGCAGCCGGCCGGGGCACCGAGCGCATCGCCGACATACGCGAAGCGATGCAGGCAACCATGGAGGACAGTGCCGGAATCTTCCGCTCTGGCGACTCCCTCAGCAAGGGCGTCGACCAGCTCGCCGACCTGCAGCAGCGGCTTCAGCGTGTCCAGCTCTCCGATGAGACCCAGGTGTTCAACACTGAACTGGTCGCCGCTCTAGAACTGGCAAACATGCTCGACATCTCCGAAACCATGCTGCAATCGGCCCTGCAACGCGAGGAGTCGCGCGGCGCCCACCAGCGGACCGACTTCACTACACGCGACGACGAGCGCTTCCTCAACCACGCGCTGGCCTATCGCGAAGAGGATGGTGCGGTGAGGATCGAGCGGTTGCCAGTGACGATTACACGATGGGCGCCCGGCGAGCGGGTGTACGGGAGGTAGCAACAGATATGGCAGACAACATCCAGATGCGGGTGACCCGGTACGACCCTGACCGGGATTCCGAGCCGACCGTAACGACGTATGAGGTGCCGCTGCGGAGGGACTGGGCGATTCTCGACGGTCTGAACTACATCAAAGATCACGTCGACACCAGCCTTTCGTATCGCTGGTCGTGCCGGATGGGCATCTGTGGCAGTTGCGGCATGAACGTCGAAGGCGAGCCGAAGCTGACCTGCGCCACCTTCCTCACCGATTACGCGCCTGGGCCGGTTCGAGTCGAGCCGTTGACCAACTTCCCCATCGTTCGGGACCTGGTTGTCGACATCGATGACTTTATGGAGAAGCTGCCCCGGGTCAAGCCGTGGATCATCCGGGACGACGACGTGACTGTGATCGACGGTGAGTATCTACAGACCCCCGTGGAACTCGAGGAGTACAAGCAATTCAGCAACTGCATCAACTGCATGCTCTGTTACGCCGCATGTCCGATCTATGGCCTCGAGCCCGATTTCATCGGCCCGGCTGCCATTGCACTCGCTGAGCGCTATGACCTGGACACCCGAGACGCGGGACAGCGAGAACGCCTCGATGTGCTCATAGAACGCGAAGGCGTGTGGGGCTGCACATTTGTCGGCGAGTGCACCCGGGTGTGCCCGAAGCAGGTTGATCCGGCAGGTGCGATTCAGCGCTACAAGCTCAAGGCCGCGCAGGAGAACGTCAGGGCGTTCCTACTTCCCCGGGGTGCGCGATGAGCGCCCCAACCACGTACCGGCAGCCGCTGTCCCGGCTGTGGTGGTTGAAGAAGCGAACGTATTTCATGTTCGTGCTGCGCGAGCTCAGCAGCATCTTCGTTGCCTGGTTCGCAGTCTTCTTGATGATCATGATCTTTGCTATCGGACGTGGCGAAGAGTCATACCGGAACTTCATGAACTGGGCCGGCTCTCCGGTCGTCATTCTGATCAATGTGGTGGCGCTTGCGTTTGTGATCTTGCACACGGTGACATGGTTCGCGCTCACCCCACAGGCCATGGTGGTTCGCGGGCCCGGCAGCCGACAAGTGCCGGCGATGAAGGAGGTTAGTGTGGCTGGCCGTCGGATGACGGCGGCGACGGTGGTTCGGGTTGGCGGCCGGATGCCGGCCGGGCTCGTAATCGCCTCACAGTACGTGGGACTGGCCGTCGTGTCGGCGTTCATCGTCTGGCTGGTGCTGCGATGACCAAGCGGCGCATCGAACCGATACTGTGGCTGTTGTTCAGCGGCGGCGGTGTGGTGGCGGCGGTGTTCCTGCCCATCCTGATTCTGCTGTTCGGGCTCGCGATTCCCCTAGGGCTGGTTCAGCCCGACTACAACCATCTACATGCGGTAGTCAGCTATTGGCTGACCCGATTGGTCCTACTGGGTCTGATTGTCCTCATGCTGTTTCACGCGGCCCATCGACTCAGATACACACTGCACGATGGGCTTCAGCTGAAACGGTTGGACAAACCGATCGAAGTGCTCACCTACGGGGCTGCGCTGGTCGGCTCCGTAGCTACGCTGCTGATCGTGTTGACCGTCTAATCGCTGCGCTCAGTCTTCTTCCACCTCGGTTTCTCCCTTAGGCGCCGCCTTGGGCCAGTGAGAGCCACCGTGGGTGAGGGCGCTCATCAGATCCCGGTTGAGCCGGGAGATGGTTTCGAATGGAATGCCCTTCGGGCATACCGCCGTGCATTCCCCGATGTTTGTGCAGCCGCCGAATCCTTCCGCATCATGCTGCGCCACCATGCCGACCACCCGCGAGTACCGCTCCGGCTGCCCTTGGGGCAGCAAACCGAGATGAGTGATTTTGGCTGCAGTGAACAGCATCGCCGAGCCGTTCGGGCATGCCGCAACACACGCGCCGCAGGCGATACAGGTTGCTGCATCGAAGGCACGGTCGGCATCGCGTTTGGGCACCGGAGTGGCATGCGCATCCGGGGCGGTGCCAGTTGGCGCGGAGATGTACCCGCCGGCCTGGATGATCCGATCCAAAGCCCTGCGATCGACGACCAGATCCTTGATCACCGGGAAGGGTCCGGCTCGCCATGGTTCGACATCGATCACGTCGCCGTCTTTGAAGGACCGCATATGGAGCTGGCAGACGGTGGTTTGCTGCGGGCCGTGCGCTACACCGTTGATCACCAGGCCGCACATGCCACAGATGCCTTCACGGCAGTCGCTGTCGAAAGCAATGGGATCGTCGCCCTGCAGCGTCAGCCGCTCGTTCAACACGTCGAGCATCTCCAGGAATGACATGTCCTCGGAGATGTCGTCGACTCTGTAGACGGCCATCTTGCCTTTAGCGCCGAAGTTCGCCTGCCGCCAGACCCGCAAGGTCACATTCACTTGTAGCTCCGCTGCTTCATCTCGACGTACTCATAAACCAACGGCTCCTTATGGAGAATCGGCCGTCCGTTGTCGCCCCCGTATTCCCAGGCCGATACGTATCCGAATTCGTCATCGACGCGCAGGGCCTCACCGTCCGGTGTCTGGCTTTCGACGCGGAAGTGGCCTCCACAGGATTCCCGCCTGACCAGCGCGTCGATGCACATCAACTCACCCAACTCAAAGAAGTCCGCAACTCGACCGGCACGCTCGAGCGCCTGGTTGAGCTCCTCGTTGGTGCCGAGCACTCGTACGTCAGACCAGAACTCTTTTTTCAGCTCTCGAATCCGGGTAAGCGCCTTGCGCAGCCCCTCCTCACTGCGCTCCATGCCGCAGAAGTCCCACATCAGACGGCCGAGCTCCTTGTGGAAGGAATCCACTGTGCGGCTCCCGTTCACCGACAGCAGCTTGTTGATGCGGGCACGTACCGCGTCAACGGCTTCGATCACTGCTGGATGAGATCGATCGATCGTCGGGAAGGGTCCATCGGCGAGATAGTCATTGATCGTGTTCGGAAGCACGAAGTAACCGTCGGCCAGGCCCTGCATCAAGGCACTGGCACCCAGCCGGTTTGCACCGTGATCGGAAAAGTTGGCTTCCCCGGTGACATAGAGCCCGGGGATGCTGGCCTGGAGGTCGTAGTCGACCCACAGCCCTCCCATTGTGTAATGCACCGCCGGATAAATCCGCATCGGCGTCTGGTACGGGTCCTCACCGGTGATCTGGCCGTACATCTGGAAGAGGTTGCCGTACTTGGCCTCCACCGATGACCGGCCGAGGCGAGCGATCGCATCAGCAAAGTCAAGGTAGACCCCGAGCCCACCTGGTCCGACGCCGCGGCCCTCGTCACAGACATTCTTCGCGGCACGGGAAGCGATGTCACGCGGCACCAGATTGCCGAAGGACGGGTACAGGCGCTCGAGGTAATAGTCGCGATCTTGCTCGGGGATCTCGCGAGGGTCTCGCTTGTCTTCGCCGCTCTTTGGCACCCAGATCCGGCCGTCGTTGCGCAAAGACTCGCTCATCAATGTGAGCTTGGACTGGTAGTCGCCACTTACTGGAATGCACGTCGGGTGAATCTGGGTGAAGCACGGATTGGCGAAGTACGCGCCTTTGCGATGGGCCCGCCAGGTCGCTGTGACGTTGCAACCCTTGGCGTTGGTCGAGAGGAAGAACACATTGCTGTAGCCGCCGGTCGCAAGCACTACCGCGTCGGCGAGGTGCGTCTCGATATCCCCCGTCACCATGTCGCGGATGACAACACCTCGCGCCCTACCATCGACGACAATCAGCTCGAGCATCTCGTGGCGGGTATGCATATCAACCGTGCCGGCGGCGATTTGCCGTTCTAATGCCTGATACGCGCCGAGCAGTAGCTGCTGGCCGGTCTGGCCGCGGGCGTAGAAGGTTCGCGACACTTGGACACCACCGAAGGACCGGTTGTCGAGCAGGCCGCCGTATTCACGGGCAAACGGGACGCCTTGGGCGACGCATTGATCGATGATCTGAACGCTGAGTTCCGCGAGCCGGTAGACGTTGGATTCACGCGCCCGAAAATCTCCACCCTTCACGGTGTCGTAGAACAGGCGATAAACCGAGTCCCCGTCGTTGCGGTAGTTCTTGGCGGCATTGATGCCGCCTTGCGCCGCGATGGAATGGGCCCGGCGGGGCGAATCTTGATAGCAGAAGCAGTCGACGTTGTAACCAGCTTCTCCAAGAGTTGCCGCAGCGGAGGCTCCGGCCAGTCCGCTGCCGACGATGACCACATTCAGCTTGCGCCGGTTGGCCGGGTTGATCAACCTGGCACGAAACCGGCGTTCCTCCCAGCGCCTCTCGATAGGCACGTTCGGTGCCTTGGTGTCGGTGATGTCGGCGCCGTCGAGATAGAACGCATCGGAGTCGAGTGAGTTGAACAGTTCGGAGTTACTCACGTGAACCTCTTGACACTCGGAGTGCGGTGGGCCATCAGCTCACCAACCCGAAGAGGATGGCGAAGGGCGGGAGCAGGAAACCGACCGTGAGCAGCCCCGCGACTGCGTACGCGAGCACGTTCAGGCGTCGTCGTGCGAGGCTCGAGGTGTTGGCCCCGAGTGTCGTCAAGGCGCTCCAGGTGCCGTGCCGGACATGCAGGCCGACAGCGATCACCGCGACTGTGTATATGAGAACCACCGACCAGATCTGGAAACCATTCACGACGCGGCTGTACGGATCGGCCGCCGCGCCGCCCGGATGCACGACGTTCCATGTCAGGTGCATCAGGTGATAGATCACGAACAGCACGATCACCAGTCCGCCCCAACGCAGGGTGAACGAGGCGTAGGTTCGCTGCACCCCACGCCGAGCTTTGTTGCTGCGGTAGCGGCGCACGCCACCGCGCGCCGTGCGAGCCCGCGACCACAAGGTGAAGGCCGCATACATGTGACCGATCACACTAACGATCAAGATCACCCGGATAACCCAGAGCACACCGCTGTACGGAAAGATCGGCTCGCCGAGGGTACGCAGGTGATGGGCGTACTCGTTGAATGCCTCAGCTCCAGCGAAGACCTTGAGGTTGCCGTACATGTGAGCAATCAAGTAGCCGATCAAGATCAGGCCTGTGACAGCCATCAAGACCTTGAGGGCAACAGTGGACCTAGTCGCCTGCTGCGCGGGCGTCAAGGAGATTGTTGCCACGCAGCAACATTAGAACTCTGCCTGGCCGAACAGCGACATGAGACCACCCCATGCACTGGTGTTTTTGGCCACACGTGATCGGCCTAAGGCAACCAGCGAGTTGCAGCCTCCTGGGCGCGTTCGGACCACCACGCTAGTTCGTCGGCGTCGCCGACCGCCTTCTCCCAGCCCATCGTGGCTGCCATGGCCAATAGGCAGAGAGCGAGCTGCCGGTCCCACCACCCATTCGTTGCAACTCCGGCACCATCAAGGGCCTGCCGGTAGCGTGCGATGGTGTCGGACTTACTCTCCGGTATCCGTGACCGGTTGAGAGCCAAGTACCACGCCAGTTCCCATGCCGGAGGCGCCTCTCCGGGGTACGCCCAGTCCAGTACTACGGTCTCCCCCGTCGGTCGGCTGCCGAGGTTACCCATCTTCCAGTCCCCTGCGATGAAGGTCTGCGGCGTTTCTGCCAGCAACCCGGCCAGCCTGGTGGGATCTTGATGTACGGCGCTGACGATCTCGGAAAGCGCAGCATCCCGGTCTGGAAGCAAGGCCCAACCTCGCTCGGCGACACGAAGCGTCAGCGGTACGTCGTCGCGGGCTAGCTCGGGCGCGATAGTGGCCGGCGCGAAGAACAGCGGCCGATGAGCGAGCGGATATAGACCAAGATCGTCTCGCCACCCGATGTTGGCGGCATGCATCAATGCCAGGTGACGGATGAATACAGCGTGCTGGGACATCGAGATCGGCTCGTCGCCAGGTGGTACGAGGTCAGCGGACCGATCATGCATCAGCATTGCCGTTCGTGGCACACCGCTGGACTCTTCGAGCGCCATGCCGATCACGGCATGATCAATGATGCTCGGCACCCGCTGGTAGAGACCGGCCTGCCAGACGCGGTACTCCCACTGCCTGTTGCCGGTGACCCGCATAATCCAGTCGTCCTCGGCCGAAACCACCTTGAGGAAGCACGGCCGCCCGTCAATGATCAACTTTTCGAATGACGCACCGGACCTGGCATCGGCTGAGCGCACCGCAACGCGCTCCGTTGCACCGTGGATCAGCGCATCCAGCGAAGGCGCTATCCAGGGCCGGCTCGTCATGGCAGCAGATCAGGGCGTCGCGACTGAGTTCTCTTGTGGGCTTGCTCGCGACGCCACGCGGCGATCTTCTCGTGGTGACCGCTCAACAGCACCTCCGGCACGTCCAGCCCACGCCAGCTGGGAGGCTTGGTGTATACCGGTCCCTCGAGCAGACCTTGGTGCTCCGTGCCGTACGACTCCTCGATCAACGACTCAGGATTGCCGATCACTCCGGGCAGCAGACGTACCACAGCCTCGATCACCACCATCGCAGCCACTTCACCGCCACTGAGAACGTAATCGCCGATGCTCAACTCGTCCACCCGGATTCGCCGCCCAGCGTCCTCAACAACGCGGGCATCGATTCCCTCGTACCGACCGCAGGCGAAGATCAGGTGCTGCTCTTTCGCCAGCTCCTCTGCAAGGGCTTGATTGAACGTCCTTCCGGATGGTGAGAGTACGAGCAGTCGCGGATCGTCTTGCCCGACCGCCACGGTGTCCAGCGCCAACCCCCAAGGCTCGGGACGCATCACCATGCCCGCCCCACCCCCGTACGGCGTGTCGTCAACCGTCCGATGTCGATCAGAGGTCCAGTCGCGCAGGTCGTGTACATGAAGATCAACGATGCCGGTCTCGATCGCCTTGCCGACCAGTGAGAGACCCAGCGGCTGGAAGTACTCGGCGAAGATCGAGACGATGTCAATCTTCATCGGGTGTATTTCCTCGGGCTTAATGGTCATCGGTCGCATCGTCCTGATCATCCAGCAGGCCGGCGATATCGACGATCGTCAGGCGGCCAGCTTCAAGATCGACTTGTGGCACCAGTGCTGCCACGAAGGGCACGAGCCGAATCCCAGTAGCGGTATCGACCTCGAGCACATCCTGCGCAGGCAGATGCAGCACGGAACTGACCGTACCGACGTCGACGCCGTCCGGCGTAGTGGCCTTCAGGCCAATCAGTTGCCGATCGTAGAAGGTGTCTGGCTCTGCCGGCCGCTCGTCGCCTTCCACAGTCGCCGTCAGGAGGGTGCCCCATACCGCTTCGGCGGAGGTACGGTCGGCGACCTCGGCGAACTTGATCAATAACCGGCCAGAGTGATCACGAACCGACCGCACTGTGAAGAGCCGGAAGCCGCCCTCTTCGCCAAGTACCTGACCGGGAGCGAAGTGGCGCTCTGGCTCGTCGGTGCGCACCTCGACAGCGACCTCGCCGGCTACGCCGTGTGCTCGTCCAATGACCCCAACAATGATTTGCACTGGTCGTTGACCGCTAGACGTATTCGATCGCCTAACGCCGCCGGCCACCGCCGCCGCGGCGGGCGAGCTTGTCAACGTCGACGAAGTCGATGCGTACGTCCTGGCCTGCCGCGAGTGCACCAACGACGGTGCGCAGCGCAGTCGCAGTGCGGCCGGAGCGGCCGATGACCTTGCCGACATCGTCGGGGTTGACACGGACTTCCAGCATCCGGCCGCGACGCAGTTCTTTGTCCTTGACGGTCACATCGTCGGGATTGGAGACGATACCCCGGATCAAATGTTCGAGCGCGTCGGCGAGCATTTAGGACTCGCTGGGCTCCGCGTCGGCGACACCGGCATTGGCGGCCTGCTGGGCCTCCCGTGGAGTGCCCTCGACCTCAGCCTCTCCCACCTCGGTGCTCGCTGGCTTTGACGCGGCCTTCTTTGTCGTCCGGGTCGCCGCGGTCTTCGGCTCTTGACCGGCGTCGGCGAGGGCGGCGTTGAACGCCTCGGTCTTATCGCGCTTCTCCGGCTGCGGAAGGACTCCGGACGGCGAGCTGTCACCTGAATACTGCTGCCAGTCACCCGTGCGCTTCAACAAGGCGATGACAGCCTCCGTTGGCTGCGCGCCAACCGACAGCCAGTACTGGGCCCGCTCGGAATTGACCTCGATCAGCGATGGATCGTTCTTCGGGTGGTACTTACCAATCTCTTCGATGGCACGCCCATCCCGCTTGGTCCTCGAGTCGGCGACAACAATGCGGTAGTGCGGCGAACGGATCTTGCCGAATCGCTTCAGACGGATCTTGACAGGCACGTGTGTGGTTACTCCTGTGTTGGTAGTCGACCGGTCCATTGACCGGCCGCGCTGAGGTGATCCCATCCCACGCGGTGGGGCGCGCACGCGATGATCTCAGTATGGTTCTAATTGGGGCTCCGAGTCGTCCGGGGTGAGAGGGCACCGAACGACAACAGATGCGGCATGCATTCTGCCAGAAGCATCCAAAGATTTGCGAATGAGAAGGTCCTGGGGCGCCTCTGCACTCGACAACAACCGTCGCCGGCTACCGATGCTCAGGCTGGTGATGGCTGACTAGACCGACGGTATTGCCCTCGGAATCCTTCAGGAACGCCATCCATTCGTCCATGCCGGCCGGGCCGAGACTGTCATCGCTGTGATGGAAGATGACTTCGGGCTCAGCGACGATCTCGACACCCTCTGCGCGTAGCGATGCCAGCGTCGCCCGCACGTCATCGACCTTAAAGTAGATGAGGGCGCTCGTGGCACCTTGCTCCAGCAGCAGGCGTACCGAGCCCACCATAAAGAACAACAAGCCCGGCGGATCAAAGATCCCGGCTGGCTCTGTGTCAAGCAGGCGTTGATAGAAAGCCCGGGCCCTGGGAAGGTCGTCGACATGCTGTGCGATCTGCAAGACGTCCATGAGAGGGAGTTTCGCATGAATGGGCAGCTCAGCTGGTGATGTCCTTTCGCAGGAAGTACCAGAAGGCAAACCAGGTGGCGATGATGGCGTAGCCGACGGACCACAGTGCGCCAGTGATCATGTCGGAATAGTTCACGGTTGACGCCAACGCGTCGCGCCAGGCGTACGCGTAGTGCCCGGGCAGGCCATTCCGGATATCGCCGAGGGCCGTGATCGAGTCCAGGATGGCGCACAAGATCATCAGCAGCACCGCGCCGCCTACCGCGGCAAGTGGCGCATCGGTGAGCACGCCCAGCATGAAGGCGAATGCGGCCACTACGGACAGGTCGAGCAGCAGGTAGCCAACGATGATCAACAGCCGGCCCACAAACTCAGGCCAACCGATCTGAATCCCCGTTGGGCCGACGTAAGGGCCCCAACCGTATGCGATGCCCCCGACGACGAGAGTCCAGGCCGGTAGAAAAATGAGGGCGACCACCGACGAGAGCGCCGCCACAACGAGCTTCTGTCGCAACAGACGCTCCCGGCGTACCGGCGCGGCCAGCAGGTATCTCAGACTCGCCCAGCTCGCCTCCGAGGGAACCGTGTCGCCGGCGAACAAGGCAACGATCACGATAAGCAGGAAACTGGTCGAGGCGAAGAGCGTGAAGATCACCAGGTTGGCTCCGCTCTGCTGTGCCAGGTCGACGAAACCGCGTTCGCCCGAGGCGCTGCCGTCATTGCCCAGCCAGAAGGCCAGCAGTAGCACGAGCGGCAAAACCGTGAGAACGATAAAGATGCCGATTGTGCGCTGGCGACGCAGTTGGCGTCCGATTTCGGCCGACAGCGGCAGCGGCCGAGTGGCGACCGAGGTAGCGCTCATGTCACGCCTTCGTCGCTGTCTTCCGGCCCTTGGCCAGGTGTTCCCACCAGGCTCATGAAGACCTCTTCCAGCTGGCGATGTCCGTCCACCGACTCAACTCCGTAACCGGCCGCGACGAGCTGCGCCACAATGTCCTGACGGGGCAGCTCGCCGGTGACACGGAGCAATTTGCCCTCTGGCTCCGCCCGCAGCCCTCGAGTCTGCAGTGCCTGGCGGGCTGGGCCCACATCGTCGACATTGCTCAGGCCGATCAAGGTCACGGTGTCGCTTGCCGTGAGCTCTTCCACCGCCCCAGTGAGGACGACTTTGCCCTTGTCCATCACTACAACGTGGCTGCAGGTGTGCTCCACCTCCGACAACAGGTGAGAGGAAAGAACCACCGTCCGCCCGGCCGCCGCGTAGTCCGCCAGCACAGCACGCATGGCCTTGATCTGTGGTGGATCCAAGCCGTTGGTCGGCTCATCGAGTATGAGCAGGGGCGGCAATCCGAGCATCGCTTGGGCGATGCCGAGCCGCTGGCGCATCCCATGGCTGTATCCGCGGACCTTGCGATGGATGGCTGAACCAAGCCCGGCGATCTTCAGCGCCTCGTCGAGATGCGCCGCCCCCAGTGGTCGGCCGGTTGCGTTCCAGTACGCCGTCAGATTGGCCTTGCCGCTCAAATGCGGCAGGAACCCAGGCCCCTCGATGAAGGCGCCAACTGCCCCGAGTACATCGGCTCCGGAATGCACCGGCTGGCCATGGATGTAGATCGATCCGGAGTCAGGACGAATGAGGCCGACAAGTATGCGAATGACGGTGGTCTTGCCGGCGCCATTGGGTCCTAGCAGGCCCAGGACCTGACCCGCTTCAGCGCGGAAAGTCACTCCATCGGCCGCCCGGAAGCCGTCGCCGTATGTCTTCACCACGTCGTTGACAACCAGTGGGACGCTGACCAACCCCGGGACATTCTGAATCTCGCGGCGACGACGCCACAGGAGCACGGCGGCGGCAACTGAGGCAGCAAGCAGCGCGGCTACGACGATGACTAGCGGAAGCGGCACATCGAGGGTGTTCCCATTCAGCGCCGTCGTGGTCAGCAGGGGAACTGCAGCCGCCGCTTCGCCGGCAAGGCTGACCTGGTAGCTAGCCGCAGCAACCGCGTTTGCGTACGCCTGGTCAGTGGTGGAAATGACGAGCTGCAGGCGGTGATCCACCGGAACCTTATGGGAGACCGCGGGCAGCGCGACCGTGACCCGTGCCGGCTTGCCAGGGTCCAGTCCCGTCAACTTCAGCGGGGCGACGGCAAGTTGCGGAAGCACCGCCGTGCTAGGGCTAAGGCTGGTGTGACCGTTCTGGCCACGTTCCACGTCGGGTCCCAGATCCCACAGCGAGGCGAACAAGGTGGCAGTCGTCGTCGACGCTGTCACCTCGAGGTCCACTCGGCTACTTCCGATCAGCGTCAGCGGCTTTGCTAGCGGCTCGCTGGTAAAGCGAGCCGATTGACCGGGAAGTACACCTAACGCATATCCAGCCACACCGGAGGCTTGGCCGAACGCACCGCCGGTGCCAGCAAGATTGGTCAGCGCCGCCGGCGCGCCGCCAGGTGGTGCCACGATGCTTTGCCGCTGGCCGGCCAGTGCGATCCGCTGCTCAGGCAAATCGGACCCGCGTCCCGGGTAGGACTGGGCGATCAGGGTCTGAGGCTTCCGGGTACCACGATCTTCGCCTAGCAGCGATGTCTCAGGCATCAGCACGGCGAATGCAGTATTGGAAGCGCTCCGATTTCGCTTCAAATACCGGCCGAACCAGGCTTCAAGATCATCGATCAGCGGATCGACTGAGGTCTCGGCGTCATGACCGCCAGCGACCCACCTCATCTCCGCCGGAGTGGTAGCCGGCAAGCCTCGAAAGTTCGCGTCAGCCTGATCTAGAGGAAATAAGGTGTCGTCCTCACCCTGGATGATCAGTGTCGGCGCCTCGATTGCCGGCAAGATCTTCTCCAAGCCGGACTCATCAAGCAGTGCCTTCAGCTTGTCGTCCGCTTCGCCGATCTCGGCTGCGGAGAGATAGCCCCGACACAGGATTGGATCGAATCGGCCGCACAACTGATCTTGATTCGACGACTGCTCGGTGCTCCGGTTGGCTGGTCCGCCGGCGTTGGAGAACAGCAACGACGCCCAGCGCTGTTTGAAGACGCCCTGCCGGTTCGCGGGGGTAACATCGGCCGGTGACGTGGCGGCGCCGAGGACCTGATGTTGCGGGAAGAGGGCCTGTCGGAGGCTGTGCCAGGTAAATGCCGGCACGATGGCATCAACGCGATGATCAAGCCCCGCGGCAAGGAAGGAGAGCGCTCCCCCGTACGACGCCCCAGCGAATCCGATCACAGGATCGTTGCCTTCCTTGGCGACCTCCGGGCGGCTGGCGGCAAGATCAACAAGCTTTCGCGCGTCTGCACCCTCGTAGGCGGGATTGTCCAGGTGGATCCGGCCCCCGGATTTCCCGAAGCCTCGAGCGGTGTAGATGATCACTGTGTAACCGGCCATCGCGAGTGTACGGGCAGTCGGCTCGCTGTCGTCCTTGGTGCCACCGAATCCGTGCGCCAGCACGATCGCAGGCCGAGGCTCGGTCGGATTCGTCGTGAGGATGGTCGCATCCAGCTTGACCGGCTTGCCGTCGGCCTCTGGCGTACCCGACACCATGAGCGCGGTTTCGATCACCTTGTCCTGCCCGTACGCCGGGAGTGGGAAGGCACAAAGCAGCGCGATGATCAGTAGTAATGCTGCTGATCGGCCGCGGCGCATGCGCCTATCCTGCTCGCGCACGCAAGATTTCCTTGGCTTGCTCCTTCCGAGTGATCAACATTGCTCCGTGACGTAAAGGAGTCTCCGCCTCAGTTGATGAGGGCGCCGCGCAAGATCACGTGGCGCGGCGCCCTCAACACAGTCAGATCCAGACGCGGATCGGCGTCGAAGACCACAAGGTCGGCCGGTGCGCCTTCGCAGAGTGTCGCCGGATGGCCCAGCCAGGTGCGAGCTCGCCACGACCCAGCGCCCAGGGCGTACTCGGCCGAACTGAATTGAGCGAGCGCGGCAATCTCATTGCCGACTAGGCCATGCGGCAAAAAACCACCGGCGTCAGTACCGGCGTAAATCGGAACCCCAGCGTCAAGGGCTCTCGCGAACCGATCGAGACGGCTGGCATACAGCGCGCGAATGTGGCTGGCGTAGACCGGATACTTCTGCTCGCCGGATCGGGCATACATCTCAAAATTGTCGAGCTGGATCATGGTCGGGACGAGTGCGACCTGCTGCTTGGCCATCAACTCAGTGGTCGCTTCGTCCATCCCTGTGCCGTGCTCGATGCCGTCGATTCCGGCAGCGACGAGCTCGCTGACAGCCTGCTCACCGAATACGTGTGCCGTCACTCGGCAGCCAAGTTCATGCGCGCGGTCGATCGCCGCCTTTGCCACCTCAACCGGCCAGAGCGGTGTGAGGTCTCCGACATCACGATCGATCCAGTCCCCCACAAGCTTCACCCAGCCGTCCCCGCGGGCGGCCTGGTGCTCGACCTCCGCGATGAGCTGGTCGGGTTCCACTTCCTCCCCGTAGTGCCGGAGGTATCGCTTGGGGCGCGCAATGTGCCGCCCGGCACGAATGATCTTCGGGAGATCGGCTCGCTTATCTATCCAGCGGGTGTCGGCCGGACTGCCTGCGTCGCGCAAGAGCAAGGCTCCAGCGTCGCGGTCGGCGACGGCGTGTTCCTCGGCTCGCCCATCGGGGACAGCGCCCTGCCGTTCCAATCCGACGTGACAGTGCGCGTCGACCAGACCCGGCATGAGCCATACCCCAGTGGCGACGGTCTGCGCGTTGGAGATCGGCTCCGTACGGATCACGCCATCTACCACCCACAGGTCGCGATACTGACCTTCAGGCAGCACCACACCGGCGAGGTGGAGGCGGTCAGGCCCTTCGACAGGGTCAGGGCGCATGACTTACTACTTGCTGAATCGGCCGCGTAGTTCAGGTGGCAGCTGGAACTCGGCCATCGCCTTTTCCAACGCAGCCGGGTCAAGCTCTCCATTGCCAGATGCGGCTGAGTCGGCCGATGCAGCTGGCTGCTGGGCTGCGTTGCGCTTCGCCGGGTTCCCCGACACGCCACGGCCGCTCTTCTTCTTCGACCGGGCAGGCTGCTTGCGAGGTCCAGGCAAGCCGGCGATTCCCGGCATTCCTGGCATTCCGCCGGATGCCAGCGAAGTCATCATCTTGCGAGCCTCGAAGAAGCGGTTGATCAAGTTGTTGACGTCCGACACGCCGACCCCCGCTCCCTTGGCAATGCGGGCGCGCCGGGAACCGTCAATGATCTTCGGATTGTCACGCTCGGCCGGCGTCATGGAATGGATGATCGCCTCGATCCGATCAACGTCCCGCTCATCGATGCCAGCGATTCGGTCCTTCAGGTCACCCATCCCGGGCAACATTCCGAAAACCTTCGAGAGCGGGCCCATCTTGCGCACCATCTGCATCTGCTGCAGGAAATCGGCCAAGCCAAACTCTCCGCCATGTCCAGCTAACTTGGCAGCTGCCTTGGCCGACTGCTCGGCATCGAAGGTTCTCTCGGCCTGCTCGATCAGGGTCAGCATGTCGCCCATGCCGAGAATCCGGCTGGCCATCCGGTCGGGATGGAAGACGTCAAAGTCCTTCAGCGCCTCGCCGTTGGAGGCGAACATGATCGGCTTACCGGTGACCCGCGCGATCGACAGAGCGGCACCACCGCGCGCGTCGCCATCCAGCTTGGTGAGTACGACGCCGTCGAAGCCGACGCCCTCGGCGAAGGCGTTCGCCGTATTGACCGCGTCCTGGCCGATCATGGCATCGACGACGAAGAGCACCTCGTCGGGATGGACGGCATCACGAATGTCGACGGCCTGCTGCATCATCTCGGCGTCGATGCCCAGCCGGCCGGCCGTGTCAACGATCAGGACGTCGTACAGGCGGCGCTCGGCCTCAGTGATCGAGGATCGGGCCACACGGACGGGATCACCGATCTGTTGATCGATGTCGCTCCGCGATGAGGCATTGCCGGGCTCCGGCGCGAAGACGTGGACACCGGCTCGCTGACCGACCACCTGCAGCTGATTCACCGCGTTCGGCCGCTGCAAGTCGGCCGCAACAAGGAGCGGGGAATGGCCCTGTTCCTTCAGCCACAGCCCCAGTTTCGCGGCCAACGTCGTCTTGCCCGAACCTTGTAGGCCAGCAAGCATGATCACCGTTGGGGGCCGCTTGGCGAAACGCAGCACTCTAGTTTCGCCGCCCAGGATGGTGATCAGTTCCTCATTGACGATCTTGATCACCTGCTGGGCCGGATTGAGAGCTCCGGAAAGTTCAGCGCCGCGGGCCCGCTCCTTGATGGCGGCAATGAAATCCTTGACGACTGCCAGATTCACGTCGGCCTCGAGCAGCGCGATCCGGATCTCCCGAGCCGTCGCGTCGATATCGGCCTCAGATAGTCGGCCCTTGCCGCGCAGGTTCTTGAAGGTCGCCGCGAGGCGGTCTTGCAGGGTGTCGAACACGAGCGTCCTTACCTCGGTTGTGCTGGACTGACTCAGCCTACTCAACTTGCCACGACGTCTCAGGTGACGAAGTCGCGCGTTGCTTGCCTACGCTGGGCAGGTGCTGGAGGAGTTACGCCTGCTGCAAGTGCCGTACGAGCACCCCGATGTTGCAGTGCTGGAGTCCGAGGCGCAGCAGTTCTACGTCGAGATATACGGCGGCCCCGACGACACTCCCTACACCACATCCGAATTCACGCCCCCACACGGAGCGTTCTTTGTCGGCTATCTGGATGATGAAGCTGTGGCCATGGGTGGTTGGCGATTCCGGAGTCCCGGGGCGCCGCGCGTGGCGCGGCGGCCAGCGGAGATCCGGCGGATGTTTGTCCGCAACCACGTACGCGGGCGCGGCTTCGGTCGCATCGTGCTGACCGCTCTCGAGGCGAGCGCCGCAACGGCTGGCGCAGACTGGATGCTCCTGGAGACCGGCCGACCGCAGGTTGCAGCTGTGGAACTTTACCGATCAAGCGGATACGTCGACGTGGAGCCTTTCGGCCACTACGCAGGCTCTGGGTTGGCGTTGAACCTCGGCCGGCCCCTTGGACCGCCATCGCTACGCCGATAAGGCTGGTGGCTCATCAAGGTGTGTCCTTTCCTCCCGAGTACGGGAGGAAAGACACCGCTTGCTCAGCGGCAGCCCGCGCTAGAAGCCCAGATCCTCCTTGGGGTAAGGGAGATCACCGCCAGCTATTCGATCCAGCAGCCCCGGCAGGCTACGGGGTGATGTCACGACCCCTTCCGAGCGCAGATCTTCAGCGGACCACCAGCGCATTTCCCGGATGCCTTCTCCCGAAAGCGAAGCCATGTGTGCGGGGTCTATCTCGAAGGCATCGGCGCGACAGAATGCCCAGCGTTCCCGTTGGGTCATCCAGCGGCCCAGCCAGAAGGTCTGGCAGCGGCGGCCGATCCAAGGGCCGATTACCAGATCATCGCGGCCGAGCTCCTCATAGAGCTCACGGCGGATGGCATCATCGTGGTCCTCATTAGTGTCCAGGCCGCCGCCTGGCGGGAACCACCAGCTCCGCCCAAGCCGGCTGTCGGTGTAGTTGATCAGCAGTGCGCGGCCCGTCCGGTCGATAATCAGGCAGCGCACAGCTTCGCGGATCGGGTGAACGATCACGTCAACGGCAATCTCGGCGACCAGCGACCCCGCCTTCCAGTCAGGCAGTCTGACGATGTCACCGGCGGCCGAGACCAACGCGGCCACTCCGGGGAAATCCTCATCTACGGTCGAGCCGGCCTGCGTAGCCATCGCCACGGGAACGCGAAGCCGGCGGGCATGCCGTGCCGCCTCCCCCAGGCCCTGCGACAGCCACCAGGAGTGCCCACGGCGCCAGCTTTCTTCATCTGTACGCCGGCCATGCAGTCCGGGCGCGGAGCAGAAGAACAACACCGCTGCTCCGCCGGCGACTGCATCGTTCCATGGGAAGTCGACCCCACTCTCGGCGCAGATCGTGACACCGAATCGTGCCGCGCCGAGTTGAAATAGCCCCGCGCCGTCCCCAGCCTGGAAGCCCTGCTCATCATCGGCGAGGTGCCGCTTGCGATAGACACCGCCGAGTCGGCCAGAATGGCCGTAAACCTGAGTGATATGGAATTTGCCATCGGCCCGCTCGGCGATGCCGAACACGGCGGCTATGCCGGTCCGCCAGGTCGCCTCGAGCAGCGCCTGAACGGGCTCGGCATCCAAACTCAGCGCGCGTTCAGCGTGGCGACGGGGATCCACAGAGCCGGTCAGGGAGAACTCAGGAAACACCACCACGTCGCAGCCCTGCGCCCGGCCCTCCTCAAGCATCGCCAGGTGCCGCGCCAGATTGCCATCCAGGTCACCCTTGGCTGCGTTGAGCGCGACCAGCAGGATGCGCATCGGGTGGCTTGGCCTTCACACGACCTGGAACGAGGACTTGGCCAGGATGCTCGTCATGCGGCCTGCTCCAACAACGCATCGACAAAGATCTCGGCGTCGAACGGAGCAAGATCATCAGCGCCCTCCCCGAGTCCTACCAACTTCACCGGTACGCCGAGTTCGCGCTGCACCTGAACCACGATGCCGCCCTTGGCCGAACCGTCCAGCTTGGTGAGCACGATGCCGGTGACGTCGACAACCTCTGCGAATATCCGAGCCTGGGTGAGCCCGTTCTGTCCGGTCGTCGCGTCCAGTACCAACAGCACTTCGCCAACTGGTGCCTGACGTTCAATCACCCGCTTCACCTTGCCCAGCTCATCCATCAGCCCGACCTTGGTATGCAACCGACCCGCAGTGTCGATCAGCACCACATCGACCTCCTGCTCGATGCCGGCCCTGACTGCCTCGAACGCCACGCTGGCGGGGTCGGCGCCCTCAGCGCCTCGCACCGTCGGCACTCCTACGCGACTGCCCCAGGTCTCCAGTTGGTCCGCCGCGGCCGCCCGGAACGTGTCAGCGGCACCCAACAACACGTCCTTGTCCTCAGCTACCAGCACCCGGGCAAGCTTTCCAACCGTCGTCGTCTTACCGGTGCCATTCACTCCGACCACCATGACAACCGCGGGTTGATCAATTCGATCCGCATTGAGGCTGCGGTCCATGGTGGGGTCGACCAGCTTGATCAACTCCGAGCGCAGGATGGCTCGGGCCTTCCCGGGCTCGGATATCCCTTCCACACGGAGCTTCTCACGCAGCGATTCCACTAGTTCAGTGGCCGGCGCCACGCCAAGATCGGACGTGATCAACGTCTCTTCGAACTCTTCCCAGGTGTCCTCGTCCATCCGGTCCCGGGTGATCAGCAGCAGCAGTCCGCGACTCAGGGGGCTGTTGGAGCCGGCGAGCCTGCGACGAAGGCGTACCAGCCGGCTCTCTGGAGCCTCCGGACGCTCCAGTGCTGGGACCTCGGGAGGTAGGGCAACCTCCGGAAGCTCCTCCACCTCTGGTGGTGGTGCTGCGCGAATGTCAACTTGTGTTGCGGAGGCTTCGCTTCCAGCGTCCTCGGCTGGCTTCTCCCAGCCCCGTGGCGCCGGCTCAACGCTGGGCGGTCGTTCCCCCGTTCGGAGCGCACGCCGCCGGCCGACTGCGACGAACCCAATTAAAGCGGCAGCCAGCAACAAAATGACGCCGACAACCACCCACAGAGTTGTCGCATCCACCGGCTCATCCTAGGCCTTTGCTCGCGCTGCGAGCGTCGGTCGCGCGGGCAGCGCCAAAAGTCGGCCGGACGGCAGGCTCAGCGACCGCGGCTGGACTCGATCAACTTGACTAGGCGAGCGGGAGGTTCCCCATCACCATTGAGATGCTGGGCAGCACGCGCCATTCGGTCGGCCAGCTTGGGTGCGCGCTCCTTGCCGCGGCCCTCAATCCCGAGAAGGACCAGACCCGCGGTGCAGGCAGCGACGACCAAAATCACAATCATTGCGATGATGATGGAGGTCACAACCTTCCTTTCAGACAGTCAGTTGGACGTGCTTGGGGATACTTACCTGGGGAAGGAACTGTCTTACAGGTAGACACCGCACGTGCGATGCGTGCGGTGCCGGTGGAACAGCTCTTGGCGGACAATTCTGCCAAGCCAAGATCACGATGCCATCATCGAAAAAGCCGATTCTTGCTCTCGATTTCATCACAACTTTGAATTGCACTCTGACAGGCAGCCCGCCAGATTCGGCTTCCTCGCCCAAGTGCAGTTCAGGCGACGGACTCAGTCTCGCGAAGCCGCGAAGAGATCACGGTTGAGACGCCGTCGCCGCGCATGCTGATTCCGTACAAGGCGTCGGCGATTTCCATGGTGCGCTTTTGATGAGTGATTACCAGCAACTGGCTGGTGGCCCGAAGTTCTTCATAGATTTCCAGCAGGCGGCCCAGGTTCGTGTCGTCCAGAGCGGCCTCGACCTCATCAAGGATGTAGAAGGGGCTCGGCCGGGCGATGAACAGGGAGATCAAGAAACTCACCGCTACCAGTGCGCGTTCTCCACCGGACAACAGCGATAGCCTCTTGATCTTCTTTCCAGGCGGGCGCGCCTCCACGTCAACTCCGGTGGTCAGCCAGTTGCCCGGTTCGGTCAAGATCAACCGACCTTCCCCACCTGGAAAGAGTCGCGCGAAGACGCGCTCGAAGGCGACCGCGACATCGGCGTACGCCTCCGCAAAGACCTGCTCCACCCTGTTATCGACCTCGGCGATGATCTCGAGGAGGTCACGGCGGGTTTTCCTCAAGTCCTCCAATTGCTCGGAGAGGAACTGGTGTCTCGCCTCGAGCGCATCGAATTCCTCCAGAGCCAATGGATTGATCCGTCCGAGGAGGCTTAGCTCACGCTCGGCGTTCCGCAGCCGCTTTTGTTGCTGGTCGCGGATATAGGCCACTGGCGCGGCTACGGCGTCGTCCTCATCGTTGGCCGTTGCGCGGTTCTCGTCGGGACCCGCTGGAACCGCCTTCTCAGGCCCGTATTCGGCCAGCAAGGCAGTAGCCTCCAGCCCAAGTTCGGCCATGGCCCTCTCGGCCAATGCCTCGACTCTCATCTGCTGCTCGGCTCTGGCAACCTCGTCACGGTGCGCTGCATCAACCAATGACTCAAAGTCTCGAGTCAGCGACCGAACGGTCCCGCGAGCCGCACTCAGCGCAGCTTCGGCTTCGGCTCTGGACGCCTCAGCGTCAGAACGCTCACGTGCGGCTAATGCAAGGGAGATGTCGAGTTGCTGCGCGACGTAGGTGGCTCCGGCGTGTACGGCAGTCGCGGTACGCGCCTCGCGCAACATTCGCTCCCGGCGGGCAATCTCACGGATCCGGGCCTGACGTTCTCTTTGGGCTGCCCGCCGCAATGCATCGGCTCGTCCAGCCAGGGCGCGAACCCGCTCTTCAAGCGTGCGCAACGCCAGCCGAGCTTCCATTTCCGCGGCCCGAGCAACCGTGGCCTGCTCAGCCAGTCGGTCACGTTCTGCCGGATTCGGCTCAGTTTCGTCGACCGTCTCGGCGGCCAATTCCAGGCGGTGCTCCAGATCAGCGAGCCCAGCGACATTCTGATCGCGGGCTTCCTCGGCCTCAGACATGGCCTGTCTGAGCCGATCTGCCTCGGCCTTGGCGGAGCGAGCGGTTGAGCTGAGCTGTCCAAGCTCCTCGGCCAGGGCCGCCATGGCGGCATCTGATTCATGCAACCGGGCCAGGGTGATCTCGACCGCGGCGCTTGCCTGACGATGCTGCTCGTCCAGCTGGCTCTGGGCAAACCGCAAGCGATCGCAGACGTGACTGGCTTCCGTCAGCTGCTGCTCGGCGTCATCGATAGCGGCCTGCAATTCGATCAGTGTCGGCGTTGCGGACGATCCTCCCGCGGCGAAGTGCGCACCAAGAACGTCCCCGTCGATGGTGACGGCGACGAGATCGGGCAGTACCGCGATAAGGCTGCGGGCTGTCGGCAGGTCATCGACCAGGACCACCTTGCGCAGCAGACGGTTCACTGCTGGTGTGAGCTGGTCGGGTACGTCGACGACTCCAACGGCGTACTGGGCGCCGCCCGGAAGAGCTGGCCACTCCTCTATCCGCTCTTCGGTGGCCAGTCCGCCAAGCAGCAAGCCGGCCCGTCCCAAATCCTCACTCTTGAGATGGTTGAACGCGCCAACGGCCGCATCGATGCCAGTTACGGCAACTGCGTCGGCTGCGGCACCGAAGGCAGCCGCGATCGCGGTCTCGTAAGGGCTTTGCACGCCAACGAGTGCTGCAACAGAGCCCAGCAGGCCGTCTAGTCGATCACTCGCGGCGAGCAGCGCCGAGGAGCCGTCCTTGCGGTTCAGTCCCACCTGCAACGCCTCGACGCGCGCTGTCAGAGCGGCTCGCTCCTGAGTGGCGGCTTGCTCCTGGCGCCGCAGCTCATCTTGTTGTTGCTCAATGCGATTCAAAACCTCAAGCGCCGCCTCATGATCTGCATCGAGATTCAGTTCACCCGCGTCTAGGCCAGCGATCCTGGTCTCCAACGCCGTAAAGGCTCCAGACGCCTGATCGGCCCTTGCGGCAGCCTCTTGCCGTGCAGCGGTCAAGCGGCTGATCTCAGCGGCTGCCGCTTCGCCACGGCTGCGTAGCGAGTTGACCTGACCCGTCAGCCTGGCCAATCCTTCCCGCCGGTCTGCCGCCGCACGGATGAGCGCGGCCAGCCGATTCTCTTCACCTCGATGCGCTTCTTCACACGCGGCCCGGTGCGCGGTCGCCTCCTGCAACGCGTGCGCTCGCTGCTCAAGCTGGCCCGAAAGCTCATTCTCCTGCTCCTCGACCCGAGCAGCTTCGCGGTCCAACTCCTCAGGGTCGCGCCCGAAAAGCAGCTCTCCAGGGTCGTCCTCTGCCTGCCGCATCCGTTCTCGCGCGATGGATAGAGTGCTAGCGATCCGCTCTTTCAGCGCCGCCAGGGAGTACCAGGTCTCTTGGGCCGCGGTCAATCTGGGTAGGCCCTCGCGTACGGCCTCCTCGGCAGACAGCTCGGTCCCTCTGGCGGTTTCCAGAGCCAGCTCGAGGGCTCCTCGACGCTCATTCATTGCCTGCTCGTCGGCGAGCTCGGACTCCAGTGCCTGGGTTGCCTGCAGCAAGTCATCGGCCAGCAATCGCGCCTTCGCATCGCGTAACTCAGCCTGAATGACAGCCGCCCTCCGCGCTACCTCGGCTTGCCGCCCAAGCGGCTTCAGCTGCCGCCGGATCTCGTTGATCAGGTCCGAAAGCCGGTTCAGGTTTGCGTCACAGGCCTCCAGCTTGCGGATTGCCTTCTCTTTCCGCTTACGGTGCTTCAGCACCCCAGCCGCCTCTTCGATGAAGCCGCGGCGGCTCTCAGGTGTCGCCTGCAAGATCGAATCTAGCTGTCCCTGACCGACGATGACATGCATCTCGCGGCCGATTCCGGAGTCGCTGAGCAGCTCATGGATGTCGAGCAGGCGCGCCGCATTGCCATTGATGGCGTACTCCGAACCGCCGTTGCGGAACATGGTTCGCGAGATGGTGACCTCGGAGTAGTCGATGGGCAGGGCGCCATCGGAGTTGTCGATGGTCAGTATGACCTCAGCACGCCCCAGCGGAGCCCGTCCCGACGTACCGGCGAAGATGACATCCTCCATCTTTCCGCCGCGTAGCGTCTTGGCGCCTTGTTCCCCCATCACCCAACTGAGTGCATCCACGACATTGGACTTGCCGGAGCCGTTGGGGCCGACGACACAGGTGATACCAGGCTCGAAGTTGAGCGTCGTTGCGGACGCAAAGGACTTGAATCCGCGCAAGGTCAGGCTCTTGAGGTACAACGTCCCACCTCTCGACGGTGTGTGCTCAGGCGTAATCCCGCTGCGGAATGCGACCTCACTGTAACTGACGAACGCGCCGAGTCTTGGTAGGTCGCGGGCGGGTCCCTCAGGTTGCCAAAGGTTCAGGTCTCAGACGCCGGCGGTGGGATGCTCGCTCTCGACGGTTTTCGGCGCCGACTCGGTATCCAGGTTCTTGCCGCGTACCGCCGAGAACGTCCAGAGCTTGTTCAAGACAAATGAGACTGGTGTCACGATCGCGATCGTGATCAACTGCGCCCAGTAGAAGCGGGTACGAAAGCCTGTGGAGTTGTCAAAGATCGTCGGCGAGAGCGAGAAGATCGAATCCGGGTGCATCAGCAGCGTCAAGATTCCTAAGCCGACAATCTGGGCGAGGATGCCGACCGTTAGGAATGGAAAGTATTCACCGAACCAGCCGGCGTGCTTGGAACTGCGGAACGTCCACAGCCGGTTCAGTTGGAAATTCCACAGGTTGGCGACCAGGAACGCGATCGTGGAGTAGGCGTGATACCAGCGCACGTTGAAGTCGGTTAACGGCAAGTCGAAGAAGATGCCATTCTCGTCGGGGCCGAGCTTCTTGCACATGATCGCGACGAAGAGATTGACGACGACGCCGGATCCGCCGACGAGAGCGAACCGGAAGAGTTGGATCCAATTCTGCCCGTGGCGTACGAATACGTAGTGCTTTAGCCGTCCCACGATCGCCTATTAATACCCATTTCCTTGAGAGGTTCTTGAGAGCCGTTCATGCATTGCGTGCTTGATCACAAATCCGCGTGGGGCTCGCTGACAGCGTGGACAACGATACGAGGATCGGTTCATGAACGGCTCACGGCGTATTGATGTTCCGCAACGCGGGCAGGGCTTGCCTTCACGGCCATAGACCGACAACGAGCGATCGAAGTAGCCACTGGCTCCATTGATGTCGACGTAGAGAGCATCGAAGGAGGTGCCGCCGCCGCCCAGCGCGCTGCGCATCACGGTTGTGGCGGCCGTAATCAGTCCGCTTGCCTGGGCGCGCGACATGGTGCTCGTCGGACGAGCGTAATGCATGCGAGCCGCCCACAGCGCCTCGTCGGCGTAGATGTTTCCTATGCCCGATACCAGCTGTTGATCAAGAAGCGCCCGCTTGATTACCGTATTGCGCCTGCGGATTCGGGCGACGACTTCAGCCAGATCGAACTCCGGGTCGAAAGGATCGCGGCCGATGTGGGCGATCTCCGATGGCAGCTCAGCGCCTCCGGGCGAGACCGAGAGACCACCGAACATTCGCTGGTCGATGAAGCGCAGTCCTGGCTCACCATCGGCGAAGGCGAAGATTATTCGGGTGTTGGGTGCAAGCGGCGCATCGGCATCGGCCAGCCGGAACTGACCGCTCATGCCCAGATGAGCCAAGATCGCATCGCCGTCGGTGAAAGGAAGCCATAGGTACTTACCGCGGCGTAGCGGCTCGGCAAAAGTGCGGCCTATGACCTGCAACTCGAAGTCGGCCGGCCCGGTCAGGTGCCGCCGTACCGGCCGTGCATGCAGTACGCGGACGCCGGCGATCTGGCGTCCGGTGATGCTGTTCGCCAGACCACGGCGCACCACCTCGACCTCTGGAAGTTCAGGCACCGATCGCGCGCCGCCGTGCTGAGGAGGAGCGAGAGGACATGCTTTTCGTCCTAGAGCGACGACAAAGTAGGCGGCCTCCAGGGCGCGATCGCAGCGAGCGGAGCGAGCAATCAAACACGGGCGAACTAGCGGGCAGCGACCGGTCCAGCGCCGCGGCTGCCCTTGAGTGCGGCGAAGGCGATGGCTGCGGCGTTTTGCTCCGCTTCCTTCTTGTTCCGGCCGGCACCAGGTCCATAGCTGTGGGCGTCAATGTTGACCATCGCCTGGAAGGTCTTGGCGTGGTCAGGTCCTGACTCAACCACGTCATAGACCGGTACGCCGAGCCCGGTCATCGAGGCGATTTCCTGCAGACTGGTCTTCCAGTCCAGTCCAGCCCCTCGGGTAGCGACTTCGGCCATCAAAGGATCAAAGAGATGGTGCACGAAATCCCTGGCTGCTTCGATGCCGTGCTGCAGAAAGACGGCACCCATCACTGCCTCCATGGTGTCGGCGAGGATCGAAGACTTGTCCCGGCCTCCGGTGCTCTCCTCACCGCGGCCGAGGTGGATCACAGAGCCAAGGTCGAGCTCCCGGGCAATGTCGGCCAGGGCACGGGAGTTGACGACGGCGGCGCGCAGCTTGGCGAGCTGACCTTCGGACAGATCCGGATAGGTGACGAAAAGGTGCTCGGTCACGATCAGACCAAGCACCGAGTCACCGAGGAATTCCAAACGCTCGTTGGTAGGCAAGCCGCCTTGCTCGTAGGCGTACGAACGGTGAGTCAGTGCGCGATCGAGTAGCTCAGGATCGACACTCATCCCGAGCTCGCTCAGCAGCTCTCCCGCGGGCAGGCGAATCGCAGTCGCCTCTGACCTGATCAGGACGACAGAACCTGTCGACGGGCGGCTCGAGGACCATACTGGCCGCACGATGGGCAGGCCACGTGGGGCAGGTGCTTCTCGCGGCAGGCGGGATTAGCGCAGGTCACCAACGCGGGCACCGACGCCTTCCACTGAGACCGCCGATGCCGTGTATTGCTGCGCGACATTCTCCTCTTAGGAACGGCCACGACTTCACTCCTCGTTTCTCCGGATCCGCTGACCCGGAAATTTCACTGTTTCCCGGGCTGGTTGTAGAACATCGTAAGATTCGCCGCCCTCGCCCTCAAGAGCTTGCAGGCCAGCCCACCTTGGATCCAGCTCCTGCTCATGACGATGGTCTGGACTCTCGTTGAGGTTGGCACCACATTCGACGCAGAGCCCCGCGCAGTCCTCCCGACACAACGGCTGGAACGGCAAATCAAGGACCACCGCGTCGCGGAGCAGCGGCTCGAGGTCGATGAGATCGCCCTGCAGCCGGCTGACGAAATCATCGTCTGGCTCGACACCTGGGTACACGTACAGTTCTTGGATCTCGACCTCCAGCTCATCTGAGATCGGCCCAAGGCACCGTACGCATTCCCCACGGAGCTGAACCGTGGCAGTGCCACTGACAAGCACTCCCTCGACAACTGACTCCAGCCGAAGGTCAAGCTCGACTGGTGATCCGGGTGGTACGCCGATCACAGCGATTCCCAAGTCCGCGGGGGCTTCGACGGTTGCCCGTACCACCTTCATTGCGCCCGCACGACGGCCCAGTTCGTGGGTGTCGAGGACCAAGCCCGAGCGTGGGTCCAGCGAGCGATGCGGCGAACTCATCGCAATCCTTCCAAGCCGTGCGGCCTCGATCCTCGTCGTGACCGAGGCCCAACCCTACCGGTGAGTAGGCCCTAGAGCCAAAACCGCTTTGACTAAGACTCCAAAGCCGAGGGCAAGCTCCTGGCCATAACGGTTACTCGGCGTGCTGCCGCCTGTCCAGCCGCATGGTGTCGCCAGCATCCAAGCCGCTGCGCTCGGCGAGCCGAGCGCGGGCGGTGCGGACCTGGCTGACCGTCTTGTGCAGCACAGATTCAAAGCTCGCCATCCGCGCATCGATGAATTCATCGGTCTCTCGACGCAGGGCGGCCGCCTCCTCATCCGCCTCGCCTCGCATCTGAGCAGCTACCTGCTCTGCTACCCGGACTACCTCGCTGTGCTGAGCCAGATTGGCTGCGTGGTCACGCGCCTCCGCCAAGATCCGGCCCGCCTCAGCTTCACCCTCAGCGATTTTGTACGCGGCCATGTCGATGACGTGTTGCGCCTCAGCGATCTCATCCGGCAAATTCGCGATGACATCGTCGATTGCGGCCAGCACTTCACCTCGATTGATGACGCACGATGCAGACATCGGCATCGCACGCGCATTAGCGATCAGCTCGCGTAAATACGCCAGCTTCCGCTCAGCCGCCTCCCCTCCAACCATGGAAGGTCCTACCCCCAGAACCGCCACGCTCGTCCCCTTTCCGAGTGTCCCCTGTTCCCTAGTGTCGCGCAGCTCAAACCTGATTCACATATCGTTCCCCGCTCCCGCATGTCGAGATGCAACTCGAGCAATAGTGCGCGCCGCAATCTTCTCGGGCAAGAACGGTGTGACATCACCCCCGAGCGTCGCCACCTCACGGATCAAGGATGAGGAGACATAAGCCCACTGCGGTGTGGTCGGCAGGAACAGCGTGTCGACGCCGGTCAGCTGGCGATTCATCTGAGCCATCTGCAACTCATAGCCGAAGTCCGTGGCCCGCAATCCCTTGCTGATGACGTCAATATCGTTGGCCGTACAGAACCCGACCAGAAGGCCGCGGAAGAGTGTCACCTCAACATTGCTCCATCGTGTGCACTCCTCTGAAAGCATCTCCACCCGCTCATCTGGCGTAAAGAGCGCGTTCTTGGACATGTTGGTGCCCACCGCAACAACTACCTGATCGACGATCCGCGCGGTTCGCTCGATGACATCGAGATGACCATGAGTGGTGGGGTCAAAGGACCCCGGACAGACCGCTCGAGTCATAGATCCTCCCGCATGGGGTCGCCAGATGCGGACTCGAGCGACCCAAAAGACAAGATGGTCTCACCGTAGGCCCGACTCCACCGCTTCGCAGCCGCTGGGGGCCAAAGCACGTCCGGCGAGCGCCGTGACCGCTCGACCACGATCAGGGAACCTGCACTGACCCAGTGATTGGCGACGAGCTGCTGCAATTGGTCCCTGATAACGCTGCTCTGAAGTTCATACGGCGGATCGGCGAAGACGACGTCAAAGGTCTGAGCTGGCGAGTGGCGGAGCACCTGCTCCACCGGCGTGGTGGCTATCTCGATAGCCAGCCGGAGAGCTTCGGCATTTTGTCTGATGAGCTGGCTAGTACCCAAGTCACGCTCGACAACGAGCACCGGACTCGCGCCACGGCTGGCCGCCTCCAACCCGACAGCCCCGGACCCGGCGTACAGGTCGCAGAAGGCTAGGCCAGCGAGGGCTCGCTCGGCCGGCTCAGCCGCGGTACCGGCCCAGGCGGCTATCGCTGAGAACAATGCCTCGCGGACCCGGTCGCTAGTCGGCCGCGTCCGGTCACCGCGTGGCATGGCAATCCGCCGACCTCGACGTGACCCCGCGATGATCCGGCTCATTTGATTGCTTCGCTCGCTGGAGCTCGCTGTGTCCAATTGCTCGCTCCGCTCGCTGCGATGTTCGCTGGGGAGCCGCCGTCTTCGTCGGATCCGACGACACGATCATGGCGCAAATCAGCTCTGTTCTCGGCGCGTGTCGTCGGCTCCTCCTGCAGATCGGCGGCGCGAACATCGCGGGCGCGGATCGCGTCCTGGAGTCCGCTGTTCACAGCTCGCCGCTGGGGCTGGTGCTCGCAACGCTCGGGCAGATTTTCACGTACGCTCCAGCCACTGCCCTGCTGCGTCCATCTCCACGTCGAGCACAATGTCGGCCAGGCCTGAATCGTTGAGTTCGGGATCCCGGGCGATGCACTGCTCTGCGAGGGTACGGGCCTGGGCAATGAGGTCAGCGTCCCGCAACACGCGGAGGAGCTTCAGACTGGATCTGCTCCCCGACTGGCTGGCGCCGAGGACATCGCCCTCACGACGCTGCTCAAGATCAACCTCGGCGAGCGCGAAACCATCACGGGTTGCGGCCACCGCGTCCACACGCTGGCGTGCCGGGCTGTCCTCGGCAGCAGTTGTCAACAGCAGGCAGACTCCGGGATGGGCTCCACGGCCAATGCGTCCACGCAGCTGATGCAGCTGAGAGATGCCGAAGCGGTCGGCGTCGTAAATGACCATGACCGACGCGTTGGGTACGTCGACACCAACCTCGATCACTGTGGTTGAGACCAGTACATCGATCTCTCCAGCGGCGAAGCCGGTCATCACTGCATCTTTGACCTCGCTCGGCAATTGACCATGCACCATCTCGACCCGCAGCTCAGCCAGCGGCCCAGTGCTCAACTCCCCGAACAGATCCTCGACCGCCACTGCCGGCGCGGCGTCAGTGTCACCACCAAGGTTCTCGGCATCGCTACCCGACGCGCCGGTGGAGGAAATGCGCGCGCACACCACATACACCTGACGGCCGACCCGAACCTCTTCCACGATCCGCTGCCACACGCGCTCCAGCCACGACGGCTGGCGAACCGTGTCAACAACGACCGTGCTGACCTCGGCTCGACCGGCCGGAATCTCGCGTAGCGTCGAGGTCTCCAGATCACCGAAGACCGTCATCGCGACCGAACGTGGGATCGGAGTTGCCGTCATCACCAAGACGTGCGGCCGCAGGTCCGCTTTGGCGCTCAACGCGGCCCGCTGTTCCACCCCAAAACGGTGTTGCTCATCAACGACCACCAGGCCGAGGTCGGCGAACTGAACATCAGCGCTGAGCAAGGCGTGCGTCCCGATGACGATTCCGGCGGCACCGGATGCTATTTGGAGTGTCGCCTCTCGGCGGCGGGCCGCCGAGGTCGATCCTGTGATCAGCACGACACCAGTCGCCTCATCCGGCGCCTCCAGCGTGCCGCCGGTCGCGAGCTCACCGAGCATTCGGGTGATCGTTTGGTAGTGCTGAGAGGCCAACACCTCAGTTGGCGCCAACAGTGCCGCCTGGCCACCAGCATCAACAACAGCCAGCATCGTCCGCAGCGCGACAAGCGTTTTGCCCGATCCGACCTCGCCTTGCAGCAGTCGCTGCATCGGCCGGCTGCGGCCGAGGTCAGTCATGATTTCGTCACTCACCGCGATCTGACCCTCAGTGAGGATGAACGGCAGCCGCTCGTCGAATGCATCAAGCAGGGCGCCGGGTCGTCGCCTACGAGGCACCGCTCGGTGTGATGCGGCATCGGCTCGTCGGTATGCCATGGTCAGCTGGAGCGCGAACGCCTCGTCGAACCGCATTCGCTGGCGACCTTCGTCGATCATGGACTTGTCGGCCGGCTGATGGACCGCTCGGAAAGCGGACTCAAGATCCACCACATCGGCCGCCTCGCGAATCCACTCTGGAAGTGGATCCTCGATCCCGGACAGTGAATCCAGCGCCAAGGCTGCACACTCCGCGATGGTCCAGGTGCGCAACTTCGCAGTCAACGGATAGAGACCGACAAGCGGGATCTTGGAGGTGGAGGCGAGTGCGGCATTGTGCTTAGCGCCGCCGATAACGACACCGTTTTCGTCGAGGATGACGAAGTCGGGGTGTGCCAGCTGGAGTCTGCCGTTGAATCGGGTGACCTTGCCGGCGAAGATGCCTCTGGCGCTGGGGCGGAGGAGCCCCTGCCAGTATCGGATGAGTCGAGGCTGGCCGAAGAAGGTGCAGGTCACCCGGCCTCGATGATCAGTGATAGCGGCCTCGAGCCGCGGCTTGCTACGGGATCGGACATAGGGCCGATCATCGAGGTTGAAGGTCCGGGCATCGACTACTTCCGCCATCACCGCAACCTCCTCGCCTTCCCGGAGCAAGGCGAGGTCGCTAAGTTCGGTCCCTGAGAAGTAGCGGCGCGGCACCAGCCGCATAAGATCGCCGACCGTCACAATCTTCAGCGGCTCGAAGAGCTTCGCGGTCTTCGAACCGACGACGTTTTCCAGGCGGGTCATCAGGCGGCGAAACGTATCGGTACGCCACGGTGAACCGACGAGTCGAAGCGTCGTCATTCCAGTCCGAGCAACAGCGGGTAGCGCGGCTGGCCACCATCCAGGATGTCGATGTCGAGCGTTCGGAACCGTTCCCGCACGCGGGCGCTGAGATCGGCTGCCAGGTCATCGTCGGCATCGAGGCCACGGACGACGGTCAACAACTCTCCACCGGCGCTGATCAGTCGTTGCACTACATCCCATGCGACCTCGGCCAGCGATGTCCCGATAACGACGACGTCGCCTTCCACAGCACCAAGCACATCGCCTGGTTTACAGCGCCCAGCCAGGGTCATGGTCGCGCTCTCGGCTACCGTTACTGCGCCGTGACGGGCATGACCGGCAGCGGTGCTCATAGCCACAACCGCGGACTCAAAGTCAGCAGACGGCTCGTGTACCGCCATAGCGGCCAGGCCCTGCACCTGGGCAACAGTTGGAATAACGCCAACCCGTCGTCCGGCCCTTCGCATCATTCTGGCCACATCTCTGGCTCGCTTCACGTTCTCGCTGCCGTTAGGCAAGATCACCAGATCGCCACAGATCTGATCCGCGGCGGCCCTCAGCTGGTCGGCGCTGACATCACCGTCGGCTGTTCGCACGGGCACACCACCGAGTGAGGTAATCGCCTTGGCGAGGCCTGAGCCGGCTACGACTGCCAGGACACTCCTTCGCCCAGTGGCCGGATCCGGCGGCAGGGCGGTGATCCGGACCTGGCTCAACTCCCCGAGTGGTAGCGCGGCCTCCACCGCGGCTCCCGCCTGGTCAAGGTGGACGTGCACCTGCGCGATGGCCTCATCACCCACGATCACCACGCTATGGCCGAGCTGTGACAACCGCTCACGCAATGCGTCCAGGTCCGACGGTGGAGCGCCGCGCAGGGTGTACATCACCTCATATTCGCCGGTCAGCTGCGGCGCCCCGGATTGGAGGCTCGCGGCCGGAGATTGGACAGCCGCCAGCGGCTGAGCCAGCCCGCCTCCCAGTATTTCGACGAGCACATCGACCAACAGCACGTACGCCTGGCCGCCGGCATCCACTACATCGGCCGAGGCCAGCACGTCGAGCAGCTGTGGCGTACGAGCCAAGCTTTCGCGTGCGGCGTGTTGTGCCGCTGTGGCCACAGCCAAAGCATCTGCTGGCTGACCGTCTGCCGCCGCCTCCGCTGCGCTTGCTGCGTCGTCAGCCACCGTCAAGATCGTGCCCGCAACGGGCCGCGCAACGGCGCGTTGTGCCGCAACAGCCGCTGACCGGAGCAATCTGGCGACGATAGTGCCCGGCGGCAGCGACTTCAGCTTAGGCAGGTCATACTCCAGCGCCCGACACACGCTGACAAACATCTCGGCAACAATGGCGCCGGAGTTACCGTGGGCGCACAAGATGGCCGCCCGAACCGCCGCGTCCAGGCTGGACTGCTCAAGAGTGGGGACCGCCTGGGCGATACCGGTCATCGTCAGCTTGAGATTGGCGCCAGTGTCGGCGTCCGGCACCGGGAAGACGTTCATGGCATTCAACGCGTCGGCGGAGTCGCTGATGAGGCTGGTTGCTCGGCGAAGCCACTTGTCGTACGCATCCCAAAGCGTGGGCGCCTGCTCCCCTAGCTGGGCTGACACGGGCCCACCCTATGCCAGACCCGTCGCGATTAGCCTGCGCTAGGCCTTGTCAGGTATTCTTTTCCGGTTGCCCAACTTCGGGCACCTCATCTGTATCGACGTAATTTGGGAGCGGATTCCAGTGGCTGCGGTATGCGACATATGCGGCAAGAGGCCTGGATTCGGCCACAACGTGCCCTGGTCGAAGAAGAAGACCAACCGCCGTTGGAACCCCAACATTCAACGGGTGCACGCGGTGGTGTCTGGCACGCCCAAGCGGCTGAACGTCTGCGCCTCCTGTATCAAGGCCGGCAAAGTCTCCCGCTGAGGAGATCCTTCTGGCCGTCAGCTGATCTGGCCGTCAGCTGATCTGGCGTAGCCTTCGACAGGCTCAGCCCAGATTGCTAAGCCCGCTCCGGACTGCGCATGTCTAGGCGCGCAGTGCTCTAAGCCTGAATAACGACGGGAATGATCATTGGTCGGCGCCGATGAGTGTCGCTCACCCACTTGCCAAGCTGCCGCCTGATCACCTGCTGTAGCCGATAGGAGTCATCGACCCCCTCCTGAAGCGCCGCCTCCAAAGCGGCCACGATCAGTGGACGGACGTCGTCGAAGACCGCGTCGTCCTCTACGAAGCCGCGAGCGTGAATGTCCGGCCCGCTGACGATCTTGGAAGCATGCGTGTTGACTACTGCGACTACCGAGATGAAGCCTTCCTCACCCAGAATCCGCCGATCGCTCAACGACAGCTCCGAGATATCGCCAATTGTGGTGCCGTCGACGAAGACGTACCCGGCGTCTACCTTGCCGACGATCCTTGCCTGTCCGCGCTCGAGGTCGACGACCATGCCGTCCTCGGCGATGATGGTCTGTTCCGCGGGAACACCTGTGGCGATTGCCAGCTCGCCGTTGGCCCTCAAGTGCCGGATCTCGCCGTGCACCGGCATGACGTTCCGCGGTCGGATGATGTTGTAGCAGAAGAGCAGCTCACCAGCACTGGCGTGTCCGGACACATGGACCAGCGCGTTCCCACGGTGCACAACATGAGCGCCGAGCCGGGTCAAGCCGTTGATCACTCGATAGATCGCGCTCTCATTGCCCGGGATCAGTGAGCTTGCCAGCACCACTGTGTCGCCGCTCTTGAGCTGAATCACCGGATGTTCCCGGTTCGCCATCCGGGATAGTGCCGACAGCGGCTCGCCTTGCGACCCAGTGGAGATGATCACGACATCTTCCGGTGCGTAATCGTCGATCTCCCGCTGTTCGATCAAGGTGTTACGAGGAACCTTGAGGAAGCCCAGTTCCCGCGCGACCGTCATATTGCGCACCATGGATCGTCCGACGTAGACCACCTTGCGATGGTGCGCAACCGCCGCATCGAGGACCTGCTGCACGCGGTGCACGTGCGAGGCGAAACAGGCGACGATCACCCGCTGCCGGCTAACCACGAACACTCGTTCCAAAGCCGGCCCGATGTCTCGCTCAGGCGTTGTGAAGCCGGGCACTTCTGCGTTTGTGGAGTCGATCATGAGCAGATCGACGCCCTCTTCACCTAGTCGGGCGAAGGCCCGCAGGTCGGTAACTCGTCCGTCCAGAGGCAGCTGATCCATCTTGAAGTCCCCGGTATGCAAGATCAGCCCGGCCGAGGTGCGCACCGCGACAGCAAGGGCATCCGGGATCGAGTGGTTGACGGCGATGAACTCGCACTCGAACTTGCCAACAGCGACCTTGTCACCGTCGGTGACCTGGCGCTGCGGGACGTTCCGCAGTTGGTGCTCGCGCAGCTTCTCCGCGAGCAGCGCCAGCGTCAGCTTCGAACCGATGATCGGGATATCGGGCCGCTGGCGTAGCAGATACGGCACAGCGCCAATGTGATCCTCGTGGCCGTGAGTGAGCACCAGGCCGATCACATCGCGGAGGCGTTCGCTGATCGCATCGAAGCCCGGCAAGATCAGATCGACGCCAGGGTGATCGTCTTCGGGAAACAAGACTCCGCAGTCGATGAGCAGCAGCTGGCCGTCGAATTCGACCACGGCCATATTGCGCCCAACATCGCCAAGACCGCCCAATGCGACGATCCGCATGGCGCTTGGTGCCAGCAAGGGCGGGATCTGCAAACTACCGGCGGCCACGGGAGGAAAGGGTACAGCCAGATAGCATCGCGGCCGTGGGAGCAGCTTCTGGTGAACCGATTGCCGCCTCGGTACGCCTCGCGTGGCCGGCCGAGGCTTCAAGCATCGCTGAGCTGCAGCGCCGATCGTGGGCGACCCAATGGCCAGCCAATCTTGCGGAGATGATGCTCACCTCTGTTTCGCTGGCGGAGATGGTGGAGTCCTGGCGCACAGCCATCGAACGACCGCCAGGGGCAAGATTCCGAGTTCTCGTGGCAACCGACGGGAAGCGGGTGGTCGGCTTCGCGACCACTATGCCGAGTCAGGACGAGGATGCCGACCCAAGTGAGGAGGGCGCGGTCGAGGTGTTCGTCGTCGATCCCGCCGCACAGCACCAAGGCCATGGCTCCCGGCTGCTCAACGCCTGTGCCGACACGCTGCGTGCCGACGGCTTCATCCGGGCGTCTTGGTGGGTAAATGCTCGCGATGAGAAACTCCGGAGGTTCCTGACGGCTGCTGGCTGGGCTACCGAAGGGGCTACCCGGGAAATCGGACCAGACGACGAATCGGTGCATATCAAGCAAGTCCGTCTCCACACGAACCTTGAAACAATTGAGTGAGGGTTCCTTTGAGCTACGACGACACTGCCAGGTTGTCGCCCACCAGATCGAGATGGACGCCGTCTTCAGCTGCGGCGATCCTGGTGACCGTCATGCCCAGTGGCATTCCCTTGAGCGGGATTGGCTTGAGAATGGCCGCCAATAGTGCCTGAGAAGTGAACTCAGGCAGATTGACACCGCCGACGGAGATCTTGGCATCGCTCAAGGTCATGGTCTGCTCTTTGGCGTTGAGGCGCGGCGTGCCGCTGACCACCGCTTCGACATCGCGGCCAAGAACTCTGGTCTTGATGACGTGCTCCACCCGGCCGTCACCGCTGTACGTCATCGGTGCGCCGGCGAGCGAGGAAAGCTTGGCGTAGTCAAGCAGAGCGGTGCCCTCTGCATGAGTGATCTTCATCGTCTTGAACCAGTCATCGGTCATTACGTCGCTGAGAATAAGATCAGCGTGCGCCAAGGCCAGCACCGTCCCGTTGGTTTCACCAAGCTGATCAGCCAGGATGCGTACCTGATCAATCGAGCGGGAGGCCATTTGGGTGAGAAACGGAAAACCTTCGATGTTGACCTGAGGCGGCTGCGGCGTCCCGAAGCGCGGCTGCAGCGCCGTAGCGGCGCGCTGCTCCGCGCGATGCTGGGCAAACCGATCACCGAAGAAGAGACCAGCGATGATCAACACAAAGGCCAGAACGATGATCAATATGGCGATCAGCGGGGAGGCCCGTCCAAGCCGGGACCGCAACCCGTTCATCTCACCCGATCCCAAGAATGGGTTCGATTCCCACGGTTAGCCCGGGCCTGGTGCCGATCGCGCGGATTGCGGCGAGCACGCCCGGCATGAATGAGACTCGATCCAGGGAATCATGCCGAATAGTCAGGGTCTCGCCTTCAGCGCCGAACAACACCTCCTGATGCGCCACCAGACCGCGCAGCCGAACGCCGTGGACCCGGATACCGTCGACCTCCGCCCCCCGTGCCCCAGGAAGTTCCTGGACCGTTGCGTCCGGAGGCTCGGCAATGGCAGCCGCAGTCCGCGCAGCCGCGATCTTGCGAGCCGTGTTCGCTGCCGTGCCTGACGGGGCATCGGCCTTACCAGGGTGATGCAGCTCGATGACTTCCGCGCTCTCGTAGAAGGGTGCGGCTTGCTCAGCGAAGCGCATCATCAGTACGGCTCCGATGGAGAAGTTGGGGGCAATCAACACACCGACACCGTCATGCTCGGCGAGGCTCTTACGCAGTTGGTCCAATCGCTCCTCTGTGAACCCCGTGGTACCGACGACGCTGTGAATGCCGTGATCGATGCACCAGGAGATGTTGTCCATCACCGCGTCAGGATGGGTAAAGTCGACGATCACCTCCGCACTCTCGGCTGCCTGGCGATCATCTTCGAGGTCGATTGCGGCGACAAGCTCCAGGTCTCTGGCGGACTCCACAGCACGGCACACTTCGGCGCCCATGCGGCCACGGGCTCCGAACACTCCGACCCTGGTCATCCGCGACCACCTTCCGACTTGTCAGGCTCCCAGCAGGCTATCGGCAGCGCACACTCGCACTATGACGGTTGGCTTGGACGGTGCAGTTGGACACTGCAGATCGATCTTCTACCACCGGGAAAGGATCGGCTCGATTCCTCGAGCCGGAACCCGAGCGCCGGCAATGGCGAGTGTCGGTGGATTACGGAAAAGGGTCTCGGCTTCGGCGCGTATCTCCTCGGCAGCTACCTCATCGAAGCGGCGCAACAGTTCGCCCAGGGTGCGCTCGTCGCCGAGGACGGCGTTAACACCGAGGCGGCTCATGCGGCTCCCGGCGCCGTCGTAGGAAAGAGCCGTCTGGCCACGCATCTGGCCTTTGGCTCGAGCCAGCTCATCTTCACTGATGCCGTGCTCAGCCACCTCGCCAAGGGTGGCCCGTACCAGATTGAGAATCGGCACCAGCTTGCCCGGCGCGCACTGCCATTCCACACTCCACAAACCTGCGTCGGAATAGGCGGTCTCGCCGGCATCGATGGTGTAGGTCAACCCGCGCCGTTCCCGTACTTCGACGAACAACCGAGACGCCATGCCGCCACCGACAATCAGCGAAAGGAGGCCGAGCGGATAGCGCCGAGCGTCGAACACTCCAGCGCTCGGAAACGCAAGCACCGCGCTGCACTGCTCAAGCGGTAGCCGATCCATGATCAACCCGCCGCTCATCCCCTTGCTCTTGCTCATTGCCGCACTTGGTGGTGACGGCTCTGGCAGCGCTCGCTTGCCATCGAGCACAGCAAGCCGCTCCACCAACCGATCATGATCAACTTTGCCGGCCGCCGCGACCACCAGCGAACGCGGACGATAATGCCGTCTCCAATGCTGCACGATCTGTGACCTGCTGAGCGTGGTAACCGAGCCGGGCGATCCGATCACAGCACGTCCGAGTCCGGACTTGCCGAAGATCGCTGTAGCTGCCGCTTCAGCCGCCAGTTCGGTTGGATCATCGGCGTGCATGGAGATTTCGTCCAAGATCACTGCCCGCTCGGCATCGATGTCCTCGGGCGTGATCAGCGATTCAGTGATCATGTCCGTCAAGACATCAACGGCCAGCTCCGCGTCACTGTGCAGTACCCGCGCATAGAAGCAGGTGTGCTCCTTGGCGGTGTAGGCGTTGAGCTCCCCACCCACCGACTCGATCGTGGCCGAAATCTGCTCAGCAGTGCGCCTCGTTGTCCCCTTGAAAAGCAAATGTTCCAAGAAGTGCGAGGCGCCGTGGAGCCTCGGAGTCTCGTGCCGCGATCCGACCCCAACGAAGACGCCGAGGGCGTACGTATTGGTGGACCGGACGTCTTCAGTGACAATCTGCAGACCACCTGGCAGCACGGTACGTCGAACAGCGCCGTCCAACTGAGGAATTCGTCGGCCGGGACGGTTGCGCGGGACGAGAGGCATTCGGTGTGATCCAACCTGCCGAAGGCCGCTAGGCCGACACCGTCTCCTCAACCACAGGAATCAGCGACAGCTTGCCGCGATCATCGATCTCGTTGATCTCTACCTGGATCTTCTGTCCGACATTCAGCACGTCCTCCACATTCTCAACTCGTTGCCCTCCCGAGAGCGGGCGCATCTTGGAGATGTGCAAGAGACCATCCTTACCAGGCAGCAAGGAGATGAAGGCGCCGAAAGCGGTGATCTTGACAACCGTGCCGAGATAGCGCTCGCCCTTCTCCGGTGCTGTTGGATTGGCGATGGCGTTGATCATCGCGCGTGCGGCTTCGGCCTTGTCGGCCCCATCTGCCCCTACATAGATAGTGCCGTCGTCCTCGATGGTGATCTCTGCGCCAGTGTCGTCCTGGATCTGGTTGATCACCTTCCCCTTGGGACCGATCACCTCGCCGATCTTGTCGACCGGGATCCTCATGGTGATGATGCGGGGCGCATAGACGCTCATCTCGTCCGGACCGTCGATGGCCTCGTTCATGACATCGAGGAGCGTGCTACGGGCATCCTTTGCCTGCTTCAGCGCATCTGCCAGCACCGATGCCGGAATCCCGTCCAGCTTCGTGTCGAGCTGTAGTGCGGTGATGTAATCACGGGTGCCTGCCACCTTGAAGTCCATGTCGCCATACGCGTCTTCGGCTCCCAGAATGTCGGTCAGTGCGACATAACGGGTCTGCCCCTCCACGGTGTCGGAGACCAGGCCCATGGCGATGCCGGCAACCGGTGCGCGCAGCGGCACACCAGCGTTGAGCAGGGCCAGCGTCGAGGCGCATACCGAACCCATCGAGGTCGAGCCGTTCGAGCCGAGAGCTTCCGAAACCTGCCGGATCGCGTACGGAAACTCCTCGCGGGTCGGCAGCACCGGGACCAGCGCCCGTTCGGCTAGCGCGCCGTGACCGATCTCGCGCCGCTTCGGCGATCCCACCCGGCCGGTTTCACCGGTGGAGTACGGCGGGAAGTTGTAGTTGTGCATGTAGCGCTTGGTGGTTTCTGGCGCGAGCGTGTCGAGCCTTTGCTCCATGCCCAGCATGTTCAGCGTCGAGACACCGAGGATTTGAGTCTCACCGCGTTGGAATAGCGCCGAGCCATGGACGCGCGGGACTACCCCAACCTCACAGGACAGCGTTCGGATATCGGTGATACCTCGGCCATCAATGCGAATCTTGTCGGTCAAGATCCGCTGCCTGATGACCTTCTTGGTCAGTGCGCGGTAGGCGCCCGTGATCTCTTTCTCACGGCCCTCGAACTGAGCTGCCAGGCGCTCGACAATCGAGTTCTTCAGGCTGTCGGCGGCCTGCTCCCGGGAGTGCTTGTTGCCGATTGACATGACCTCGGCGAGTTCGGTCGTAGCCGTCTCGGCAACTGCCTCGTAAACATCGTCGCCGTAGTCGACAAAGACGGGGAAGTCGGCAATCGGCTTGGGGAACTTCTCCGCCAGCTCGATCTGGGCTTCACACAGAGCGCGGATGAACGGCTTGGCCGCTTCGAGGCCGCCGGCCACGACTTCTTCTGTAGGGGCCGTCTTGCCACCCTTGACAAGGTCCCAAGTGTGTTCTGTGGACTCTGCCTCCACCATGGCGATGGCTACGTCACCGGCAGCGGTTACTCGGCCGGCGACCACCATGTCGAAGGTGGCGTTCTCGAGCTGATCGACGTCGGGGAATCCGATCCAGCGGTCGTCGATGAGTGCGACGCGTACGCCGCCGATCGGCCCGGTGAACGGCAGGCCGGCGAGCTGGGTCGACAACGAAGCAGCGTTGATGGCGGCCACATCGTAGAGCTTGTTCGGGTTCAGAGCCATCACAGTGACGATGACCTGGACCTCGTTACGCAGACCCTTGACAAAGCAAGGGCGTAATGGGCGGTCGATCAGTCTGCAGGTCAGGATCGCGCCTTCGGATGGCCGCCCTTCGCGGCGGAAGAAGGATCCTGGAATGCGGCCGAGGGCGTACATGCGCTCCTCGACGTCCACAGTCAACGGGAAGAAATCGATTGCCTCTCGCGGCTTGCTCTGTGCAGTCGTGGCCGACAGCACCATGGTGTCGTCGTCGAGATAGACGGTCGCCGATCCTGCGGCTTGCCGGGCGAGCAGGCCCGACTCGAACCGGATGACATGGCGGCCGAACTCGCCGTTGTCGATAACGGCTTCACTGAATTGAAGATCTGGTCCCTCCACGGGACTCCTTTCTGCGGCGCCAGCGTGCAGCCAGCGCCTGAGCGTGGATCGCATCCGCGGAGGAGGCTCAACGCGGCGCGGGGAGCGTAGCCCCGCGGCAGTCCCCGAGCTGTGGAGGCCGGTCTTCGATCGAGGTCCGCGGGCGAGAGTGAAACGCTCCTCCCGAGAACCACTACCGAGGACCGAGTCTCTCCCCTCGTCGAGCAGCTGCGTTCCAGATGCGATCTCGAACGTGATAGTGGCTATTCAATTGTGATCTTGCGCAGGGCCCAAAGGCCGCGCGTCACCTACACCGCTGCGCTGTTGCGGATCAGCGACGCAGACCGAGACGTTCGATGAGCGACCGGTATCGCTCGATGTCGGTCTTGGCCACATAGTTCAGCAGCCGGCGCCGCTGGCCGACCAGCAGCATCAGGCCGCGCCTGCTGTGGTGGTCGTGCTTGTGCTCCTTTAGGTGTTCGGTGAGATGCGCGATCCGCTTGGTGAGGATTGCGACTTGGACCTCGGGAGAACCCGTGTCACCATCGCTGGTCGCGTACTCATCAATGATCTTCTTCTTCGTTTCAGCGTCGATTGACACTGACCTTCTCCTTTCGGTTTCCCGCTGCGCGGCGCCCCCGATGCTCTCTCGAGATCTTTCACTTGGTGCGAATGGGAGCTCTTGCGAATCCGCGGCCGATCGAACGGCGCGGCCAATCTACCAGTGGTATCCAGTTGCCAGCGAATTACAGGCAGTGCCTAACGGACCAGCGCCGCCAGACTGCGGCGCCCATCGAGGCCGCGTAGTTGAAACTCGCCCCGGTCTACAAATGCCAGCCCGGAGCCGGACAGCGTGCCGCGGCATGAACCGCGATCCTCCGCACCTCGTCACCCTGAGCCTGAGCTCGACCTCACCTGCGTGGACGGCGGCACGAGCGGTAAGGCCGTAGGCGGTGGCCGTCTCGATCATGGCCGCGCACCCCGCACCGCAGGCGCCGGGCTGGGAAACGGAGGAGGAAGCCGTCCACCTTTGGTCTTCACCTCACGGCCGCCGAAGCGCTCGATCTGGGCGCGTTCGATGCGAGCCTTGTCAACGCTCCGGACCTCGTGGGGCCGGTCAAAGCGCTTGCGGCGCAGCTCCACGAACCGAGCGCACGAATCGAAGCGGCGTTGGCATAACGTTCGACCACCCTGCCCATCCTCACGCCGCGTGCAGCAAATGCCGGGCCTCCTCGACATCGGCATGCATCTGCTTGATCAACGCTTCTCTGCCGGCGTACTTGACCTGTCCGCGCAACCTGGCATAGAAGTCGATAGCGATTTCGACGTCGTAAAGCTCAAGATCATCACGATCTAGCACATATGCCTCGACCCGCCGCTGCACGCCATCGAAGGTCGGGTTCGTGCCAACCGAAATGGCTGCCGGCCAGCGCGTTGCGGAAGGAATATCCAGTCTGGTGACCCATCCGGCATAGACCCCATCAGCAGGCACTGCTATACCGGCTGGCACTCCGACGTTGGCCGTCGGAAAGCCCATCTCGCGACCGCGATGATCGCCGCGGACCACGACACCGGAGAATCGAAAGACGTTGTCGCTGAGCTCACGCACCCGACCGAACTCACCGTCGGCAACGGCATGCCGGATCAGCGTTGAAGAACTCGGCTGAGTGCCGTCGGTGAGCAGCGGCACTGCCTGCACCTTGAACTCGCCCGCTCCCAGCTCGGCCAACGTCGAGACATCACCTGCTGCTCGAAAACCAAAGCGGAAGTTCTCGCCTACCACGATCCGGGTGGGTTGCAGGGGCCGGAGTACCGCGTCGACGAACTTGGCAGGGCTCCAGCTGGCAACCTCAGCGGTGAAGTTCACGACGACGACCTCATCGACGCCTGCCTTGCGCAGCAGTTCCTTACGACGCTCCAAGCTGGTAAGCAAGGGCGGCGCCTGATCGGGCCGGATCACTGACATTGGGTGCGGCCAGAAGGTCACTGCAACGATTCGGGCTCCTGACTCAGAGGCCCGGGCGGTGCGGATGAGCTCAACGTGTCCACGATGAACGCCATCGAAGTTGCCGATTACCACCACGGTCGGCCTGCTCATGGTCCAGCGCCTCCTGCACTACTCACCGCCTCGGACAGTTAAGCAGATAGTCGTGCCAAGCAACATTTTGCGACGAACGGCTTCCTGACAATGCATTCCTCCCAAGGAGATGCAAGTTATGAAAAACTCCGGAGCACACGCAACTATCTTTTCCGGGGGGAAACAGTGAGGCGTATTACTAAAGCTGCAATTGGTGGCCTCGCAGGTTGCGCGCTGGTTCTGGGGGGAACACAGGGCGCTGGTGCGGCAATGGAAGCAAAGCTCTGGTTCCGTGATGCTCTGACGGATCTGGCGACCACCGATGCAGGGCCTTTTGACTCGGCCAGAGCGAAGACGACAATCACGGAGAGAACGAAGAAGACGACATTCCGGGTCCATGTGAAGGGTGTCGATCCCTCAGCAGCTGGGCAGGCGTTCGCCGCTCACCTCCACGTGGGGCCATGTGGAAACCCGGGAGGGCACTACAGGAAGGAGCCAAACGGACCTGCTGACCGCGAGAATGAGGTCTGGTTCGATCTCATGCCGGACGCAGAGGGTGTGGCCCGTGACGAGAGTTCAGTGTCATTCGTGCCGGTTGATGACGACGGCGAAATGTCGATCGTGATTCATCAATTCCCCAACGACCCGCCAGTCAGTTCGAATCCCAAGCAAGCATGCTTCCCGCTATCTGTGCCGCAGTGGATTCCGTCGCCTACCGGATAAGCCGCTAAACGAACACAGCCTCGGCAACAGCGTCGGCTCCTTCTTGGCGGTAAAGCGCCAAAAAGGAGCCGTTCTGATCCAGTAGCGCCGTGGTGCCGCGTGGCAACATGACGCCTGCCAACCGCCGACCGTTTCTGATGCAGTTCGCCTGCGCCTCGGTCACGGCCAGCGTTGCGAAACTGCTGCGGACGACCTGATCAAGTGGCGCGATCCTGAGCCCACCTTCAGCCTCGGCAAGCGTTTGAGCCTCGTCGACTGTGAACACCCCCACGCGCGTACGGCGCAAAGCGATCAGGTGACCACCCGTTCCAAGCAGCGTCCCAAGGTCCCGGGCGAGCGCCCGTACGTAGGTGCCCGATGAGCACTCGACGACCACATCAAGATCAACAACAGCAGTGCCGTTCACCTCGAGATCACGGCGGCAAATGACATCCAAGCTTTGAATGATCACTCGCCGTGGCGCAAGAGCAACTTCTTGGCCGGAACGGACCTTGGCGTACGCCCGGACACCCTCGATCTTGATCGCCGAGACTGCTGATGGCACCTGCATCCGTTCACCCCGCAGCTCTGCCAGGGCAGCCTCGATGTGATCATCCGTGACCGCCTGAGCGCTGAAAGTCGTCGTGACCTCACCATCGGCGTCATCAGTGATGGTTCCGATGCCCAGTCGAATGGTCGCCTCATAGCCTTTCTCGGTCAATGCCAAATGCCCAAGCAAGCGTGTGGCCTTGCCAATCCCGACCACAAGGAGACCCGTGGCCATCGGATCCAAGGTGCCCGCATGACCAACCTTTCGGGTGGCGGCGAGCCGCCGGATTCTGGCGACGACCTGATGAGAAGTCCAGCCAGCCGGCTTGTCGATGAGGACGATGCCGGATTCTGCTTGCTCGGCGTTAGGCCGGCTCGTCATCATCGCGCTCTGCGCGTTCCTCAAAAATTTCATCGTGCTTGTACGGGTCAGCTTCCCCCGCGTACGCGGCGCCAGCAGCCTGCTCGGCAACTCTGGCGTCAACTGACCTCGCCTGAGCCAGCAGGTCATCGATCTGTCTGGCGTTCTCCGGTACGGCGTCAAGCACAAACATCAGCGTGGGGGTAAACCGCAAGCCAAGCTGCTTGCCGACCTGGGCGCGGATGAGTCCAGTCGCGGAGCGCAGTGCAGCCGCAGTGGCGGCTTGTTCCTCCTCTGAGCCGAGCACTGTATAGAACACCGTGGCGTCGCGGCTGTCTCCAGTCAGCCGTACGTCAGTGACCGTCACGAAGCCGAGCCGCGGATCCTTGATCCGCCTCCCCAGCATCTCCGCGACGATCACCTTGATCTGGTCGGCCAGCTTGTCAACGCGTGGTGAGCCCATCTGCTCCTCCCCTCACGCCCACTTGTCAGAACCGTGTTGAGTTATAGGTCAACTCGGTTCTGACAACTCGGCGGTTACGAGCGCGGCTTCTCCCGCAGCTCGTACGTCTCGATGATGTCGCTGATCTTGATGTCGGAGTAGTTGGCGAGCGTCATGCCGCACTCATACCCCTCACGCACCTCGGTCACATCATCCTTCTCCCGCCGCAGCGAGGCGATGGTGCTCTCGGTAACGACCACGCCTTCGCGAAGCAAGCGCGCCTTGGCATTGCGGCGGATCGTGCCGCTGAGGACCATACAGCCGGCGATAATGCCAGCCTTGGACGAGCGGAAGATCTCACGAATCTCTGCCTGACCGAGGACGACCTCCTCGTATATCGGCTTCAGCATGCCCTTCAGCGCTGCCTCGATCTCGTCGATCGCTGCGTAAATCACCGAGTAGTAGCGGATGTCCACGCCCTCGCGATCGGCGAGCTCTGAGGCCTTGCCTTGTGGCCGTACGTTGAAGCCGACGATGACGGCATCCGATGCCGCAGCCAGCGAGACGTTGGTCTCGGTAATCGCGCCGACGCCGCGGTCGATCACCCGCAGGCTGACCTCGTCACCGACATCGATCTTGGAAAGTGCGTCTTCCAGTGCCTCCACCGAACCAGCACCATCGCCCTTGAGGACGAGCCGCAACTCCTGGGTTTCGCCCTTCTCCAGCTGCTCGAACAGCTGATCGAGAGTCTTGCGGCGAGTACCGGCCGCCTGAGCAGCCATCCGCAACCGGGCCGCCCGGCGTTCGGCGATCTGGCGCGCCATGCGATCGTCGTCGACCACCAGGAAGCTGTCCCCGGCACCCGGCACGGCCGTCAGGCCGAGCACCTGGACGGGGAACGACGGTGGTGCCTCGGTGACGTTGTCGCCATGATCATCGAGCAGTGCGCGTACCCGGCCGTGAGCGGGACCGGCGACGATCGAGTCGCCTACCTTCAGAGTGCCCCGCTGCACCAGCACTGTGGCTACCGGACCACGACCCTTGTCCAGGTGCGCCTCGATGGCGACGCCTTGAGCATCCATCTCGGGGTTGGCCCGCAGGTCAAGCGCCGCGTCGGCGGTGAGGATGACCGCCTCCAGCAGGTTTTCCAGGCCTTGGCCGGTGACCGCGGAGACGTCGACGAACATGGTGTCGCCGCCGTACTCCTCAGGCACCAGGCCGTACTCGGTGAGCTGACCGCGGACCTTCGTCGGATCGGCCCCCACCTTGTCGATCTTGTTCACTGCCACCACGACTGGGACCTCGGCTGCCAGAGCATGGTTCAGCGCCTCAATGGTCTGCGGCATTACGCCGTCGTCGGCGGCGACAACGAGAACTGCGATGTCGGTCGACTTGGCTCCGCGAGCACGCATTGCGGTAAAGGCCTCGTGACCAGGGGTGTCAATGAAGGTGATCTTGCGTTCCTCATCTTCGACCTCGGTCGATACCTGGTACGCACCAATCGCCTGGGTGATACCGCCCGCCTCACGGGCTACCACGTTGGTTTTACGGATGGCATCCAGCAGCTTGGTCTTGCCATGATCAACGTGGCCCATCACCGTGACGACTGGCGGACGCGCCTCGAGATCTTCCTCGCCGCCGGTGTTCTCCCCGAACTCGATGTCGAAGCTCTCGAGCAGCGCGCGATCTTCGTCTTCGGGCGAGACGACCTCGATGTCGTAGTTCAGCTCGGCACCCAACACCTGGAGCGTGTCGTCGCTCACCGACTGGGTCGCCGTCACCATCTCGCCGAGGTGGAACAGCACCTGGACCAGCGAGGCCGCATCTGCGCCGATCTTCTCGGCCAGATCGGTCAGTGATGCGCCACGGGCGAGCCGGACCTTCTGCCCGTCGCCTTGCTTGACGCGGATGCCACCGATCGATGGCGCTTCCATCTGGTCGAACTCTTGGCGGCGCTGCTTCTTGGACTTGCGGCCACGTCGCGTCGGACCGCCCGCTCTGCCGAATGCACCCTGAGTGCCTCCACGGCCGCCACGACCGCCACGACCGCTCGGCGGTGGTCCGCCGGGCCCACCGCCCGGGCCACCACGTCCGGGCGCGCCGGCACCGGTACGACGACCGCCAGGAGGCGCACCGCGACCCCTGGCACCAGGGCCTGCGGGTGCGCCACCGAGCTGACCAGAGCTCTGTTTGGGCATCATCGCCGGATTGGGTCGCGGCATACCCGGAAGTCCTGCGCGACCGCCTTGCACGGGGCCACGGCCGGCAGGTGGACGCGGTGCTGAAGTCCTGCTGCCATCTGAACCAGGACGTGGCGCACGCGGCTGGCCCATTCCCTGTGAGGAGGCGAACGGGTTGTTCCCGGGGCGTGGGGCACCGGAACGCCGGGCACCTGGACCCGGAGCACCGGGAAGCCCGCCGGTGGAACCAGGACGCGGTCGCGGCGGAACAGCCGGGCCCTCGCCAACCCGAGCGGCGGGCGCAGCCGGACTTGGGGCGCGGGGCACGCCTGGGCGCGGAACCGGCGTCGGCTGTGTCGGAGCCGGCTGCTGAGTTGGTTGCGCCGCTGGCGGCGCCGGGGCAGCCGGTGCCGACGATGCAGCCGGTGCGGAGGGCGCAGAGGGCGCCGCAGCTGTGGGTGCGGTGGTTGCGGTCGCCGCCGGTGCCTCGGCCGGCACCTCGACAGAAGCTGGCGGGGTTGCCGCCCGCTCACCGTCGGTCGCTGTCTTGGCGGCAGACGCCTTCTTAGTTGTTGTCTTCTTGACCGGAGGCGGCTCGCTAGCCAGCTTCTCCTTGAGACGCCTTTCGACCGGCGCCTCCACGGTGGAGGAGGCCGATCGTACGAACTCCCCCATGTCCTTCAGCATGCTGAGGACGGTCTTGCTCTCGACTCCGAGCTCTTTAGCAAGCTCGTAGACACGGACCTTTGCCACTGCTCTCCTTGTTGGCGGTCCGGGTCTGGATTCCGGACCAGTTAGTTGTTGATCATGCTCACTGAGCGGTTCTCATCGAGCGGTCATGAGCTGGTGCCCACTTTCTGGTTCGGCTCTCGCAGATGCGAGTGCTTGCTCATCTCAACCGCTCCAAGCGGAGCGGATGCATTGGAGACTCTATGCCCAGCCACGCGCACGTGTCTAAGTGAGCGCGCCGAGGAACTGCCGGATGGTGACAGCGGCCTGCTGGCCATCGATCTCCGACCGTAGAGCCCTCCCAAGGCTACGTCGCTTGAGCGCCCGCTCAAGGCATTCAGGCTTGGGATGCAGGTAGGCTCCGCGGCCCGGCTGGGTCTGTCCGATGTCGACGACTACTGATCGGTCGCAAGCCACGACGCGAATGAGCCGATGCTTCTCGTCCCGGATCCTGCAGCCGATGCAGGTACGTACGGGGGCGGGCACCGCAACAGGCTAACGCTGCGGTGACTCTGCAGTATTCCGCGTTGGTCGGCACATCCATCTCGAGACACGTTTGCCATCTCAAGACGGCTCCCGAGTCTCGACCGAGCTGAAATAGCCCACGTCTGCCATCCTGAGACGGCTCGTGTCGCCCCGAGACTCAGTGAAATCAATCCAGACTCACAAGCGCCAGAAAATCTGTGGATAAGTGCTTGGGGTGGCCTTGGGAGCACTCAGGATCGTGTCTATGTCCGTACCGGCACAGACCCAGCACGTATTCGATCCTCGCCAGCCATTCAGTCGAGCGCAAGCTCGAGCGGCCGGAATAACGTCAGAAATGCTAATGAGCAAACGGTTCCACAGGATCTGCTGGTCGTGGTAGCCGACGGGATGATCAAGGCCCGGCATACCTCACCGGAGCAGCCTTATTGAGGCGGCTGCTGCCCGGACTGGCAAGGGTTGTCATTTGGCGCGAAGAGCAGCAGCTTTGGCCCGGAAAGGTGTCGATTCACCACAAGAGACTCGGCTTCGACTGCTCCTGGTGCTGGCTGGACTTCCGGAGCCCCGTGTCAATCTGGTAGTTCGCGGCGGCGACGGCAGCTGGCGCAGAGGGTACGACCTGGCGTACCAGGATCTGCGGCTGATCATCGAGTACGACGGGCGTCAGCACGCCGAGGACAGCCGGCAATGGCTATCGGATACCTTCCGCCGGGAGGAGCTCGATCAGATGAGCTGGCGATTGATCATCGTCGCTGCCGACGGGATCCATTACGAGCCGCTGCGCACACTAGAACGCGTGCAACATGCCCTCCTGGAATGTGGAGCAACCGGCATCCGGCGAACTCAAGTCTGAGTGGCGACTGCACTTCCCTGTCCGCTAACGCGAGCCGTCTTGAGACGACCCGCGCGCGTTGAAATGCCGCTCGAGACACTTGTTTGCGATCTCGAGATGGCAAACGTCGCCGAAGGCGGAGCGTAGACCTGCTTTTGGAAGAACCGTTGCAAACAGCCGGCACCCCGGGCCTAGGACGGTGCGGTATCAGACCGGATGTCAATACGCCAACCAGTCAGCCGGGCCGCGAGCCGCGCGTTCTGGCCCTCGCGGCCGATCGCGAGCGACAGCTGGTAGTCCGGCACGACGACGCGTGCGGCACGCAGATTCTCATCCACGACGCTTACCGAAGTGACCTTCGCCGGCGACAGCGCCTGAGCCACAAAAGTCGCCGGATCGGGAGAGTAATCGATGATGTCGATCTTCTCCTCGTTCAGCTCGTGCATCACCGCGCGCACCCGCTGCCCCATCGGACCGATGCAAGCCCCCTTCGCGCTGACGTCGGAATTGTGGCTCATGACCGCGATCTTGCTGCGGTGACCAGCCTCGCGCGCCACCGCCTTGATCTCGACCGTCCCGTCAGCGATCTCCGGCACCTCGAGTTTGAACAGCTTCTCCACCAATCCTGGATGAGTACGCGAAACGATCACCTGCGGACCACGAAGTTCCTTACGAACCGAAACCACATAGACGCGAATGCGGGTGCCGTGCGTGTAGCGCTCCCCCGGAACCTGCTCGCTCAACGGCATGATCGCCTCGATCTTGCCGAGGTCGACCAGCACCGTACGGCTGTCGCTGCCCTGCTGCACGACACCAGAGACGATGTCACCCTCGACGCCCGAAAAATGCCCGTACTTCTGCTCGTCCTCAGCATCCCGCAGCCGCTGCATGATCACCTGACGAGCGGTCGAGGCCGCCACCCGTCCAAACCCATGTGGGGTGTTGTCGTACTCCCCGATCTGCTGACCGTTCTCGTCATACTCCGGCGCCATCACTGTGACATGTCCAGTCTTGCGGTTCAGGTCCACGCGAGCACCCTGTACCGCGCCGTCAGTCTTCTCGTACGCGGTAAGCAGGGCGTCCTCAATGGCACTGGCCAGAACCTCAAACGGCAGGTCCTTCTCACGCTCCATCAGCCGCAGCACGGAGATGTCGATATCCATCTCACTCCTCCTCATCCTCGCTGCGCGCAACTTTGGGCCGATTGAGTTCCACTTGAATCAGAGCGCGCTCGACATCAGCAAAGCGAACCTGCCGATCTTCGCCATCGACGTTGAGCGATACGCCTTCCTCAGTGTTGGAAACGATCCGGCCGGTGATTGTGTCCCCCTCAGCCAAGCGCACAGCGACCAGGCGTCCGGCATTACGGCGCCAATGTCGGGGTAGTTCAAGCGGCCGGCTCACCCCGCGTGAGGTCACCTCGAAGGTGTAAGCGGCGTTGCCTGCCACATCGGCTCTGTCCAGGGCAGCCGACGCCGCTTTGCTTGCTTCGGCAAGATCGTCCAGCAAAGGACCAGCGCCGTCGGGACCGTCGCCATCGACCACCACCCGCAGTAGCCGACGCTTGCCCGCGGGAATAATTTCCACCGCTTCCAGCTCCAGCCCGAACTGGGCAAAGATCGGGGTCAGCAAGCCAGCAATCTGGCTCTCTTTCATTGCGCTGTCCTTCGATCCGATTAGGTCCTTCGGTTGTGGCGGCGTCAACGTGGAAAACATCCAGCTGCGCGTGTCCGGCAGCATACCGCTCAGGTGAGGTACCGTCGGCGGGTGGCTCAGTCGGACAAACCCGGTGCCATAGTCCAACCACCCCAACTGAGCCGCCGCATGATCATCGGTCTGGGTCTGGCCGCCCCGACGCTGGGGGTGCCCTGGCTTGCCGGGTGCAGTAGCGGCGATCCGCAGGTCAGTCCGGGCGTCACGTCTTCAACAGCTCCTGAATCCAGCCCAGCGGCGTCTCAGACGCCGAGTCCAACTGCTGCCGAGCCGCATCCGTTGACAGCCGCGGCAGCGCCGGAGCAGGGGCTGGCAGCGGTTGCCGCCGACATTCTGGTTGGGCCGCAACGCAAGGAGCTCTCCAAAGACCGCCGGAAGCTGGTGACGTTCCTTCAAGACGCCCACACGGCACACGCTCGGGCCATCATCACTCCGCTGCCAAGCCATCCGCCGGTAAAGCTCGGTGGGCAATCACTGAACAGCTCGCTTGCCTTGCTGGCGCGTCGAGAGAACGCTGCCGCCAGCCGCTATCGACATGCGGCGCTGCAGGCTGAGGGCCTAGACGCACTGCTCTGGGGCTCCTTATCGCTCTCCGCTGTCAGCTTTGCTGCCGCCCTCGGTGCCGCCGATCCACCACACACACGCCGAGTCGGCAACCGGAAGCCCGTGGAGATCCTTACCGAGGTTGCCGCCGTACAGGAACTTGTCCGTCAACTGCACGCCATGGTGTACGGCTATCAGCTCGCACTCGGCAAGATGAAGGTGCTGAGCAAGCAGCACGCCACAGCGGAGCGGGAATTGCTCAACCAGCGCATCTTTCGAGATCGGCTGATCGCGTGGCTGAGGAAACACTCCGCGGAGGTGCCGGCTGCCGAGCCGGCGTACGTGCCATCGGTCGTTCCCCGCAGCCCGTCCACGGCCGGGAAGTTGATCATGCAGATGCACACAGCGGTGCAGCCGTTCTGTGGGCTCTGGCTGGCGGCCGCCCCAGACCAGGCAGGTAGACAGCAAGCTCTCGGCGCGCTGAGCGCGGCGATGAAGACTGCCCGCTCCTGGGGCGCTCCGCTGAACGCCTGGCCTGGTTGGAGCACTTGATCACTGGGTGAACTGAACCACGACGTCGTAGCTCAGCTTGATGATCAATCCTGTCAGCACGATCAAGAAGACCTTGCGGACAAAGGAGTTACCGCGGCTAATGGCAGTGCGCGCTCCGAGATAGCCACCGATCAGATTGGCAGCACCCATGATCAGCCCCAATGCCCACAACACCGAACCGGACAGTCCGAACACCACGATTGCCGAAAGGTTGGTCACCAGATTGGCGATCTTCGCGGTCGCACTCGCTTCCAGAAATCCGTAACCGAGCACGGCGACGAGCAAGATCACGAAGAATGAACCGGTACCTGGCCCCAAGAATCCGTCGTACGCCCCGACGACCAAGCCGATCAGGGCGGTCCATCCGTAGTGTCCTCGTCCGGGATGTTTCCGAACCGACACCATGCCCAGCTGCGGCCGGCGCCAGACGTAAAGGCCCACCCCGATCAGCGCGGCCAGCACGATCGGAGTGAATGCATCTTTTGGCAACAGCTTGGCAAGGGATGCACCGATGGCCGATCCGGCCGCTGAGGCGACGACCAGCGGCGCCACGGTCCGCCAATCCAGCGGGATCCTGAGCGCATATGTCAGCGAGCTCGTCGCGGTGCCGCAGAACGAGGAGATCTTGTTCGTGCCCAAGATCACCGCCGGCGGAGTGTTGCTCGGCAAGCCGATCAACAACGCCGGCAACTGGATCAAGCCACCGCCGCCGACGACCGCGTCAACCCATCCGGCGACAAAGGCCGCGGCGATCAGTGCACCTAGCGTCAGGGCGGAGAGATCAAGCGCACTCCAGGATTCAGGCGTCATGCACGGCCGCGAGAATCTCCGTCAGCGCATCCTCAACGGGGATCTCGACCTGCTCACCTGTCCTTCGATCACGTACTTCCACGACACCATTGGCCAGGCCGCGGCCCAGGACAACGATCGTCGGCATGCCCAAGATCTCGGCATCGGCGAATTTCACCCCTGGGCTGACCGACCGGTCATCCAGCAGCACAGCAACGCCTGCCTCGTCGAGCTGACCGGCGAGGGCAGCTGCCGCGCTACCGACCAACTCTTCTTTGCCGGCTGCCACAACATGGACATCAAACGGTGCTAGCTCACGCGGCCAGCACAGTCCTTTCTCATCGGAGGTGCCTTCAACGACGGCCGCGACAGCCCGGGAGATGCCGACTCCGTAAGAGCCCATGGTCACCGTGACCAGCTTCCCGTTCTGATCAAGTACCTTGAGGCCCAGAGCCTCGGCATACTTGCGACCCAGCTGAAAGATGTGTCCCATCTCGATGCCGCGGGCCAGGCTCAGCGGCCCGGAACCGTCAGGAGCCAAATCGCCCTCCCGGATCTCGGCCGCTTCGATGACGCCGTCCGGTGTGAAGTCTCGCTCGCAGACAAGATCAAAAACATGCCGGCCTGGCTCGTTGGCGCCGGTCACCCAACGGGTACCTGCCACGACACGAGGATCCACCAGATACCTGATCTTGGTGAGCGATTCCTCGCCAAGTAGAGCCACCGGCTCATCAGGAAACTCAGCCGGCCCGAGATAGCCCTTCACCAGCTCCGGATGTGCGGCGAAATCCTCATCGCTGAACGGCTCTGCCTCGGCCGGCTCAAGCTGCGCAGCAAGCCGTTTCATGTCCACCTCCCGGTCTCCGGGGACTCCGATCACCAGCGGATGTCGGGTGCCATCGATTTCCCTGACCATGAGGACCACGTTTTTCAACATGTCGCTGGCCTGCCAAGGCCGGTCTGTCCGAGGGAAGCGCGCGTTCGCCAGGTCGACCAAAGTCGCGATTGTCGGGGTGTCGGGGGTGTCCTCTACATGAGCAGCGGGGGCATCGTGGTAGGGCAGCGGCTCGGGAGGTGTGGTCCGTACAGCCTCGACATTGGCCGCGTAACCGCCGGGTGAGCGTACGAAGGTATCCTCGCCGTTCTCGGCGATAGCCAAAAACTCCTCGCTCGCCGACCCGCCCATCGCGCCCGACATCGCGTGCACGATGACATATTCGAAGCCGAGTCGGTTGAAGATCTTCACGTATGCCTCGCGATGGGCCGCGTAGGACTTCGCCAGGCTCTCATCATCGATGTCGAAGGAGTACGAGTCCTTCATGACGAACTCGCGGCCGCGTAGCAGCCCGGCCCGAGGCCGCGGCTCGTCGCGATATTTCGTCTGAATTTGGTACAGGGAGAGCGGCAAGTCCTTGTAGGAGGAGTACATGTCCTTGACCAGCAGCGTGAACATTTCCTCGTGTGTGGGTCCCAGAAGGTATTCCGCGCCCTTCCTATCCCGCAGTCTGAAGATGCTCTCGCCATAGTCTGTCCAGCGCCCGCTCGCCTCGTACGGTTCCTTCGGCAGCAGCGCCGGGAAGTGCACCTCCTGAGCACCGATCGCATTCATCTCCTCGCGGACGATGCGCTCGACGTTGCGCAGCACCCGGTAGCCCAGCGGCAACCAGCTATAGATGCCGGGCGCGGCCCGGCGAATGTAACCGGCGCGTACCAGCCAGCGATGACTGGGTACCTCCGCATCGGCAGGGTCCTCGCGCAACGTGCGGACAAACAACTCCGACATTCGGGTGATCACCCGAGCACTGTATTAGCTCGATGAGTATGTACGGAGCGCGAATGCTGTGATCGCATCAAGGTCAGGGCTGTAACCGTCGCTGGTGTCGACGTCCAGCGTGGGTGCATCCAGCCGAATTGGCTCGAATGACCGATTCACACTGAAATGCCCAATGTCGTCATGCGCCGCTCTGCTGCGTTGCTCATGTCGCCGTTGCTCCGCCCTCGCTCGGGCAATTGCAGGAGCGACTTGGCAGCGGACAACCCGCAGCCGTGCGAGGGGCTGCAGAGGCTCCAATCCGCGTATCCAGTTGGCATGCTGAAACGCCGCCTCAGCAATATGGGTCACGCCGTGCTCCAGGAATAGACCGATGGCGGCGAAAAAGACACTGTAGGTCCTCATGGTCAGCGGATCGGAAGGCCCAGGGACGAAGTCTGGCCTGGCGGTAACCATGCCCTCTTTGATCTCGTCGCGACACAAGGCCGGGCAGCCAATCGCTACGGCCAATCTGTGGGCCAGCGTTGTCTTGCCCGAACCAGCAGGCCCACTCACGATCACAAGGGTGGGAAGCGACATCGTTCAGAGCTATCCCCGCACCAGTCCCTTTGGTTGCTTACCCATTACCACCGAGGTCGTCCGTCGCTGGGCCCCCAGTAGCCGGGTACGAAAAGATCCCTTGGCGGTCTTCAGTTTCGCCGATACCTGATAGAGCCGTGCCGGTCGCCCCGGCTGATAGAAGGTCACCAGCGTAGGAATGTATTCAGCCTTGCTGACCGTGAATCGTCGGTTCCCCACCCGCGTGAAGGTGAATCGACCGGTCGCTCCTTCGTAGGTGCGGTCGGCCTCCTGCTGGGCCACCGTGTTCCCCACGCCAAACAGCACCCACTTCTTGTTGATCATGGTCCACGGCTGCACGACATGCGGGTGGTGCATGTAGACAAGATCAATATCAGGCGAGGCCGTAAGTGCCCGCGCGAGCGCGACCTGCTGCCCGTTCTCTCTTGTCGAATACTCCGTCCCAACATGAACGGCGGCCAGCACAATGTCGGCTCCGGCCGCGCGAGCACGGTGCGCCTGGCCGAGCAGATTCTTAGCGCTCATCCGTTGCACAGCCCAGGGTTTGCCCGCGGGCATAGGGATACCGTTCAAACTGAAGGTGGCGGCGATGATTCCGATCTTGACTCCTTGACGAGTCGTGAAGATCGTCGGGCGCTGGGATTCGGCCTTCGTACGAGCTGTGCCGGCGTGAGCGATCTTGGCGTGATCAAGATCATCGAGAGTCCGCCGAACGCCAGCAAAACCTTGATCAACCGCATGGTTGGAGGCCGTCGTACACACGTCGTAGCCGGTCGCGGAGATGGCTTTCACGACATGCGGCGGAGCAGCGAACAGCGGATAGTTGCGGTACGGCCCGCCCGGGGAAGCGAGTGGTACTTCTTCGTGGCAGATTGCAAGGTCCGCCGAAGAGATCACCGGCTTCATGCCCGCCAACAGTGGGGCGAAGTCATACCCACCCTTTCCGCGACGCTGGGCGTCCTCCTTCGCGCTGTACCACAAGGTGTTGTGCCACAGCAGGTCACCGTTCATGACGACAGTCACGTTGGTTCGCCGCGTCGATGCGCCGGGCCGACTTGACGGCGATGAGTTTAAGGCCGGGGTATGTGGCGTCGGACTAGGGCTTACGGGCGGTGAAGGGCCGGTAGGTTGGTCGCTCGCGCATCCGGACATCATGATCAACAGCATGCAACAGACAAGAGAAAATCCACTGCTAGCCATGGGCCGAGTCCGTCTGGAGTCCGTCGGTCGTCCACGCGGCGTCGATTGCGCGCCTCATCCTGTCCTCACTGCCCGGCATTAGGTGGCCGTAGACCTTCGTCACCAGGGCAGCATTCTTGTGTCCAAGCCGCTCCGCGACCGCGAACACTGACTCGCCTGCATCGATCAGCACGCTGGCGAAGTGGTGCCGCAAATCGTGCGGCGTGGTGCCAGCTGGCAGTCCGGCGCGACGTACGGCGGCCGGGAAAATCTGCGCACCGTAATGCGCTTGGCGGTACGGCCTACCCGTCGTCGTGGTGAACAGCAGACCTGATTCCCCATGTGGTGAATAGCTAGCGATGTGCGCGGACAGCACCTCAGCCACCACGGTGGGGAGCGGCAGCGTACGCTCCGATCTTGGGGTTTTCGGCGGTAGGAATTCTCTGCCGTCCTTGCTCAACTGGTGTTCGATCTTCACCTCACGCGCCAGGAATTTCACGTCTTGCTCGCGAAGTCCGAGCAGCTCGCCAACGCGGAGTCCTAACCCGGCTTGAGTGATCACCGCAGCGCGACACCGTGCCGGCATGGCATCAGCCAACTGCTGCACTTGCAGCACCGTCAGCGGCACAATGCGCTTGTCCTCCGACTCTGGCAGCTTGATGCGCTTGCTCACCGGATTGGAGGCCGCCAGATGATCCTCAACAGCGGAGGCGTAGATCGAGCGCAGCATGCTCACCAATAGCCGCACCGTGACCGGCGCCAAGACCTTAGACCGATCGGTAGCCCAAGCCTGCACCTCGCTGGGAAGCAGCGCGGCAAGTCTCCTGTTCGCGATCTTGGTCCCAGCA
>JBJMIR010000069.1:0-12969 GCA_045806785.1 Propionibacteriaceae bacterium | reverse complement strand
CGGGCTATAGGCAGCTGAGAGTCTGACAAGTCGGTTGTTGGTGGCGGCTGGCGCCTAGGATCTGAGGAGTGTCTGAACTTCGACAATGGGCTGCGCCTGAGGCGCCCACACCAATCACCGCAACAGTCGTCCTTCCCGCTTCCAAGTCCGAGACCAATCGCGCATTGATCTTGGCCGCTCTGGCCAGTGGTCCTTCGGTGATCACTGGTGGCCTAGAAGCACGTGACACCCAACTGATGCGAGACGCGTTGCGCACTCTCGGCGTACGCATCGAAGAGAGCGGCCCGCAGTGGCAGGTCACTCCACCGGCCTCATTTGTCGGTGGCGGCGCCATCGACTGCGGCCTCGCCGGCACGGTCATGCGGTTTGTGCCGCCAGTCGCAGCATTGGCCGATGGCACCGTGAGATTCGACGGCGACCAGCAGGCGTACGCGCGACCTATGGCGCCACTGCTGGGGGCGCTGAAACTGCTCGGCGCCAGGGTCGACGGCAACGGCTATTCGCTTCCGTTCAATCTCACTGGCAATCCGCAGCTAGCCGGCGGTGATATCACCGTGGACGCCTCGGCGTCGAGCCAGTTCCTCAGCGGCCTGCTACTCGCCGGCGCCCGCTACGCCGAAGGCATCGACATCCAGCACATTGGCGGTGAGATCCCCTCGCGCCCGCACGTTCAGATGACTCTGGAGATGCTGCGCGCCCAGGGAGTGGACATCAATGACACAGAGCCCGATCGCTGGATTGTCACTCCTGCGCCGATCCAGCCGCTTGACAGAACGATTGAGCCAGATCTTTCCAACGCGGCGCCGTTTCTCGCGGCGGCAGCCATAACCGGCGGAACGGTCACGATCCCGAACTGGCCCGCCGCCACACTGCAGCCCGGCGATGCGATCCGCGACATATTGGAACGCTTTGGCGCCAGCGTGGACCTGGAAGGCAGGGACCTCAAAGTCCAGGGTACTGATCATATTCATGCCGTTGATCTTGATCTAAGCGGTGCCGCCGAGCTCACGCCTGTAATCGCGGCGATCGCCGCTCTTGCCGATGACACGAGCCATCTCCGAGGTATTGCACATATCCGCGGCCATGAAACCGATCGGCTCGCTGCACTCGAAACCGAGCTTGATCGACTCGGTTCCCATGTGAAGCAGACCCGTGACGGTCTCACCATTCACCCGCGAATTCTCGGTGGTGATCTTTGGCACACTTACGCTGATCATCGGATGGCCCAGGCCGGAGCCCTTCTCGGTCTGCTGGTTCCGGAGGTCGTCCTGGACGACATCGGTTGCACGAGCAAGACCATGCCGGAATTCGAGCAGCTGTGGATGAAGATGATCAACGACTCAGTACGCGCGGCAGCCGGCGAGGCGATCCGGCAGTGACCTACGCCGGCCGGCGTGGCGATGACTACGAGGCGTTCGATCGCCCGAGCCGTCGCAGTAACCGGCCGCGCACCAAGGACCGACCTGACTACGCCGACGCTCAGACAGGCATGGTGATCACCGTCGATCGCGGTCGGTATCGGGTCTTGATTTCTGATCAGGAGGTGACAGCAACGAAGGCACGTCAGCTTGGTCGGAAGGGTGTCATCGTTGGCGATCAGGTTCGTGTTGTCGGTGATACATCCGGCGATGAAGGGACGCTTGCTCGCATTGTGGAGGTCGCGGAACGGGAAACGGTGTTGCGTCGCACGGCTGACGATGACGACCCGTACGAGCGCCCGATTGTCGCCAATGCCGACCAACTGGTGATTGTCACTGCGCTCGCCGATCCGCCGCCTCGGATCGGTATGATCGACCGCCTGTTGGTCGCGGGGTACGACGCCGGAATCCGACCGCTGCTCTGCCTTACCAAGGCCGATCTCGCGGCACCAGACGAACTTGTCGCCCAGTATGAGCCACTAGGTGTCCCCGTGCAGGTCACGTACCCTGGTGCCGACCTGGATCTACTGCATAACTGGCTGCGCAGGCACCGTAGCGTCTTCGTCGGGCATTCGGGTGTGGGGAAATCCACACTGGTCAACGCCTTGATCCCAGGCGCCCGCCGGGCGATTGGTGAGGTAAGTGCAGCGACCGGACGCGGTCGCCACATCTCCTCCTCCGCCATCGCACTACGACTGCCCGACGCGACCGAATCTTCTGTGCCCCTCGATGAACAGAGCTGGGTCATTGATACGCCGGGCGTCCGCTCCTTTGGACTGAGTCACGTCCGCCGAGACCGGATCATCGCTGCCTTCGATGACCTCAGGTCGATTGTCGAGAACTGCCCACGCGGCTGTGCGCATGACGACACTGCACCTGAGTGTGCGCTCGACGCTGCGGTGGCAAGTGGTCAGCTCGCGCCGAGCCGGCTTGAGTCTTTTCGCCGGATGCTCGGCTCCGGCCAGTAGCGTAGGCACATGCCCGTCCCCGATGCCGCGCGAACAGGGCCCGATGACGCGCTGCTGCGAAATCTCACCGATGACCTTCGCCTCGCTCATCTGCTCGCCGATGACGCCGACTCGATCACCATGAGCCGCTTCAAATCGCTGGACCTGCATGTCACGTCCAAACCTGATCTCACGCCGGTCACCGACGCCGACACCACGGCGGAGCAGGCGATTCGTCGTACGCTCAGCCGGGCCCGACCCCGGGATGCGGTCCATGGAGAAGAGATGGGCGATACCGGCTGGGGGCCGCGTCGCTGGGTGATCGACCCGATCGACGGCACTAAGAACTTCGTACGCGGCGTCCCGGTATGGGGGACGCTGATTGCCTTGATGATCAACGATCAGCCAGCCGTTGGAGTGGTCAGTGCGCCGGCGCTCGGCCGCCGTTGGTGGGCGCGCTTGGGCGGAGGCGCGTACGCCGGCAAGTCTTTGATGTCGGCAACCACGATCCACGTCTCCGATATCGCGAGGATCGAAGACGCCTCGCTGAGCTACGCGTCGATCTCGGCGTGGGTCGAGTCTGGACAAGGCCAGCAATTCGTCGACCTGCTGAGACGATGCTGGCGGACCCGGGGCTATGGGGACTTCTGGTCCTACATGCTGCTCGCCGAGGGCGGCGTCGACATCGCCTGCGAGCCCGAGCTTCAGCTGCACGACATGGCCGCATGCTCGATCATCGTGACCGAGGCGGGCGGAAAGTTCACTGATCTTGATGGTCATCCAGGACCACACGGCACTGGTGGATACGCCACCAATAGCCGGCTGCACGACGCCGTGCTCAAACAGCTCGCTCTCGAGAACGACGGCGATGATCGCAATTACGACGATGATCAAGGGCGCGATAATGATCAAGGCTCGTGGTGATGATTTTCGACAGCGTTGTTGACTTGGGACTGCGGCTAGAGCCTCGCTCTACCGCCTACGCGAAGGCCGGACCGACGTGCGATTGTGGCCGCTTGAGTTAGCTGACTGTGTCCATGGAAATGACACTAACGCTGCTCGCCGCAGGGGCTGGAGTTAGCTTCGCTCACGCAAGTCGACATAGGACAGAATGGCCCCCATGGACCTGACGCATCGCTTCAGTGTGCCGGCTGCGGTGCACGAGGCTTGGAACGCCTTCAACGATGTCGAGCAGCTGGCTCCCTGCTTCCCTGGCGCGACCGTTACCAGCGTGCAGGGTGACGAATTCACCGGCAAGCTGAAGATCAAATTGGGGCCGGCCACACTCGTCTACAACGGCTCTGGCCGATACCTGGAGCGCAATGAGACCGAACATCGGGTGCTGATTGAGGCCAACGGGAACGACAGACGACGGAACGGTACGGCGGCAGTGACCGTGACAGCGTCGTTCGCCGAGAACGGCGACCAGACCGACGTCGAGGTGCTCACCAATCTGGCCGTCACCGGAAAGCCGGCTCAGTTCGGTGACGAAGTGATCTCCGATGTCAGCCTGAAGCTGCTGGACCAGTTTGTGGACTGTATATCCCAGCGGTTCACTGAGGGACTTGGCGAAGCCCGGGCGGTCTTGGCAGAATCGGGCGTTGCGGTAGGCGCCGCAGGCATCGACCAGGCGGACATGTTCACTGGAGCGGATGAAGCCACAGCTACTGCTGGCTTCGACCAGGCAGACACCGAGCAGACCATCGAGCTAGAGGCGGTTCCTGCCCAGGAACCGGCAGCGAAAAATCCGGCCGCCGGGCTCAGCTCGCCGGGATCCGAGCCCTCCCCCACGACCGTGCGTTCCCTGTCCAGAGAACGGCCTGATCAAACGGCGCCGGGCACCTCCGAACCGCCTCGCTACACATCACCAGCAACAGAAACCGGTGAAAGCACTCTCGATGTGCTCCGCACCGTTGTGCCAGTGCTGCTGAAGCGGTACGGCCCGGTTCTCGCGGTCTTCGGCCTGTTGCTGTTTATCGTGATCAAGATCGTACGACGCAAGTCTTGATCCCTTGGTGGCCAACGAGCTCTACGCGGTTACCGTTTGCGTGCTGATCCAGCGCGGCGATCGCTGGCTGTTGGTGGTCCGCTCGCCAGGTGTGGCGTACGCGCCGAACATGATCGGAATGATCGGCGGCCATGTTGGTGTCGCGCATCCTGTCGCCGGCGTTCTCGAGGCGACGGCACGCCGCGAAGTCGCTGAGGAGGTCGGACTTGATCTTTCCGAGGTGGCGCTGCGGTATCTGGAGTCGGAGTTCTTCGTTACCGATGGAGGCGAGCGGCAGATCACTGTGACCTTCACGGCGGACGCGCCGCTGGATGTCAGGCCTTACGTCAATGCGCCGGATGAGCTTGTCGAGGTGGGCTGGTGGAGCATCGATGATCTTGAAGCTGATCCACGCTGCCCCTCGTGGCTGCCAGCACTGATCCGCCGGGCCTCTCTCGCCTCGTAGCTACGCCCGGGCCCCTGAGCCCGTGGAAGCGCAAAATTTTGCCGCTCTGGTTGCTCAAGCCCCGTCAAAAGACTGGGTACAGCTGGCTCCTCAGCGTGACAAGCTGACTGCCGCAAGAGCTATGCAATAACCCGGAGGCGTACGGTCTCCGGCATGCTCTCCAGCTTGTCGATCAGTTCGGCAGTGATGCCGCCAGCCACATCAGTGATGACGTAGCCCAGCTCGCCGCGGGTGGAAAGCACCTGGCCCTCGATGTTGACGTGAGCGTTGGCCAGCAACCCGTTCACCGTGGCAAGCACTCCCGGCACATTTTGATGAACATGCAGCAGACGGCTGCGCCCGACCACTCTGCTGTCGGTCTGCACCTGCGGCAAGTTGACCGACATGGTGGTATGTCCACTATCGGCGAAGTCGCGCAGCTTCCCCGCCACGAACCGACCGATATCGGTCTGCGCCTCCTCCGTGGAACCGCCGATGTGGGGCGTCAAGATCACGTTTGGCAGGCCTTGCAAGCTGCAGCTGAACCGATCGCCAGCGTTCTTCGGCTCATCGGCGAAGACGTCCAGCGCCGCGCCGGCGATGTGACCACTCAGCAGATGCTCCCGCAATGCGTCATGATCAACAACGAAGCCGCGGCACAGGTTGAGAAACAGGCTCCGCCGCCGCATCTTCGCGAACTGCTCGGCTCCAAACAGCCCCGCGTTGCCGGGTCGTCCATCAACGTGCAAGCTGACCGTCTCGGCCACCTCCAGCAGCTCGTCGAGCGTCTCGCAGCGCCGAGCATTGCCCAGCGCCAGTTTGTCGGCGACGTCGTAGAAGTACACCCGCATGCCAATCGACTCCGCCACCACGGACAACTGGCTGCCGATGTTGCCGTAGCCCACAATGCCTAACGTTCGGCCGCGTATCTCATGGGCACCTTTGGCCGACTTATCCCATATGCCGGCGTGCATGCTGGCGTTCTTATCGGCGAGATGCCGTGCCAGCGCAATGATCTCCGCGATCACGAGCTCCACAACGCTGCGGGTGTTTGAGAACGGCGCGTTGAAGACCGGGATGCCGCGGCTGGCAGCAGCAGGCAGGTCGATCTGATTGGTACCAATACAGAAGGCCCCGATCGCTTGTAAGCCTGGCGATGCCTGGAGGACCGGCTCGGTCACATTGGTCTTGGAGCGAATGCCCAGCAGCTGCACTCCACGCAGGGCATCGATCAGCTCAGGCTCGTCGAGGGCTCCCTTGCCGGTTTCCACCTCGATCCCGCGTTCGGTGAGCAGCCGGACGCCCTCAGGATGGATGTTTTCCAGCAGTAACGCCTTCATGGTTCCTCGTTGGTCAGGGGCTGAATGCAGCCACCAGTGTAGAAATCAGGGCGGCGTTGCTAAACCGATATCTCGGCCGACGGCCGAGGGCGCCAGCTCACTGTAGCTTTTCCAGGACCCTCGTCCAGTCGCAGCGAGCATCGCGTCAAGACAGGCATCGGTGAATACCTCGGCTGCCGCGGCCAACAGCGTGTTGAAGGCGAATAGCCAGTGCACCGGATCCAGCGCGACCGCTCGGCGCGACGAGGCAAGGCAGAACACCGTGTCGCCATCAAGCATCGAATGGATTGGTTTGATCGCGCGGGCCATCCCGTCATGCCCTACCGCGGCAAGCTTGCTGGCCTGAGCCTTCGAGACGATCGCGTCTGTCAAGATCACGCCAATGGTGGTGGCGTACGACGCCTGGGCCTGGGCATAGGCAGTCACCAGCGCGTCTCGTTCATGATCGGTTGGCTTCGCTAGCCGTTGCATCTGATCAGCCCACAACCGTCCGGTCACGGAGTCGACGGCTGACCCTGCCGCGTTCACCACCACTGCCGCTGCAATGGAAATTCCTGAGGCCAGCTGCCTTTCCGCGTAACCAAAGCCGCCTTTGATCCCGCCACAGAGTGCACCCGTTCCGGCACCGACACAGCCGGAAGCAGGTTGGTTACTCGTTGCGGCGGCGAAGGCCAGGGCTCCAAATTCATCGGTGGGCCGATTGCCGAAGACGCCGCCTCGGCCCAGATCGAAGAGCACTGCAGCCGGCACGATGGGAACGACCTGATGAGGTTCGCCACCGACCGGGAACCCAATGCCAGCCGTCTCGAGCGCGGCCATCACGCCGTTGGCCGCAGCCAGTCCGTACGCGCTTCCGCCGGTCAGCACCACCGCATGTACGTGCTCGATAGTCGTCGCCGGATTCAATAAGTCAGTCTCCCGAGTGCCTGGGCCACCGCCGCGTACATCGACGCCCCCTACCGCGCCCTCGTGCGCTACCACCACAGTCGTCCCGGTAAGCCAGCCGTCACTGTCTGCGGTGTGGTGGCCGATCTGAAACCCATCGATCACCTGCTCATTCTCACCGACTTGTCAGAACGTGGTTGAGCTATGGGTCAACAACGTTCTGACAAGTCGGTGGTCAGGCGGCGGAGCGGGTGCTGATCGTGTAGAGCGAGGAACGCATACCGAACATGTGCTGGAAGGTCGTTCCGCAAACAGTTGCGGTGCGAACACTCCCGATGATCTTGATCGTCTTGACGCGGCCGCCCCAGGCGCCGGCGCCGTCGCGACTGCTGATCTGCAACTGCTGCACTGTCCCGACTGAAGGCCATACCCGGCTTATGCTGCTGGCCCTGATCGTCCGGGTCCAGGCTTGCGATTTGATCACTCCGTCGTACGGATCGGGCTACGCGGCAAGATATGGGTAGTCGCCTTGAGCGCTGTGACCACCGTTGGACGATGCGAACTGAGTGAGCGCCACCTTGCCGCGATAGGTGACGATCTTGTCGGCTGTCGCCTTGACCGCCGCGTTGCCGCCGCTGGTTTCGAGACCCATGCCGCCGTAGACCTGACAAGCTGTGGTGTCACAGATGTCGAATCCGGAGTAGTTACCGAAGTCCCGGAGCCGGACCGCATAGGAGCGTGCGGCCACTGCCTGTGCGCGTACGGCGTCGGCCGCCCAGGAGGTGGGCATCTCGGCCGGCACAACCCCTTTGACGTAATCCTCAAGCAAAACCTTGTTGATGGTCCGTCCGCCGGATCCTTTCTTGATCAACGCCACGGTGCCGCGGTAGGCACGCACGGGTCCGCCTGGCAGTACCACCTTGACGATCTTGGAATTCGCTGAGGACGAGGTGTACTTCGCACCGGTCGGCACGGCGTAGCGATGACCGGCTGTGTCGCGCACCGTAAGACCGCTCGCCGGCAAGACTCGCAGGCTGTTGTCGTTGTCGGAGCTGACCCAACCTTAATCTTGGTGCCACTGGGCATGGTGGAGAGTTGAGTGCCTCGGTAGTAGAAGGCAAGGACCTGCTTCCAGGACAAGCCTTTGCGAGCAGCCCCGTATGCGCCGTACTGCGACATTCCCCAGCCATGGCCCCAGCCGGCACCGCGGATCGTAAAGCTTCCTGACTTTGCCGCCACGGCGGGGTCTGCCTGGGCGGGCAGTGTGGTCAGAACAGCGGATGTGCCGATTATCGCTGAGGCCAGCAGGCCTCTGAGCACGCATCTCAGCGTGCTGACAGCCCAGATCTGAGCTCTGGTGGATTCAGGCATGGCCAGTCCGATCGCAGGGAAGTGGCCCTAGCCTGATTCATGTCATCGGCGACACGGAAGTGAACATAATTAATTTGTGTGACGAATGTGACTGCTGAGTCGTACCTCCAGCCTATGGTTCCAGCGCGACCTCACTACCTTTGTCCGCCGAGGCATAGCAAGCATCGATGACCACCGCTCGGGCCAGTGCCTGCTTGCCGCGATGGTTGCTGTAATCACCCGATCGCACTTTGGCGATGAAATCGTTGACAGACTCGGCGTGCTTGCCGTCAGGCGGAATGTTCGGATGCAGTGTTGCCGGGACCCCTTGCTTCTCGGTCCAGATATCCAGGGTCCGGTCGGGATCATCCGGAGCGCCCCACTCGATGCTGGCGCCACCGTCGGAGCCGAATATCGTCACATAGCACCGATCCTTCGGTATCCATTGAGCCCAACTCGACTCCAGCAGCAGCGTCCCGCCATCTTGCAGCCGTAGGAAGGCCGTCGAGAGATCCTCCACATCGAAGGCGCCGGGCTCTATCCCGGTCTTGCGCATCAACGGCGAATCCGAGCCGCCCCTGCCTCGCGGCCCGAACTCTGCGTACGTGGCAGCGGTCACCGCACGTACCGGCGGTTCACCCAACAGATAGAGCGCCATGTCGAGCATGTGCACACCAAGATCCATCAGCGGCCCACCTCCCGCCGTTGCGCGATGTGTGAACCAGCTACCGAGGCCCGGAATCCCTTCCCGGCGCAGCCAGCCGACTTTGGCGTAATAGATGTGGCCCAGCAGCCCGGCGTCGATGATCTTCTTCAGGACCTTCACGTGACCGCGGTTGCGATGGTTGAAGGAGACATCCAGGACGCGATCATTCCGCTCGGCCGCGTCCACCATGCGCCGCGCGGTGTCGGCATTCTCGGCGATTGGCTTTTCGGAGAGCACGTGCACGCCGGCATTGAGCGCTGATATCGCAATCGGTGCATGCAGCGTCGTCGGAGCGGCGCTGCTCAGCAGATCAAGCTGACCATGATCAACAAGATCTTGCCAGTGCGTGTAGCGGTGTTCGGTGGAGACGCCGTATCGATCTGCTAGCCGCTGCAGCGCATCGGTCTCCATCCCAGCCAGTGCGACAAGATCAACATCGGGAGTTTCGGCGTACGCGGCCATGTGCTGCTGTCCGGCCCAACCGAGACCGATCACACCGGCCCGAAGCCTTTCACTGCTCATGAACGCACGCCATCGGCCATATCGCGGCTCTCAAAGTGGGGCGCTGGGCTGTTGAGGACGGACGGCGGGTTGAGGTCGGCGACATTATCCGGCCGTGCCCAGAGCACGGCATTGGCAAGCACGCGCTTGATGTCGGGATGGTGGTAGATCGGATAATGCTGATCACCCGGCGAAAAGTAGAACACCTTTCCCTTGCCGCGCCGCCAGCAGCAGCCGGACCGGAAGACCTCACCACCACTGAACGTGGAGATGAAGATCAACTCTTCCGGCGCCGGAATATCGAAGAACTCGCCATACATCTCATGCTCGTTGATCATGATCGGTTGCGGAACGCCGACGGTGATCGGATGTGACGGATTGACAGTCCAGACCAGTTCAGTGTCGGCGGAGTTGCGCCAGGCCAGCGAGCACGTCGTACCCATGAGTCGACGAAAGATCTTGGAGAAGTGCGCGGAATGGAGTACCAGCAGACCCATGCCGCCGAGCACGCGCTGCTGTACTCGGTCAACTACGGCATCATCGACGCTGCCATGGGTAGCGTGACCCCACCACGTCAGCACATCGGTCGCGTTCATGACCTGTTCGGTTAGACCGTGCTCTGGCTGATCTTGAGTGGCAATAGTGACCGCTACGGAGCCACCGAGAATCTCAGTGAGGCCCCTCGCGATGGCACCGTGCATGCCGTCTGGGTAGCGCTCCGCCATGCCAGCGCGATCGTCTTCGGACTGCTCGTGAAAGTTCTCGCCCCACACAGTGACGCGAATCGGTGAAGTCACGTTTGCCTAGTGTGCCCGACGTCAGGCGACGGGTTGGATGCGGCCACGGCTCTGGTACGCCAGCGGGCGCCGGGTGAATCATGAGGCATGGACTCAGAGGCTTTCTCCTTGCAGCGGATGAAACTGCGGGCATTCGACCTCAGCGACCGCACGCTGCGGCGCGGGCGAGCATCGGCGGTCCGCCGTGTCGAGCGATTGCGACAACGGTCCTTAATGATCATCGAGTGCGCGCTGACTGCCGGCATTGCCTGGTTCCTCGCCGGGCAGCTGATCCATCACCGGATACCCTATTTCGCCCCCGTCGCCGCGATCTTGGTACTTGGTGCGACTTCCGGACAGCGGCTCAGTCGCGGTGTCGAAATGGCCATCGGCGTTACTGTCGGCGTAGCGCTCGGCGACATCTGGTTGCTTCTGTTCGGAACCGGAACGTGGCAGATCATGCTCGTCGTAGCGATCGCGTTGTCGCTGGCAACTCTGCTGGGAGCAGGTCCGTTGATCATGAGCCAAGCAGGCGTTCAAGCCATCGCTGTGAGCGTGCTGGCACCTAATTTCGGATACGGCTTCAACCGCTGGGCCGACGCCGTGATCGGCTGTGTACTGGCATTGTTGGTGGCAACTCTGGCACCCAGTGGGCCGCTCCGCAAGCCGACTGAAGCCGCCGCCAAGGTGGTTTCGGGAATGGCTGAGACACTCGACGCTGCGGCCAATGCCCTAGCGACGAACGATGAACATGCTGCGACTGCGGTGTTGGGTCGGGCGGAGGCGGCTGAAAAGGATCTGGCTGTGTTCGATGCGGCTGCCGCCGATGGCCTCGAATTCGTCCGCCACTCACTGTTTGAACGTCGCAAGCTGGCGGCTGCAACTGCGTTGGCGGATTTCCATGTACCGCTTGACGGTGCGAGTCGCAACCTTCGGGTCCTAGCCCGTCGGTCGGTGGTCGCCGTATGGCGGGGTGAGGAGGTGCCGATGGCCTATGAAGATCTCATCCGACAGCTTGCGGAAGCCTGCCGACTTATTGCCCGGGAGCTCGCCGAGCGCCGGCTGCCAACCGCTGCCAGGGATGAACTCCAAAAAGTCGGCGAAGCCACGGCACATCAGCATCTCACTCAGTCCATCTCCGCCAGCGTGATCCTGGCTCAAATTCGCTCGATGGTGAGCGATCTGCTGCAGCTGACAGGTATGGACTACTTCGAGGCACGGGAGTTGATTCCCGGCTTGGACTGAGCCAATGCGGTGATTTGGCTAGGTTCCAGAGCTGACGTAAGGTAGTTCACTGCCGACGCGGGGTGGAGCAGCTCGGTAGCTCGCTGGGCTCATAACCCAGAGGTCACAGGTTCAAATCCTGTCCCCGCTACTAAAAATACCTAGTCAGAACCAAGTTGCTAATGGAGCGACTGGGTCTTGGATATGACCGAAGATCGCAAGCCGACCCTAGCTGCCACGGCGCTGCAATCGCCGAGCGCTGTCAGCACTTCGACGCCAGCTACTGGAGACGCGTCAAACGGGTCCTCCCCGGTGACGTGACGCCTGGCACGGACCAGGGAAGCCGCCAGCTTCCCTTCGGCTGTTTGTGTTCCTGCCCCCGACCCGCCCACCTTGTCCATGGATCAATCCCCGCAGCCGTACGCCATGTCCTGCCGTATGAGAGTCACTAGCGCCATCGCATCCGGTGTCGGTTCCCGTTGTTCGTGGCCAGGGATGCACCGACGAAGGGGGCGGTGGCCATGTCGAATGGTCAGAACCGAGACTCGACGTGCCAGTCGACTTGGCCATTTCCGAGCGGCTGCCGACTGTCCCGCTGAGCGCACCTTTCCGACGTGTGCTCCGGGCGGGGCACGCCGGACTGCTCTGTGCCGAGCGGGTAGCGGACGCCTTCGATGTCGGATCGTTGCCGGTGGAGCTTCCTTATCCGTACGGAGCATCTGCTTGGCGTGGTGGTCAACCCGCCCTCGGTGTGGCCTGACCGATGATTTTTCCGCGCCGTGCTGGTCTGTACGCCGAATACCGACTCACGGGAGGCTGACGCCATGCGGAAACTGACCTTCGGTATGAACGTGAGCCTGGACGGCTACATCGCCGCGCCCGGCGACGACCTCGGCTGGAGCGTGCCCAGCGAGGAGCTGTTCCAGTGGTGGTCCGACCGGGTGGGGGCGACGGGCCTGGCGCTGTACGGGCGCAAACTGTGGCAGACGATGAGCTCCCACTGGCCGACCGCCGATCAGCAGCCTGGCGCCACACCGGCGCAGATCGAGTTCGCCCGCCGCTGGCGGAACATGCCGAAGGTGGTGTTCTCCTCGACGACCAGCACGGTCGACTGGAACACCCGCCTGGTCACCGGCGACGCGGTCACCGAGATCACCCGGCTCAAGGCCGACGACGGTGGCTCCATGGACATCGGGGGTGCCACACTCGCCGCAGCGGCCATGCGGGCCGCGCTGATCGACGAGTATGTGATCGTCACCCATCCGGTCCTGGTGGGCGGCGGCACGCCGTTCTTCACGGCCCTGGACAACTGGGTGAACCTGAGCCTGGTGGAGACCCGGACGTTTCCCGACGGCGTGGTGCTGACCAGGTACGAGACCAGGCGCTGAGT
>JBJMIR010000068.1:0-5605 GCA_045806785.1 Propionibacteriaceae bacterium | reverse complement strand
TGTTGAGCGGTTGAATGCAGCCGGGCCTGGATATCCGCGAGAGGCTGTTTCAGGGGCTCTATAAGTTGCGTCATTCGTCCGCTTACTGCAGAACGTTGGTCTGATCGAGATCATCATCGGCGACGCTCGTCACCGATCCGTCACGGACGCCTCAAGGAACAACCGGTTCTTCGAACTTGAGCGGGGTGCGTTGGGGCTCGTGTCGTAGCGGGTGAGGGGCTCGTGGCCCCGACATGCTGTTGGTCTCTCACAACGTCCAGCAGCGGAGCCACGAGCATGTCGGATGCTACGTCAGTGTTGTTCGGTCTTGAGCATGAGTTCAGCGTTCTTGAGGTTCGACGCGTCGATGCGACGACCGTGAAGGTGATCATCGAGCAGGCGGCGCGGGAGGGCCCGTGTCCAGAGTGCGGAGTGCTCTCGGGTGCGGTGAAGGATCGGCCGGTGATGCGGCTGAAGGATCTGCCGGTCTCGGGGCAGAGGGTGGAGCTGTGGTGGCGGAAGCGCCGCCTGATCTGTAGCGAGGGGCTGTGCCCACGCAAGACGTTCACCCAGGTCTCGGCGGCGGTCCGGCCGCGGGCCCGGATCACCGAGCGGCTGCGAGAGCGGGTGGCGAGGGCGATCGCATCGGGCAACCGGGCCGTCTCCGAAGTCGCCGGCGAGTACGACGTGTCGTGGCCGACCGCGCACAAGGCGCTGGTGGTCGCGGCCACGAGGTGGTTGCCGGAGCCGGCGCCGACTTCCCGGCTGGGGATCGATGAAACCCGGTTCCGATCAGTTCGCTGGATCTTGGACGGGATCACCTGGAAGCGGTCCGACCCGTGGCTGACCAGCTTCGTCGACTGCTCCCGGGATGGGCCGGGATCGCTGCTGGGGTTGGCTCCTGGCCGCACCGGTGCCTGTGTGCGGGAGTGGCTAGGTGAGCAATCCGAGGCCTTCCGAAAGATGATCAAGATCGTGGTGATCGACCCATCAGCGCCGTATGCCTCCGGGATCCGCGCCGCCCTGCCGGATGCCAAGATCGCGGTCGACAAGTGGCATCTGGTCGCGCTGGCCAACCAGATGGTGACCGAGGTTCGGCAACGCGTCACCCGCGACCTGCTGGGCCACCGCGGCACGGTCGCTGACCCGGTGTGGGTGAACCGGCGGCTGCTGCTCACTGGCGCCGAACACCTCTCGCCGAGGCAGTGGAAGCGGCTCGGTGCAATGCTCGACAACTGCGACCCGACCAGGGAGATTGGTGCCGCCTGGGGTGTGAAGGAACGGCTCCGGATGCTGCTCGCCGAGTCTGAGCCGTCCAAGATTCGCTGGCGGTTGGCCGACTTCTACGACGCCGCGATCGACGCCCGGCTGTCCGAAGCCACCCGATTGGCCGAAACCATCCAGACGTGGTGGCCGGCCATCTTGGTCGCGCTCACCGAGGACGCGTCCAACGCCCGCACCGAGGGCTTCAACCGGATCATCAAACAAACCAAGCGGGTCGGCTGCGGCTACCGCAACATGATCAACTACCAGCGCCGTATCCTGAGCCACATTGCGGTCACCCGACCACAGAAATCAGCAGCATGAACGGGACCAACCCCGCTGAAATTCGTAGAGCCACCTTCTGTAAGAACCGAGAGGGGGCAAGCTGGGATGTGCAACCCGGGGAGAATTTCAAGAGTTACGCCGTCTTCAATGTCAGGGGACTGCACGGGGGCGAGAAGTTCCGTGTGAACTGGTTCGCCGTGGGGAAGAGTAAAGCAATTCTTATGTGGAAGTGACCCGATGTCTCATGTCTGTGGCCTCCTGATGGTAACCACAGCGTCGCAAGCAGACAAGCAGTCAGCAGCCCGGCCGATGCCCTCGAAGAGCTTCATAGCTTCGAGCGCAGGCTGCATCGACGTATTTGACGCGGCGTCTCTTGAGCGTCGACGCTTCCAACCAGCGGAGCTTCCCGAGCAGTCTATTGATGCCGCACACGAGACCGAGCAGCCGGCGGCGCGACAAGACGTCCTTGTGCAAATGTTCCTTTACGAGGTGAACAAGTTCTGAGCCTTCGATGAGCTGTATTCGGCCGTTATCGCTAGCCTTGATTTTGCATCCGCTTGCGAACCAGGACGTTGTGACGAGGATCCGTCGTCCAGCGCGCTTCTCGTCCATTGCTCCAACCAACTCGCGGATGTGGCTCACGCCGATCACGTTGGTATACCTCTTGGCTTGAACGATTGTGAGGCCTCCAACCATTGGATCGCGGTTGATCACGACCGCATCCACACCATCGTCTCCGCTGCGCTCGGTGGTCCAGCCCTCCAATCCGCTGGCTTCAAAGAGCTGCCGCACGAAGTGCTCGAACTCTGTCGGGCTGATCTTGGTCAGATCTATTCGGGAATGGAGACTGGCGACTACGTCGACGGCCTCAACGAACGAGTAGCGAGCAAGATCAAAATCCCGGATTGGCGTGACTGGCTCGGGACGCTGCGGATGGTGGGAAACAAGAGCGTTTAGATAGCGGAGGCAGACGTCTGGTTCAACGTCACGCAGGTTGAGCCCCCGGTAGGTAGAGCGGTCTGTCGCGATGCTGATCAAGCAGGGATATTCCCGCTGGCCCGTAGCAGGATTCACTGACCGTCCGTGCCGACCTAACTCGACGTTATCCAGTTCCGGGTCGGAGTCGAAGATGTTGCGCATACACAGCAACGTGATCTGGCTGATCACCGAACGGTAGAGCCCTGCAATCTGGGCCGGTGGACGTGCTTTCTCGCGTCGCGTTGCCGTCTTCTCTACGTATGCGTATGACTCCAGCCCTGGTATGACATCGATCGAGGGCAGCTCGAAACGTACGACGACCTGCTCTCCTCGCGGCGAGTAGGCCACCTCAACCGCGCGCGGAACGTCGTCGGGCAACAGCGTTCCGGACAGCGCCAGCTCCAAGTAATACTGGACACTCGCCCGATCCCGCTCCCGCAAGCCGGCAGCAAATTGCGCCACGGCATTGTTATGGCGCGCAACCTCAACCTGATGCGTCTGGACCGCTGCATCATGGCCCGCCGTCTGTTCTCGCACCCACTGCTGACGCGCAGCCTCGGCTCGCTCGTAGTCGCGCTCCGCCCGCTCGAATAGCTCCCGAGCTTCAGCCACACGGCGGTCATGGCGAGACCTCGCGCCGAAGAAGCCGGCCATCACGCCCGGCTCTGGCGGTGGCGTCCAGACCGGTCGGGCAGGCACCACGCCGTACGCCCCGAGATCTAGCGGTCGAAAGTACACCTCGTTGAGTGTCGCAAAGTCCGCACATCGGAATAGAAGATGGTCGTCTTGACCAGATCGGTCATTGAAGCCCCGCCGCGTTGAGAATGGCGGCCACATTTTGGAGGGCCTGGTCGGTTTGAGCCTCGATCCCCTCAGGGATGAATCCAGTCTCCGGATCGATTCCTGCCGTTCCGGAGTAGAGGACGAAGCCGCCGGCGACGATGGCCTGGCTGTACGGCCCCAGGGCGGCGGGCGCGTCGTCGGTGGAGACTGCGACTACGGTGTGTTATCGGCCGGGCACGGACCGACCGCTCGGACCCCGTTCGGGTGTTTGGTACGGGCGCCGCCTGCCATCGCTTGGACTAGGCGCGGCGCGTGCTGCCTGTCGCTCGTCGGTCCCCGCACCTGCTGGCGTGTTGGTGGCATGCGCGATAGCTCGGTCGAGGCGTTGTTTCCAGAGGGCCGGGAGCGTTTGGAGTTGGGTTCCTCCGGTTGGTCGCGGGTCTTGGGGATTGATGCCGTTGGCGGCCCGCCAGACTGCGATTTCGCCGATGAGGGCGGTGCTGGGGTCGCTTCGCGAAGGTAGCCAGATTGGCTCGCCGTCACCTTGGCCGGCCTGATGTTGAACCTGGTTGACAAGGTCGGCGACCAGTTGGGATCGCTTTGCCAGGTAGGGCCCCCAGACAGGGTCGGCTTGGAGCGTTGGTGAAATGTCTGGGAGCCAGGGCAGCGGACCCGGCTCGGTTGGCTTGAGCGCTGTGAGGCGCCAGTCGAGGGCGGCCGCCATATCGTCAGCCGTATGGAGGTCGCCTCCGGCGGCGGCGGTCAGCAGGTGGCGCAGTGGATGCTCGCAGGTTTCAGCCGCCAGGGTGATCAGGTGCGCTCGGAGGGTTGGCCAGGCGGGTTTAGCGGTGAGTCCGGGAATGTGGTGGTCGGCTTGGTCGAGCTCTGTGACGGCCTGGGGTCCGAGGAGCTGTTCGGCTGCCACGTGGAGGCTGTCGGTGTAGCGCTGGACCGCCTGGAAAAGCTGGGCCGCCGGGTCGTTGAGCTCCCGCAGCATGGTGCTGGCGGAGACGGGCGCTTCATCGCGGGCGAGGATTTGCTGCAGGGTCTCGGTCGGCGTACGCGGTGAGGTGGTGTCGGGTCGGATGAGAGTGCGGGGGTCGCCGTCGCCGACGACTTGGAGGTAGAGGTAGTTGGCGTGTCGGCCGCGGGTGAGCATCGTGTACAGCTGCTGCCGCGACTCCCGCCCGGTTAGGAGGCCGTGCATCGTGTCGGCGGAGACGCCTTGGGCGCCGTGGATCGTCGTGGCGTAGCCAAGACCGGTCGATGCTCGCACATAATCACTAGGCAGCCGAACGGTCAGCTGGCTGCGGCTGTGCCGGACTGTGAGCCCACCGCTGCGGTCGATGCGGGTTATGGTCCAGCGGTCGCCGTTCTTGACCCAGTCGGTGGCCGAGACTCGGAGCCGACGATCATTCGCGCGGGTGATGATCACATCTCCGACGCTCGCCCGGTTTCCGTCCCCTAGACGCACTTCTTGCCCGGTCGGGGCACCGTCGCGAAGATGCTTGCGGGCTCGGCGGTTGAGTTCAGCGACGAGCTCGCGGGTCGGGGCGAGCATGATCGCGTCCAGTCCGGCCGATCGATCTTCAACCCATGCGGCGAACGCGTCTTCGGTGATCTTGGCGAGATCACCGACACGAACACGGCCATGATCGAGATAGAAGCCGAGGGCGCTGGGATCGCCGTCCCGCAGGGCGAGCGAGGCTTGTGCTTCGGCTGGGTCGGTGAAGCGGTGCAGCTCGGTGAGCTGCAGGGCGCCGTGACTGTTCTTGATGTCGCGGAGGACACCGCCCGCACCGATCGCGGCAAGTTGTTGATCATCACCGACCAGTCGGACACTCGCGCCGCGGTCGATGGCGAACTTCACGGCGGTGTCGAGGGACAAGGTGTCGGCCATGCCGGCCTCGTCAATGATCACCAGGGTCGACGGTCCGACCGCGGCCGCCCAATCCGGCAGCTCGCCATGATCAATGGACCAGGTGAGTTTGGCGAGCGTGTCGGCGCGGATGCCGGTTTGTTCACCTAGCACGCCAGCGGCGGCAGCGGACGGTGCAAGGCCGATGACCTGGCCGCCGTTTTCCGTCCAGGCCAGGGTGAGGGCACGCATGGCGGTGGTCTTCCCGGCGCCGGCCGGTGCGATCGCTAGCTGTAGTCGGGCACCCGAGGTGCACATCTGCCGGACCAGGGACGCTTGCCCAACATCCAGGCCGGCGCCGTTCGCGGCCATTTCCAGCATGGCAAGATCGACGACGTTGCGGTCGAGGACTGTTCCGTCGCGGATGCCGGCGACGGTGACGAGGCGTTGCTCGGCGTC
>JBJMIR010000067.1:0-2924 GCA_045806785.1 Propionibacteriaceae bacterium | reverse complement strand
ATCGGCGCCGGCCGGATGGGAAGCGCCATGGGAGCTCGGGTCGCTGGCGCCGGGCATGATCTTGTCGTGTTCAACCGCACTCGATCGGGCGCTGATGATCTTGCTCAGCGAATCGGAGCGCAGGCGGCAGACACGGCACGGGAGGCTGCCGCAGCCGCGGAGGTTTGCCTGGTTTCCCTCGCCGACGATGCAGCAGTGACCGCGACCTATCTTGATGACACCGGACTCATCGCAGGGCTGCAGTCAGGTGCGGTGGTTTGTGATACCAGCACAGTGGCTCCGGCAACGATCGGCGGCCTCGCTCCCCTCGTGGCGATGCAGGACGCCACCTTGATCGATACACCGGTCTCCGGAAGCGTCTCGACCGTGGAGTCGGGCAGCCTGACTGTGATGGTCGGGGGTGATCAAGAGGCACTTGATCGGGCTCGACCCGTGCTGGACTCGTTCGCGAAGTCGATCTTCCACGTCGGCGGCGCCGGAGCAGGCGCCACCATGAAACTTGTCGTCAATGCCTTGATCGGCGCACTGAATGTGGCGGTCAGCGAAGCGCTGGTGCTCGCTGAAAAGGCAGGCCTTGATCGCGAGACGGTGTACGACGTCTTTGAGGCTAGCGCCGTCGCAGCGCCGTATGTGAAGTACAAGCGGGATGCATTCCTCACCCCCGGCGAGGTGCCGGTGGCTTTCAGCTTGGGGCTGAGCGCCAAGGATTCAGAACTCATCCACGACCTCGCGCAGCAGGTGGGCGCCCGAATGGACCAAGGCGAGGCCGTTCGGCGACTGGTCGCCGAAGCAGTCGCCGCCGGTCTGGCCGAGCGCGACATTAGTGAGGTCGCAGAGTTCCTGCGCAATGCCTGAGGGGCTACCACCAGCCGCTGCGGGACTGCACCACCCATAAAGCGCAGGGCTGGATAGAACCGGCTCGTACGCCCCTACAACCGGGCAGTTCCTCCGGATACTCGTACTCCTCACTCTCTGGGTCATACTGCTGGTGCTCACGGCGCAGGCTCCAGCCGTTGAGGAAGATCTCGCAATCGCAACCAGCTCCCTTAGACATCAGCCGCCTATCAAGGGCCGTAGCTCGAGGTGCCTTCAGGTCGCGATAACGCTTGGCCCAGCGGAGCCCGGTGCAGCCGAACTCCAGCATGCGGTACACGTAGCAGTGCATGCACTCACCCGGCTTCGGCTGGGTGATCATTACCGATAGATGTCTCAGCTCCCGTTCAATGTGCAGTACCGGAGCCAGATCAGATTCAGAGGTCATGGTCATGTCTTTCTATCGCCCGACACTGACAGAAATGGCTCCCTGAGAGCTAGGACATCTGGAGTGACTCACGAATCTGGGCTGCGCGCTGCAGCTCCTGGGCCATCAGCACTCCGCATGTGAACCCGCCGCTTTCACTGATCCCGTCGGTGGAGCTGATCTCGGCAAGGAATCTGGCGGAAATGACGGCATCCTGATGCTCGCCCAGCAGCGTTTGCATCTCCTCGGCATCGCGTGCAATGGCTTTCATCCCCTTGTCGGCCGGCGCGACGAGTTCAGCGGCGTAACGCGCCCGTTTCATCGCCTTGCGCGCTCGATGCAGCTGTTCGATGTCGTCGTCGGCTTTCCGCAGCCGTTTCTCTGCCTTACGCATTGCTTTATCGACATACTTGACCGCCGCTTTGGCCTTCTTATCGGCGGCACGAGTAAGTGGCGGCGCGGTACGCCAGCCGCGTAGCAGCTGCACCAGATGCGAATAGCGCGGGCTGCCCATAGCCTCGTTGAGCCGGTCCAGGGCGTCCTGCCGGTCTTCGGCCAGCTTCTTTGTGATCTCGGCTTCGATTGGCCCGCGAACCTGATCCGGCGGCAATTCGGCAATCTGCTTGGTCAACCGGTTGCTCAGAATGTCCCGATCACGCACTTCCCCAAGCACATCGGCGTACCACGACAGCTCTTGGTCCAGTTCCTCGGCGGGAGACGTCTTGAACACCTTGGCAAACATCCGCAAGGTGCTCCGGAGCCGGCGCACCGCGACCCGGGTCTTGTGTACAGCGGGCATGTTCGTGCGCATTCCGACGTCATTGCTGGCGAGCACCTCGCACTGTGTCGCGATGTAGGTGGTTACGAGCTCGCCGACAGTGCCTGGCTTGACTGCGGCCACCTTCCCGTCCGGCGACGCGGGGCCCAGTGCTCGATCCAGCTTGGTTTTGCTGGTGTTCGGAGACGCGCCGGCCGCCAGCAACAGCTTCCGAGCCCGCTTCAGATCCTTCGTATTGCCGGCGGGCCCCAGCTCGACCTCGATCTCACGCCATGAGTGCAGCATCGACTTACCGTCGGGCGGCCCCGACTCCACCTGATCATCAGCAATCTCCAAGATCAAATCACCGTCGGCGTTGAGCAACCGGTACGCCGTTCGAGTCGTCTTGATCGCTGCGACCGCGTCGAGGCTCTCACCAGCCCGCAGACCTTCCACACCGTGTTCCAATGCGGCTGGCAGCGTTTTCGTCCGGGAACGGCTCTGCAGCTCGGTCCGAGCCGTCCCGCTAGGAATCTTTAGTTGCCAGCCGGTCTCGGAACCTCCGATCCGACGCCGCAGCGTAATTCCAAACAATCTCAGGCCGGCGCCTGGCGTATCGAAGTAGGTGTTCTCAAGCTTGCGTGTCTGTTGATCAAGACGCCCGCCGTCCGGCAACATCTCCGTGAGCTGGGGCATCACCCAAGCGGGGTCGACCTCGAACTTGTCTTCCTGTTCTGTCATCGTTCGCACTCGGACAACCCTCCTTGTATGCAACTGATCTTAGGGTGGGTCGGGGGCTCGGCTGAGGTAGTGGTGGCCGGTGGGTGTGGTGATGATCATGGTGTGGGGTTTGTCGAGGTGTTCGGCGTCGATGACGCTGATCTGCCAGCCGGGCATTTCGCGGGTGTAGTTGCAGCGTTCGCAGGT
>JBJMIR010000066.1:0-45012 GCA_045806785.1 Propionibacteriaceae bacterium | reverse complement strand
ACCTGCGAACGCTGCAACTACACCCGCGAAATGCCCGGCTGGCAGATCAGCGTCATCGACGCCGAACACCTCGACAAACCCCACACCATGATCATCACCACACCCACCGGCCACCACTACCTCAGCCGAGCCCCCGACCCGCCATGAGGATGTGCCGATGGTGTGATTAGGCATTGGGTCTGTTTCCTGGAGAGGAGTTCGTCGTGTCCAGTGTCGCAAGCGACAACATCAACCGACTCTCAGAGCTGACGCTGGAGGAGAAGGCGTCCCTTTGTCTCGGATCACATTTCTGGTACACGGCGCCGGTCGAACGCCTAGGCATTCCCCGGATCATGGTCTCGGATGGTCCACATGGTCTGCGCACCCAACCAGGCGAGGGTGATCACGTCGGCACCCTCGCGAGCGTGCCAGCGACCTGCTTTCCCACCGCATCTGGTCTTGGTTCCTCCTGGAATCCGGACCTTTTCCGTGAAATCGGGGAGGCCTTGGGGAGGGAGGCTAAGAAGCTCGGCGTTTCAGTCGTGCTCGGCCCTGGGATCAACATGAAACGATCACCCCTTTGCGGACGCAACTTTGAGTACATCTCCGAAGACCCCTGGCTAGCTGGTGAGCTGGCGACGGCTATGGTCCAAGGCACACAAAGTCAAGGCGTCGGCACTTCTCTGAAGCACTACGCAGCAAACAACCAAGAGGATGATCGACTGCGAGTCAGCGCGGAGGTCGACGAGCGCACGCTTCGGGAGATCTATTTTCCGGCGTTTGAGCGAGTCGTAAAGTCGGCCCAACCCTGGACCGTGATGTGCGCCTACAACAAGATCAACGGCACCTACTGCTCCGAGCACCATTGGTTGCTGACCGAGATACTGCGCGAAGACTGGGGTTTCGAGGGTCTGGTGGTCTCCGACTGGGGTGCGGTGCATGATCGTGTAGCCGCGCTACGGGGCGGTCTCGATCTTGAAATGCCGCCCAATTTGGGCGTCAGCGACGCAGCGATCGTCGAAGCGGTACGCGATGGTTCGCTGGAGGAGTCCATTCTCGATGAATCAGTCAGCCGAGTGCTGCGTCTTGTTGATCAGTCCCAGCCCGCTCTGGCCGAGGGCGCGTCATTCGATCCTGACGATCATCATGCGCTGGCTCGACGGGCTGCGTATCAGTCGGCAGTGCTGTTGAAGAACGCCGGCAACGTGCTTCCCCTGCAACCCGAAGAGGGCAGCACGGTTGCAGTGATCGGTGAGTTCGCACGTACGCCACGGTTCCAAGGCGCCGGTAGCTCACAGGTCAACCCAACCAAGGTGGATGTGGCCTTGGAGGAGTTGCGATCGGCGCTTGCCGGCCGTGCCGAGGTGCAGTTTGCCGCTGGCTTCGGCATTGGGACAACGGACAACGACGAGCAGTTGCTCCAGGAAGCCGTTGATCTCGCCCGAGTAGCTGATCATGTTGTGGTATTCCTTGGTCTTCCCGGCGAGGACGAGTCAGAGGGATTCGACCGTACCCATATCGATCTACCCGCCAACCAGTTGGTGCTGTTACATGCGCTTGCCGAAGTTCATGATCGTCTTATTGTGATCTTGGCAAACGGCGGTGTAGTCCGGGTCTCGACCTGGGATGACAAGGTGGCTGCCATCTTGGAATGCTGGCTGTCGGGGCAGGCCGCCGGCGGCGCCGCTGTTGATCTTCTGTTGGGCGTCGCGAATCCATCCGGCAAGCTCGCCGAGACCATCCCGATTCGACTACAGGACAACTCCTCCTACCTCAACTTCCCCGGCGAGGAAGGCATCGTCACTTACGGCGAAGGGATCTTCATCGGGTATCGGGCCTACGACACGCTCATCCAGCACGTGAGCTACCCGTTCGGGTTCGGGCTGTCGTACACCACGTTCCGAATCGATGATGTGAATGTCTCAGTCACCGGCTCCGTTGCTGATGGTGATCTTGCGGTGACGGTGACGGCATCGGTCACCAATGTCGGCCAACGGGCTGGGGCCGAGGTTGTCCAGGTTTACGTCGGAGATGTGGAGGCATCAGTTGCCCGGCCGCTGAGAGAGCTCAAGGGTTTCGTGAAAGTGCAGCTCGAACCCGGCGAGACCCAACAGGTGAGCTGCCAACTGGACGAGCGAGCGTTCGCCTTCTGGTCCCGGCGCTTCGGGCAGTGGGTAGTCGAGTCCGGTGAGTTCATGATCGCTGTGGGCAATTCGTCGCGCCATCTGGTCGCCACCAAAACGATCACTCTGGACGCACCTCGGCTGTCGCTACCACTCGGGCCCGATTCGACACTCCACGAATGGTTGGAGGACGACCGGGGCCGCGAGCTGCTCACCAAACGCGACATGCGGCTACTGCAGGATCCGGAACTGATCAAGGTGATTGGCACGATGCCGATGCACACTTTGGCGGCGTTCCAAGGGATGGCCCTCAGCAACGACGAACTGGAGGAGCTGGTCGCAGAGCTTTAAACCCGATCCATCAGCCCGGCCTCGTACGCAGCGATCACCAGGTGAGTGCGGTCGCGCGCGTTGAGTTTGGTGAGGAGACGGCTCACGTGCGTCTTTGCGGTTGCCGCAGACATGTATAGCGCCGCACCGATCTCGGCATTGCTCAAGCCGCGGCCGACCGCCACCAAGACCTCGATCTCTCGCGGGGTCAGTGACTCTAGCCATGCCGGCTTCGACGACGTAACCGGTGTCTTCACGTACGCCGAAATGAGTCGCCCGACCAAGGCCGGCGCGAGCACAGACTCGCCCTGGGCAACCAGATGTACCGCGGCCAGCAGGTCGGCTGGTTGGGCGTCTTTGAGCAGGAAGCCGCTGGCTCCTGCCCGCAGCGCCGCATGAACGTACTCATCAAGATCGAATGTTGTCAGCACGATGATGCGGGTGCCGCTCAAGGCCGGATCCGCGGTGATGGCGGCAGTTGCACTGACCCCATCGCGGCCGGGCATCCGAATGTCCATGAGGACCACATCCGGAAGCTCGCGTTTTATCACCTCCAGGGCGGCATCGCCGTCACCTGCTGTGCCGACCACTGTGATCTCCGGGTCAGAGGCAAGCAGAGCGGCGAAGCCGGAGCGCACAAGTTGCTCGTCATCGACGACCACGACTGAAATCATCGCGACCGATCCGAGCCAACCGGCAGGCTGGCGGTCACTAGGAAGCCACCATCGGTTGCAGGACCTGCGGACAGACTGCCACCCAGCGCTTCGGCGCGTTCCCGCATCCCGGTAATGCCATGGCCCGTTCCAGAGCTTGGCTCGCGGCCATTCCCGGGTCCTGACCCGTCGTCATGAATCTTGAGCTCGACCCGTCCATTGTGGTGATCTAGGTGAACGCTTGCCTTGGAGGCATGCGCATGACGAACCGTATTGGTCAGGGCCTCTCGGGTGATGCGATAGACCGCCGCTCCAGTCTGGCGCGGAACCGCATCAACATCATTCGGCAATGTCAGATCTACCGCGAGACCAGTTGAGCGTACTGTGTCGACGAGCTCGGCCAGGTCGGCCAAGCCGGGCGCCGGACGGTACGGCGGCTCGTCATCGCGGAGCGCAGCAACTACCGACCGCACCTCGTCGAGTGAGTCGCGGCTGATCTTGGCGATGCTGTCCAAAGCGTCGGCGGCTTTCTTCGGTTCGGTTTCCATCAGGTGGCGACCAACGCCGGCCTGCACCGCAATAGTGCCGAGGGAATGGCCAATGATGTCGTGCAGCTCACGCGCGATCCGAAGCCGTTCCTCATTGGACTGCCGCCTCGCCGCTTCCTCGGCAGCCTCCGCACGCGCATTCGCTAACTCGACCCGAAGTCGGCCCGCGCGACCCAGGCCCAGCGTTAGGCCAATGGCGAGCGCCGAGATGAAGAACTGCCGAGCAGCGTACGGCGCTCCGCCGCCCCACCACAGCACGCCGAAGCAGCCAAGCGTCGCGGCGGTGCAGGCCACCACTTCCCAAGGAGGGCGGGCGACGGCCACGAAGTAGCCGCCGAAGAGCAAGAACAACGGCAGTGCACCGGCGTTGTAGCCCAGCAGCCACAGCACTGTCACCGACAGCATGCTGATCAAGAAGGCTGCCGTTGGCCAGCGCCGGCGCCAGGCGTACGGGACCGTGGCCAAGATCAGCAAGACGACGAATACCCAATTGCGCGGCGTGTACCGGTAAAACGGATCACTCGTTGTCGGATCTCCGCTGCTCAGCCAACCGACGGCCAGGAAACCCACCGCAACGAGCGCATCGACAATGCGCTTCGACAGCATCGCACGATCGGCCACAGCAACACGGTACGGGCACCCAGCCTGGTACACATCCCCCTGCAGGAGGACACCGGCATCAGCCGTACGGCGTATCCGACAAGGCGGTTTCCAGCCCACGAGGCGATGTGCGGAACGGGCACTCCGCTCGAGAGTGGAGATATGACAAACACGCAGTCGTTACCGGCGCAGCTCGACAGTACGCCCAGCTCCACGCAGTACTCCTTGATCAAGATTCTGGCCATCTGGGCCTCGGTGACTGCGCCGATGGCACTGCTGGCCTGGGTCGTCGGCCCGGCCATCATCCCTCATACCTCACTCCACCCGGGACTTGTGCACTGGATGCTCATGGTCGTTGGGATGATGTGGCAATTCGTGGTCTCTGTAGCAGTCCTACGCCATGAGCTCGGTGCCCTGCGCTGGGCAGATATCAAGAAACGGATTTGGCTCAATCTGCCGCGCGATCCGCGCACCGGCAAGACGCGAAAGATCCTCTTCTTGTGGGCCATCCCCGCCTTCGCGGCCAATGGCCTCGGCGGATACCTCGCCACTCGGCTCGACACCGCCTGGACCAATTGGCTGCCGTTCCTCCACGAGCCGTCGTACACGAATGTCCAGGGTTTGGCTGATCAGCAGTTTCAAGGTCAGTGGTGGATCCTTGGTCTGGCGCTGACAAGCATGCTGTTCAACTACATCCTGGGCGAAGAACTGCTCTTCCGTGGAGTGCTGCTGCCGCGCATGGCCGGCGTCTTCGGACGCTGGGACTGGGTCGCCAATACGGTCCTCTTCGGGCTCTATCACGTGCACAAGATCTGGGCATGGCCGAGCATGATCACCAGCTCCTTCGGCATCGCCTGGGCCGCCAAGCGCTATCGCAGCTTCTGGATGGGCGTCATCGTGCACGGGCTCGAGGGCTTCTTCATCGTGCTAATCGTGGCGGTGCTGGCCGGCTGGTATCCGTGAGGGACCTCTGGCCCTGGGGTGGCGACCGATCCAAGAGCAAGATGAAGTTAGGCCCCGCGTCGACGATCTGGGACGCGCACTCAATTGGCGGGAGGCGAGAGATGACTGAGCGTTGGTCGGCTCTGTTCTGCATCGGCTGCGGTCGGGTTGACATCCTGGAGACGTGCGTCGGTGACTGCGACGAAGGCGCGTTGGATCTTGTTCTGGCAAAGGAGTATGACCAAGCGCGAGCGCAGGTCGGGGAGGCCGCTCAGCACGCCGGCACATTGCGAGAGTTGGTACTTGAGCTGGTCGCAAAGATGCCAGAGGCCAGTGCACCAATGCCACAGGATTGGCCGGAAACTCACCGTGCACTACAAAAGCAGGCACGATCAGTTCTCCACGAGATCGAGCCGACTGGTGAACTGGAAGAGGTCCAGCGGATCCCGGCGTGGCGATGTGCAACCTGCGGCTGGACGGAAGCGGCGCGGGAGTGTCTTGGGATATGTGTACGAAACCGGGTCGATTTCGTGCCTTCCGCCGAATATGACGATGTGAGCTTGCAATACGACCAGTCATATCGCCAGGTGGCGGAGCTTGCGGCAATCGTCCGTCAGCTTGCCTGGGTTACACCGCGGCCCGGCGAGGCGGAACACACGTGGCAGTCGCTGCGGTCCCGAGCGCAGGCCGCTGTGACGCCTTGATCACCTATCTGATCAAGGCGCGAGCCGCCTCTGCGATCCCTTCGGGGGACATGCCATAGCGATCAAGCAGGAAACCGGCCGAGCCGGTAGGCGCGAACTCCGGTACGCCCAAGATCTTGATCTTGACCGGATGATTCTGTGAAACAGTCTCGGCCACAGCACCGCCCAGCGCACCGGCGATGGTGGCTTCCTCCGCAGTAACGATGCCCCGCGTTTCCCGGGCGGCTTGCACGACCGCCTCCGTGTCCAGCGGTTTCACCGTAGGCATAGAAATCACTCGGGCATGAATTCCTTCATCTTCGAGCTGTTCGGCGGCGACCAGGGCGCGCCAGAGGACCGTGCCATTGCTGATCAAGGTCACGTCATCGCCGTCGCGAAGAGTCACCGCCTTGCCGGGTACGAATGTGTAGTCCTCGGGATACACCTCCGGAACGCTCATCCGACTGACCCGAATGAACACCGGCCCTTCGATCTCGGCCGCCCAGCGCATCGCCCCAGCGGTCTCGATCGGGTCCGCGGGCACCACGATCGTGATGTTGTCGATCGCTCGCAACCAGGCAATGTCCTCGATGGAGTGATGGGTCGGTCCGAGTTCCCCGTACGCCATTCCGGGGCTCATGCCACACAACTTCACATTGCGATTCGAGTACGCCACGTCAGCCTTGATCTGCTCCAAGGCTCGCGCGGTCAGGAAGCAGGATGCAGCAGACACGAAGGCAATGCGACCACCATTGGCCAGTCCAGCCGCTACGCCGACCATGTCTTGCTCGGCGATACCGACATTGATCAACCGATCAGGAAAGGCCCGCTTGAACGCATCGAGCTTGCTGGAGCCGACCGAGTCATTGACAACGCCAACGATGCGGTGGTTTTCATGCGCCAGCTCGGCAAGAGTTTCCACGTAGGCGTTGCGGCAGTCAAAGCGCGGACGGTCGGCTACTGATGTCTGGGAACCAGAGACCGTGTCAGTCATGTTTCACCTCCACGGTGATCAATTGCGTCGAGCTCGTCGAGCGCCAGTTCCAGCTGTTCGGCTGAGGGGACTTTGTGATGCCACGCCGCGTTGTTGCTCATGAACGAGATCGGGTGACCTTTGTGAGTATGCGCGGTCACGAAGGTGGGCTTGCCCGGCCGGAACGGCACCGATGACAGCACATCGAGCAGCTCACCATGATCATGACCGTTGACTTCCACAACAGCAAACCCGAAGGCCGCCGCTTTTTCATCAAGAGGTTCAAGATCATTTGTCTCGCGAACCGTGGCACCCTGCTGGAGCCGATTGCGATCGACGATCACGGTGAGCCGATCAAGCTCGTACTGGGATGCCGCCATCATGGCCTCCCAATTACTGCCCTCCTGCAGCTCGCCATCGCCGACCAGAACGTAGCTGCGCCGCTGGGAGACGTCCAACTTGGCTGACAGCGCGTGACCGACCGCTATCGGCAGCCCGTGGCCGAGAGGTCCGGTGTTGGCCTCGACGCCGCGGACGTAGTTGCGGTTCGGATGACCGTTGAGCTTCGACAGTGGCTTGAGGAAGGTCGCCAGATCCTCCACCGGCAAAAACCCAAAGGCCGCCAGTGTGACGTAGAGAGCTCCCGCGATGTGGCCCTTGGAGAGAATGAAGCGGTCGCGCTCGGGATCATCGACGGTCTCGGGCGTGATGTCGAGGACGCCACCGTACAGCGTCGCGAGAATGTCGATCGCCGATAGGTCGCCACCGATGTGGCCGGCGCCCGCATAGTGCACCAGCTTCAAATCCTGGATTCGGATTTGCTGCGCCGCTTCGGCAATGTTCGCGATCTGCTCGTCGCGGTGCGCATTGGGCAGCCGGTGGAAGACCGGCATAGTGATGTGTTCGGAAGCTAGAGCGGTCATACGCGCTCACTCTCCGCCGTACGGGCCAGGGAGCTCAACAAAACATCCTGGACGAGCCGCTGAGCTGTGAGGGCGTCATGAGATGCCTGCGCAGCGCGCAACGCGTCAACGTCGAGGGCATCCAGCGCCCCATGCAACGCCTTGAGGAAACGGATCGCCACCTTGGCGGCCTCCACGCTGTCCTCCCGGAACGGAAATTGATCAAGCTGCCAGATGCCATCCCAGTTGTTCTTGCGCAGTGTGTAGAAGAACTCGAACGTTTCCACCAAGTGCACTGAGCCGACGACCATGTCGTCGTCCCAGCCGCGGAAGTTGTCATTGACGTCGATCGCGAACAACCGGCCGGCGTCAATGCACAGCTGTGCCGCATCAGACGGTGACTCCAGCCCGTACATCGAATGGCCGAAGTCAAGGAGTATGCCCAGGTTGTCCAGCCCAACCTGCTGGATGGCCAGCAGGGTACGTGCCGCATTCGGAAAAATGATCTTGTTACGGGGCTCGCGTGGCTTGTACTCGATGACGAATTTGATCTCTGGATGAGGGGAGATCAGTTCCCGGAGGCCGTCGACGGCGAGCTTCCAGATGTCGTGGTAATCCACTTGGAAGGGATAATCCCAGCCGTCCTGGCCAAACCAGAGTTTGACGTAGTCGCAGCCGAGATCCTTTGCCAGTTCGGTGGCCTCGTTGAGCAACTTCAGCGCCTGAGCGCGGACGGCTGGATCCGGGTTGGTGATCGAACCCTTGACGTAGTCACGGTTGTAGATCTCTGGCGTAATGGCGACGGCGCGGAGCCCGTTGCGGTCAAGCGCCGCCTTGACGTCGTCTAAGGTCCCGTCGAATCCGGCGAAGGGCCAGTTCAGGTCGACAACGGACAGATCACCGACGGCGCCGGCCTTGTCGATCTGCTCCAGAAAGCTGACTGGCGGACCGTAGCCCTCGGTCGCGTAGCGGTCCATATACGTGGCGAAGTGCCAGATACCTGCCCCGAAAACCGGCATCTCACTCATGGTTGAAACTCCAATCTCCTAGGTAGCGGTGTAGGTGATCATTTTCTCAGCCCTTTGTGGCGCCGGCAGTCAGGCCGCTTCTCGGCCGAACTTTCGAATCTTGGCGAACATGTCTTCAAGCAGGAACCGGACGTCGACTGCTTCGACGACGCGAACCGGATGTCCGGAACCCGGTAGGTAGTGGCCTTCTTGGCCGAATCGTGGGGCAGGGACGATGCGGAAGTTCCCGCCGCGCGGGTAAAGCATCAGCGAGATCACAGGCGAGTCTCCCAGTGAACGGGACTCGATCGGTTCGGGCCAGTACGTGCGGTTCCACTCCACCATCTGGCTGATCAAGTAGTCGGCGAGCTTGCTGGTGCCACCGATCTTCTCTTCCAGCTCGGTGTAGCTGACCGAGACTTGTGAGTACACATTGCTTGGCACCTGCCAGACGGTGATGCCGGAGTCGTAGACGACATTGGCTGCAGCGATGTCATTGCGCAGGTTGAACTCAACACCGGGATAGGTTTCAACCCCGCCGTAGCCCACGCCGCCGATCCAGATCACGACGATGTCGCGGCGGACGATATCGGGGTCAAGCAAGATCGCGGAGGCCATGTCGGTCAGGGGGCCGAGGAAGGCTACGAATAGCGGTTCGTCGGCCGTGGCCAGCTCGCTCTCGGCGATGATCAACTGCGCTCCCTTACTGTCCAGCGGAGTCTGCTCATCAGCGATGGCAGTCGGTGCGCCGTTAGCTACCGTCACCTGCTGCTGGAGTCCCATGAGGTCGAGGAGCAGATCGATCTCGGTTCGGGACTCCTCCATGCTGCGGCTGCTGCGTGATGTGCCGAAGTGGGCAGCGATGATGCCGCGGACATCGAGTGAAGGTGACAGCAGCGCATGCACGATGGCGAATTGATCATCCGCCTCGTTCTTGGCATCGGTGTTGATCATGACGCGGCGGCGACGGCCCAGCTCCATAGCGCTCCTGGCAAGGCGGCGATGTACTAGTACTATCCATTCGCTACTGTATAATCAATCACTAGGACCAATAAGTCAAGTTGGAGCAGCAAGCTCGCTAGACAATGGCTGCCATTGATTGATGAGGAGCGCCCATGTCCAGAGCTTCAACCGACCAGGTGATCTTGGCGATCGACCAGGGAACGACGAACTCAAAAGCGGCTTTGGTCAGCCCGGACGGTCGTCTTCTGGCTGGCGGTGCAGCGCCCGTCGGCGTCTCTTCGCCATGCGCCGGCTGGGTGGAACAGGACGCCGACCGCATCTGGACAAGCGTCCTGGAGGCGGTGGCGGCCTGCATCGCAAGCGCGCCTGAAGCCGAGATTGCTGGGGTAGCACTGTCCACCCAACGTGAGTCGGTGGTGGGCTGGCGAGGTAGCGACGGTGCGCCATTGGGTCCGGTGATTGGCTGGCAGGACAGGCGTACGGCCGCCTGGTGTCATGAAGCTGTAAGCGAGCAGGCCGGGCAGCTGGTGAACGCCCGGACGGGTCTACGGGTCGACCCAATGTTCTCTGCTCCCAAGATGCGATGGCTGCTGGACAACACTCCGGCCGGGGTGCCGATTCACGACATACGGCTGGGAACAGTCGACTCCTGGCTGGTGTGGCGGCTGACGGGCGGTACACAGCACCTGTGCGAGGCGGGCAACGCCTCTCGCACCTTGCTGTACGACATTACGGCACTGGATTGGGACGCCGATCTGCTTGATGTCTTCGGCGTGCCGGCCGCCAGCCTGCCCGCCGCAGTGGCCTCAGACCAAGGTTTCGGTATCACGACCGGCGTTCCACTGGTACCCGACGGCACACCCATTGCTGCTGCGATGGCAGATTCGCATGCCGCATTGTTCGGCCAAGGCTGCACCGAGGTCGGAATGGCCAAGGCCACCTACGGCACGGGATCCTCGGTGATGGCTCCGGTCGGGGACCTTTCGGTCGGTGACGCGCGAATCCCGGTGACGTTGGCATGGGTCATGGACGGATCGCCGAGGTACGCACTGGAGGGAAACATCCTGTTCTCAGGAGCGACGCTGGCCTGGGCAGCAGATCTGCTCACCGATGGCAGCGTTGCTGATCTTGTGGCGCTTGCCGATACCGTTACTGACAGCGGCGGTGTCACTCTCGTCCCAGCGTTCTCTGGTTTGGGTGCTCCTCATTGGGACCGGAAGGCGCACGGGCTCATCTCTGGCATGAGTGAGACGACCGGCCGCGGCCACATCGCCCGGGCCGCCGTTGATGCTGTCGGCCACCAGATCTGCGACATTGTCGATGTGATTGAGGAGAGGTCGGTGCCGTTGCAGGTCTTCCGTGCGGATGGCGGTGCCACCAGCTCGGCACTCGTCATGCAGACTCAGACAGATCTTCTTGGCCGGGATATTGACGTCAGTGATGTCGCCGAGGTGTCGGCTCTAGGCGCGGCAAAACTTGCTTGGCGAGCACTCGACCACGCCGACGCTTGGCCTAGCAGCAGCGGCGGCCGGATCTACCGCCCACTCGTGTTGGCGAATGAACGTCGGCGTCGTCGCGCACACTGGGCAGCCGAGATCAATCGGACACGTTTCACTCCTAGCCCCGCGGAGAGCGAAGATCCAGATCGAGAGCGCACCTAGTGGCGAGGCAAACACATTGATGAGCACTCATCATCCGGGCGAGTCACTGCCACCGTGGAACCCGCCGCCACTGCCGGGTCCTGTTCTCCTTGCCCAGACCTGGCGTGATGTTGTGTTCGTTCACTGGCCAATCTCCCCAGCATCAGTTAGCGGACTCTTCCCGGACGGAACCTGGCCGGACACTCTCAACGGCAAGACCTACGTGGGGATTGTGGGATTCGGGATTCCATCCACTCGGGTCGGCGGCGTACTAGAAATCGGCTCAGCATCCGAACTCAATGTCCGGCTTTACTCCAGAGACGACCAGGGGCGACAAGGCGTGGTGTTTGTGTCGATGGACGCAACTCGGCTGGACATGGTGCTGGTTGCCCGCGCATTGCCAAGGGTGCCGTACCTCTGGTCTCAGCTACAGCCGGTGCGCCCAAGTCCTGTCGTAGCCGGCTTCCGGCTCCGACGCCGCATACCGTCTCGATTGGCCGCAGACATCGAGATCGACATAGAGGCGCCGGTCGACCAAGCATCGGATCTCGAAGTCTTTCTCACCGCCCGATGGGGACTGCACACCAGAACCGTTCTCGGTACGACCTGGATTCCGATTGCCCATCAACCTTTCCCGCTGTATCGCGCCAAGGTGCGTTCCGCCGACCATGCGTTGCTCACTGCGGTCGGAATCCCAGCACCTAGTCAGACACCGCAAGGAGTCTTGTGGTCGCCCGGGCTGGATGCACAGGTGGGTCGGCCTGCGCGAGTCAGCCGAGGGAGCAGGACTGCATGAATATTCGCCCGACCTGGCAGGATAGACCCTGATCTTGACCAAGTGCTTCAGGAGGTTATCGATCAATGGCCGCATCGCCGGGAAGCATTGCTCGAGCCCCGACCGACGGACAGCTTCGGTTGATCACCAAGGTCGCCCGGATGTACCACGAACGCGGAATCCGCCAAACCGATATCGCAGAGACTCTGCACATCTCGCAGGCGCGCGTGTCGCGGCTGCTGAAACGCGCCGCTGAACTGGGCATCGTTCGAACGGTTGTCGCCGTGGCGGCCGGTGTGCATACCGAGATAGAAGAAGCGCTTGAGGATAGGTACGGCCTAGCCGAGGCTGTCGTCGTCGATGTTGAAGGGACCGACGAAGAGATCATCGCCGGGCTGGGATCAGCCGGCGCCACCTACCTGGAGACCACGCTGACCGGCGGGGAACGCATCGGGATCTCCAGCTGGAGTCAAACGCTGCTTGCCGTCGTCGACCGGATGCGGCCGTTGCGGCTTCCCGGGGCAGACACTGTCATCCAGCTCATGGGAGGATTCGGAAGTTCATCAGTCCAGACCCAGGGCAATCGGCTCCTTACTGAATTCGCTCGCCTGGTTGGAGCCACGGCGACATTCGTGCCCGCTCCTGCCCTGGTTGGCAACAAAGCCATGCGGGAGAGCTTGCTGAACGAGCCCGCCATGGAATCGGTCGCAAAGGAATGGGCACGGCTCACCATTGCGCTTGCCGGTATTGGCAGCCTCCCGCCTTCGCCGCTGTTGCGGGCCAGCGGCAATGCGGCGGATCTCGCCGACCAGGACAGGCTCCATGCGGCCGGCGCGGTAGGCGACGTCTGCCAGCGGTTCTTCGATGCGGCGGGGAATCTCGTACCCAGCGATCTCGATGACCGAGTTGTCGGCATCGACGCTGACACCCTGCGCAGAATTCCACGACGGATTGGAATCGCCGGCGGCCGGAGCAAGCACAGTGCGATTCACGCCGCGGTGATCGGTGGCTGGGTCAATGTCCTGCTCACTGACACCGGAACCGCGGCCGCCCTACTCCAGATGGAAGGTGCCGCAACGGCTCCGAGAAAAGATGATCATGGCTGAGACTGGTGAGGCTTCGCAGGAAGAGCTGCACCAGGAGGCTGAAAGCCATCTGAAATGGCTGCTCGAGGAAAGTGGAGAGTTTCCCGACCTGCCCGGACTGGATGAGATGCGCTCAGACCAGATCGACTCCTTGGGCGGTGGGGTCGACGCGGCCACATATCTCGTGAAGGGTTCGGATGGTGATGTAGTGGTCAAGCTGAACAGCGAGGGACTCGAGGCGGAGGCCCGAACACTGCGGGCCTGGAAGCCATATACACAACGCGTTCCGGACGTACTCGGCCTGGGTACGGTGCCGTCGTCGGGTGAACCGCCGGTCAAGTACCTCGTTCTCGCTGCATTGAAGAATGACGATGGCGAGGTCATCGAGACCGCCGACGACTTTCTCGAGCGGTCCCCAGACAGCGCTCGGGAACTGGGACGAGCGGTGGGCGCCGAGCTGCATCGCCTGCATCAGGCAGTGGACCATACAGGCTTCGGCAACTTCGCGGATTCGCCGGGAAGCGAGCGCACGTACGACAGCTGGAGTGCCTACCTCGAAGACTTCTTCGTGATCCATGCCGACTTCGTCCAGCAACTCGGCATCGACGATGATCAAATCGAGGCAGTGCGCGGCTTCATGCGGACCTGCCCATTCGTCGCCAAGGGCCGGTTTCTGCACGGCGATGTGACGATTCGCAACGTTGGGGTATATAGCTATCGCCCGATCACCGTCGGGCTCTTTGATCCCAACCCACTGAGCGGTGATCCTTCGTGGGACATCGCACCGATGATGAACAACGTCGCATTCAATGAGATTCGCGATCGCCGTGAAGCTGAAGCTCCGGCGGCGCTTTCGCGGGACCGCGAGCTGCTGGCCGGATTCTGGGAGTCTTACTCAGACAAGGTTGCAGAGGAGTCACTGCTTACGGCGCAACTCGTGCAGGCGATCCTCCAGGCCGAACACCGGGAAGATCGCCGGGATCGCAATCAGACCGACACCACCGACGTTGAAGTCACCTACGAGTTCATCAGCTCAGTCATGAATCGGATGGCGGCATGACTGATCATCAACAATTCATCGTTATTCGCCACGGCGAGAGTCAAACCAACGCGACCAATACCTTCCAAGCCGGCAATCAGTACGACTCGGACCCGCTGACCGAGCTGGGCACGGATGCCGCTCGGCGCCTGGCAGAACGCCTGGTGGAGCTCCCCGTTGACGTGATCGTGAGCAGTAGCTACCTGCGGGCACGCAGCACCGCAGGCGCGATAGCGGAGGTGACCGGCGCTCCTCATGTCATTCCGGTGTGGAAGAACTCGTCATGGGTGGATGTTCCGGCCGACGACCCCGAAGTCGGCAATCACGCGTCGCTACTGCGGGAGATCGATGTTCCCTCCGAGCTGCAGGGACTGCGGTTCGACGATCCTCGGGCTCGTGACATTCAGCACGCCGCACTTGCGGTCGCAGACCAGCCTGATATGCACTATTCGGACGAAGAGAACCTCTACGACCTCTGGCAGCGGGCCGAGGAGATGCGCCGATATCTGGAGTCGCGAACCGAACGGCTCATTGTGGTTGTCGCACACGGTGGCATCAACAAGGTGTGGCTTGCTCATCTGATGTTCACTGCGGTAGCCGGACTCGATACGCCAACCCAGCTTGCTGCCTACCGCGGATTCACCCGGCTCGGTTGGTGGGACAACACCGGAGTGCTGTCACTGAGATTCAACCCCAAGCAGGGGTGGATGTGGCTGATGACCGACATTCAGCACCTGCAGCCCGAGTACTTCAGCTTCATGCCGAGCGAGCCAAGAATGGCCGTGTCCTCTCCAGATGCCGGTGCTGAGTACCTCGGCTCTGCAGAGGATGCCCGCGCGTAGCTGACCACCGGTCGGAGCTCCCACGATATGTGGGGGCCGTTTCGCAGCACAGCCCGTTTCGCAGCACAGCCGTCAAAACGACCGGGCTGTCAGCGCTTGGTTGCCCACAGTTGATCTTCCAGATTGAAGACCTCCGGAATGATCTCCCACGCTTCGTCAGGGGCGCCGTCAGCCTGGAACAGTTCCGACATCGCCGCCTGCCAGCGAGCGTTGACATCGGTACTGGCGACCTTTTCCTGTGTTTGGGCAAGATCGTCGGCCTCGGCGTAGCCGATCAAGAGGCCGTCCTCGCGTAGAAAGAGCGAGTAGTTCCGCCAGCCGGCATCTACTCCTCTCCCACGATGATCACCTCGAGCGTCCGCGGCCCGTGTACGCCCTCCACCCGATTCAGTTCGATGTCGCTGGTGGCGCTAGGACCGCTGATCATGGTCAGCGGCCGGGTGGCCTCGAGCCGCGCCAGCCCTTGCGGTACGTCGGCAACGATCTGGTCGGGAAATACCACGCAGAGGTGGTAGTCCGGAATGAGGGTAAGCACTCGCCGGCCCTGCCCGGCTGAGCCGTCCAAGATCAATGTTCCAGTCTCGGCGATCGCCACGGCGCAGCCGGTGATCACGCCGTCGGACCCCTCCAGTTGCGCCACGGTAATTTGATCATCGGGTGACAAGCCTTCGGTGACCACGTCCACCGAAAGGCTTTCCATCCAGGAAGAGTTCAACCCCGACGGCACAACGATGGTCTGGATGCCGCGGTCGGTGAGCGCAGCAGCGATGGTAGCTGCAAGATCATCAACTGAGCATCGCCGGACTAGTGCCCGATAGTCAACCAGCCGATCGATCAAAAGCTCCGTCAGCGCCTCCGTGGATGCATCTGAGGTGGTCCGATACTCCCGATCGATCTGCTCGTACGGGAGGTCCGGTGGTGGGGCGGCACTGTGGGCGGCCACGATTCGGGCCAGCACCTCCTCACGAGCGTTCACCGCTCTCCCCCGTGCTCAGCGGCCCACCAGTCGCGGAAGGTCTGTTTTGGCGGACGCGCGAAGTCCCGGGCATCCGTCCACTGCTTGACCAGCGGGAGTGGTATCTCACCGATTGCGTCGCGCTTACGACCCAGCATGCGGCCGAGCCGACCGCTGCGGAGCGCATACGTCCAGCGCTTGGGATTGCTCATCACCCAGGCGGCTACAGCCAGGGCAGCTGCCTCCACGCTCGGCACCCGATGCTCGGCGGCGTACGTCTCAGTGTGCTTGGCGCGCAGGTGCACCAAGATCTCCGGGATGTTGATCTTGACAGGGCAGACGTCATAACACGCGCCGCACAGCGAGGACGCGTACGGCAACGATGCGTTGTCCTCAATGCCGGTGAGCTGTGGAGACAGGATGGCGCCGATCGGGCCCGGATAAACCGACCCGTACGCATGACCGCCGGTTCGTTCATACACGGGGCAGACATTGAGGCAGGCGCTGCATCGGATGCAGTTGAGCGCATCCCGACCGTCGGCATCGGCGAGCACGGCGGTCCGGCCATTGTCGAGCAAGATCAAATGGAACTCTTGCGGCCCGTCCCCTGGTGTGACGCCGGTCCACATGGAGGTATAGGGATTCATCCGCTCTCCGGTCGATGATCGCGGTAGCAGCTGAAGGAAGACCTCAAGGTCCTGCCACTTCGGGACGAGCTTCTCGATACCCATGATCGTGATCAAGGTATCGGGCAAGGTGAGGCACATCCGGCCATTGCCTTCTGATTCCACGACCCCGAGCGTGCCGGTCTCGGCGATGCCGAAGTTCGCCCCGCTGATTGCCACTTTGGCGGCAAGGAACTTACGCCGCAGATGTTGGCGCGCCGCAGCTGCCAGCGCCGCTGGCTCATCGCTAAGGCCCGGATCGGCATCGGCCATCTCGCGAAGAAAGATCTCCCTGATCTCCGCCCGGTTCCGATGAATTGCCGGCACCAGAATGTGCGACGGCTTATCGTGGCCAAGCTGCACGATCAACTCCGCAAGATCGGTTTCCAGCGCCGCGATGCCGGCCTGCTCCAATGCCTCATTGAGCCCGATCTCCTGCGTCGCCATGGATTTCACCTTGACCACCTCGTCCACGCCCTTACCGCGAACAAGATCAACGACGATAGCGTTGGCCTCGTTGGCGTCGCGCGCCCAATGCACAACCCCGCCGCGAGCGGTCACAGCGGATTCCAACTGGGCAAGGTAATCAGGCAGGTGCGCCATGGTGTGGACCTTGAGCTGGCGGCCCGCTTCTCGCAACTGCTCCCAGTCGGGCAATTCGGCGACGACTTGAGCGCGTTTGGCGCGGATCGTCGTTGTTGCCTTGCCGAGGTTGCGCCGTAGCTGGGTATCCGCGAGCGTCCGCCGCGCGGCGACGGGGAACCTGTCCTCCCCCCGAAGGTTCCCGACGCCGCGCGGCGAAGTAGGTGGAAGCGTTGGCATGCCCAGCATCACGGGTGCACTCACAGCACCGCCTCGGGTCCGGCGTGCACCTCGGCCTGCTCTTCTGCCCGGCCCAATACCATCGGCTGCTCGCGAGTCGCCGCGAGGATCTGTGCCAGGTGAACCGTCTTGGCGCCGGCGCGGAGCCGGGACAAGCCGCCACCGATGTGCATCAGGCAAGAGCTGTCACCTGCAGTGCAGATCTCGGCGCCGGTGTCCAAGACATTGCGCATCTTGTCGGCGAGCATCGCTGTCGAGGTATCAGCGTTCTTGATCGCGAAGGTGCCACCGAATCCACAGCATTGATCAGCTGCCGGCAGCTCCACAAGCTCAAGAGCCTCGACGGCTTGCAGCAGCTTGATCGGCTTGTCTCCGACCCGCAGCATTCGCATGGAGTGGCACGTGGGGTGGTAGGTCACCCGGTGGGGAAAATAGGCGCCGACATCGGTGACACCCAGTACGTCGACGAGAAACTCCGAGAGCTCGTACGTCTTGGCCGCCACTGCCTCGACCTGCTCGACAAGTCCCGGTGATCCAAATCGCTTGGCGATCATAGGATGCTGATGTCGGATTGAACCGACACACGATCCGGACGGCGCCACGACGGCGTCATACTCCGAGAACACCTCGGCGAACCGTTCGACCAGTGGCAGCGCCTGCTTCTGGTATCCAGTGTTGACATGCATCTGCCCGCAGCAGGTCTGCTCAGCTGGGAACTCGACCTCCTGGCCGAGCCGCTCCAGCACCTGCACGGTCGCCTTCCCGACTTCGGGGAACAGGGCGTCGGCGAGGCAAGTGATGAATAGCGCGGTTCTCATCGTGGCTGGTACTCCACTGGCGGGAAGGTCCTGGCGATCAGCGCCCGCAGCTCAGGCAGCTCGCCCTCGACGAGACCGGCTGCTCGGCCCTGAATCAGCACATTACCCACGGCCGTCGCCTCGACCGGACCGGCCAGTACCCGACGACCCGTCCGGTTGGCGGTCAGCTGGCACAGCAGTGCATTCTGGCTAGCACCACCAACAATGTGCACGGTGTTGATCTTGGACCCGCTCAGCTGCTCAGCGTCATCGAGCGCCGTCGCGTACGCCTCTGCCAGGCTTTCCAGGATGCTGCGAGTGAACACCGCTGGTGAGTCAGGGGCGGCTGCGCCTGCTTCTGCACAGAGTGCGGTAATCCGCTTCGGCATGTCCCCGGGCGGCAGCAGGGTCGGATGATTTGCGTCGAAGACGGGTACCGGCGTCGTAATGGCGGCTGCCTGGTCGAGCAATGTGCTCAGCTCCACCGATTGCCCTTCGCGCTGCCAGACACGGATGGACTCACTGAGCAGCCACATGCCCATCACGTTGCGCAGATAGCGGATTTTCCCATCGACGCCGCCCTCGTTGGTGAAGTTGGCTTCGCGGCTCTCCTCGGTAAGCACCGGCCTGTCCAGCTCCACCCCGACCAGTGACCAGGTGCCGGACGACACGTACGCCGCGCCCCGCTCAGTCATGGGAACGCCCACGACCGCCGATGCGGTGTCATGAGACCCAACCGCGATCACATCCAAGGCTGTGGATGCGCCGACGTCGGCCGCCACGTCGTCGCGAAGGGAGCCGACCCGGGAGCCGGGGGCGACCAAGGAGGGGAACAAGGAACGGGGCAAGCCCACCTTGTCGATCAAGGTCCCGTTCCAAGCCCCACTGGCGATGTCAAGCAGCCCGGTGGTAGAGGCATTGGTGCGCTCGGCAACCTGGTTGCCGGTAAGCCAGAATGCCAGCAGGTCAGGGAGCATCAGCATCCGCGTCTTGTCGTCGATGGTCCCGGCTTCATGATCGACTGCTAGCTGATAGATGGTATTGAACGGCAGGAATTGCAATCCGTTCGTGGCGTAAAGCGTGGCATGATCAGCGATCTTGTGGATCAGATCGACGCCTCTGGCGGTGCGCTCGTCCCGGTAGTGGAACGGGTTGTTGATCAAGCGGTCACCGCTCACCAGGCCGTAGTCGACGGCCCACGAGCAGATGCCGATGCCGGCTACGTCGGGCTGAGCACCGACTGCCTTCCGCAATCCGACGAGCACATTCCGATACAGCTCCAGGATGTTCCAGTGCAGGCCGTCGGGGATGCGTACCGGGTCGTTGGGAAAGCGATGCACCGCCTCAACGCTCAATTGATCAGGACCCAGGTGGCCGAGCATCACCCGCCCACTCGTGGCACCAAGATCAACTGCGGCCACCCAGCCAGATGGGCTCACCTGAGGAATGCGGCCGCTACGCCGGCATCGACGGGAATGTGCAGGCCCGTGGTATGGCTCATATCGGCCGAGCACAGCACAAAGACGGCGTTGGCGACGTTCTCCGGAAGCACCTCGCGCTTCAGCAGCGTACGAGAGGCGTAGTACTTGCCGAGCTCCTCCTCCGGCACGCCATAGACCGCAGCCCGCCTTGCACCCCAGCCGCCGGCGAAGATGCCGGAGCCTCGGACTACGCCGTCAGGATTGATGCCGTTGACCTTCACCCCGTGCTCCCCCAGCTCGGCGGCGAGCAGTCGCACTTGATGCGCCTGGTCGGCCTTGGTGGCGGAGTAAGCGATGTTGTTCGGGCCGGCGAAGAGCGAGTTCTTGCTGGAGATGTAGACGATGTCGCCGCCCAGCTTCTGGTCGATCAGCGGCTTGGCCGCGGCGCGTGACACCAGGAAAGAACCCTTCGCCATCACGTTGTGCTGCAGGTCCCAGTCAGCGACCGTCGTGTCCAGCAAGGACTTCGACAGCGACAGGCCGGCATTGTTGATCACAATGTCAATGCCGCCGAACGCCAGCAGTGTGGCGTCAATGGCTGCCTGCACAGCCTCCTCATTGGTGACATCGGCTGCAATGCCTACCGCCACGTCACTGCTCTGTCCAATTGCGCCTCCGGCGCGGGCGATCTCGTCCGCAACTGCCTGAGCCTTTCCTTGATCAAGGTCGGCGATCACGACGCAGGCGCCTTCAGCCGCCAACCGGACTGCGATCGCCTTGCCAATGCCGGACGCGGCACCAGTGACCAGCGCAATGCGGGTCGCAAGCGGCTTAGGCTTCGGCATGCGCTGCAGCTTGGCTTCTTCCAACGCCCAGTATTCGATCTTGAACTTCTCTGACTCGTCGATCGGCTGGTATGTAGAGAGCCCTTCCGCGCCACGCATCACATTGATCGCGTTCAGGTAGAACTCCCCGGCCACCCGCGCGGTCTGCTTGTCCTTCCCATAGGAGAACATGCCAACTCCCGGGACGAGAATGATCAGCGGGTCAGCGCCACGGATTGCCGGTGAGTCGGATGTGGCATGGCGCTCGTAGTAGGCCTGATAATCGGCGCGGTAGGACTCGTGAAGCTCCCGCAGCCGGGCAATGGAGTCCTCGACGGAAGCGTCGGCTGGAAGATCGAGTACCAGCGGCTTGACCTTGGTCCGCAAGAAGTGGTCTGGGCAGCTCGTGCCAAGCTCGGCCAGCCGAGGATGCTCACTACCGGAGAGGAACTCCAGTACCCGCTCGTCGTCGGTGAAGTGCCCAACCATCGGCCTGTCGAACGACGCGATCGACCGCAGCGTGGGCGCAAGTGCGGCCGCCTTAGCCCGGCGCTCAGCATCGGGCAGTGCCGAATAACCATCGAGCACCGCGCCGAACGGCTCGGGTTTGGAGTGCTCGGCGATGTATGCCTCTGCCGTCCTGATGATCTCCAGGGAATTGGCTTCACACTCATCGGAGGTATCGCCCCACGCGGTAATGCCGTGGCCGCCGAGAATGCAGCCGATCGCTTGAGGATTGTCGGCCTTGATCTTGGCAATGTCCAAGCCCAGCTGGAAGCCGGGTCGGCGCCATGGCACCCAGACAACTCTGTCACCGAAGATCTTGGCAGTCAGCTCCTCCCCATCGACAGCCGTGGCAACAGCGATTCCTGAGTCCGGGTGGAGATGATCAACATGCGCCGCGTCGACCAGGCCGTGCATCGCGGTGTCGATCGAGGGTGCCGCGCCGCCCTTCCCATGCAGGCAGTAGTCAAAGGCGGCCACCATCTCGTCCTCGCGCTCCACGCCGGGGTAGACGTTGACCAGCTGCCGCATTCGATCAAGCCGCAACACTGCAAGGCCGGACTCTTTCAGGGTGCCCAGGTCCCCGCCGGAACCCTTTACCCAGACGAGGTCAACGGGCTCACCGGTTACCGGATCGGTCTCGGTGCCCTTGGCTGAGGTATTGCCCCCCGCATAGTTGGTGTTCTTGGGATCCGATCCCAGCCGGTTGGACCGGGCGATCAGCTCCGCTACTGCTTGGATGGCCATGATCACTCACGCTCCCCAACCGGCCTGCGTTCCGCCGGCACGTTCGGACTCGATCTTGCTCTGATAGCCGGATTCGGCGTAGGCCTTCATCGGATCGACTGGCAAGCCCCGGGACTCACGCCATTCGGCTAGCGCGGGCCGTACGTCGGTGTAGAAGGCATCCATCAAGATTCCGTTGGCACCGAGCACATCATTGGCCTCTTGCGCAGCCGCCAAAGCGTCGCCATCAACGAGCAGTGCCCGCGCGGTCATCTCCTGCACATTCAGCACCGAGCGGATCTGGCCGGGAATCTTGGCCTCGACGTTGTGGCATTGGTCCAGCATGAAGGCGACGTCTGAATCCGGCCCATAGCCGCCGCCACGCACCACCTCATACAAGATCCGGAAGAGTTGGAACGGATCGGCGGAGCCGACAATAAGGTCGTCGTCGGCGTAATAACGAGAGTTGAAGTCAAACGAGCCCAACTTGCCCAAACGGAGAAGCTGCGCCGCGATGAACTCGATATTGGTGCCGGGTGCGTGATGCCCGGTGTCCAGGCAGACCATGGCCCGCTCACCCAACGCCACACAGTGCGCGTACGAGGTGCCCCAGTCCGGCACATCGGTGTGATAAAAAGCCGGTTCGAAGAACTTGTACTCCAACACCAGCCGCTGTTCCGGCCCGATGCGCTCATAGATCTGTGTGAGGCTGTCGGCAAGCCGGTCCTGGCGCCCGCACAGGTCAGCTTGACCGGCATAGTTCGTGCCGTCGGCCAGCCAGATCTTCAAGTCTCGCGACCCGGTCTGGTTCATGATCTCGATGCACTCGAAATGATGATCAATTGCCTTGCGGCGCACTGATTCATCGTTGTGGGTCAGGCTGCCGAACTTGTAGATATCGTCCTGGAAGGTATTGGAGTTGATCGTGCCGAGGGCCACACCAAGATCAGCGGCATAGTTCCGCAGCGCGCCGTAGTCCTCGACCTTGTCCCACGGGATATGCAGTGCGACCTTCGGTGCCAGCCCGGTGAGCTCATTCACCTTGGCGGCATCAGCAAGCTTTTCCTGGATGGTGCGCGGCGTACCCGGCGAGCCGAAGACTTTGAACCGGGTGCCGGAGTTGCCGAATGCCCACGACGGCAGCTCGATGGCCTGATCTGCCAATTGATCAGAGATATCGGAGAAGGCTGGCATGTGCTCACTTCCCAAAGTCGTTCCGAACACTTAGAAACGCTGCGTACCCAGCCGCAGCGTTGGGTACGCAATGTTGAAACGTTATTATGCCCTCAGCGGCACCTTTCCGTCGACTTAGTGCAACTCGATGGTCCGGACGGCCGTGAGTTGGTCCCGGATGAAGCGGTTGGCGTGAGCGGCCAGGTCGTCGCCGTCGCTCCACAAGTTCCGCCAGATGCCCAATGTGTTGCTTAGTGTCGGCGAGACGACCGCCGAAGAGAAGGATTCGAAGACGATCGGCCCGCCGTAGTTGATCCGGTCGAGCGCGCGGAAAGCGCTGCCGAAGTCCACTGAGCCAGTTCCGAGGTAGCCACGATGGCTTTCTCCGATGTGCACGTAACCGAGCCGATCTCCGGTATCGAGGATCGGCTGGAAGAGGTCGGACTCTTCAATATTCATGTGGTAGGTATCGAGATGGACCGATACGCCTTCCCGATCAACCTCTTTGAGGAACTCCAAAGCCTCGCGGCCGGTGTTGATCACGTTGCTTTCATAGCGGTTGACGACTTCCAGCGACAGCGGCATTCCCAGGGATGACGCTCGATCCGCAAGCCGTTGGATAGCTGCGACACTGTTCGCTCGACCGCTGGCCGATGCGGGCGCCATGTGCTTCCGCATGGACCCATAGAGCACGCCGCATAGATGCAATCCACCCATCTCGGCGGTCTTGTCCAAAGCAATGTCCAGCAGTTGCCGGCCAGCCCTGACAATCGAGGGATCGTCACTGCTGATATCCGCATCGAGCGGAAGACCCAGGCTGGCAGTAGCATGCAGGCCCTCGCCGTCAACGACTCGGCGGGCAGTCGCACTATCGAAGGTGGCAGGCTCCATGAGCGGAAATTCGATCAAGTCGAAACCCGCCTGATGTGCACGCTGAACCGAGCTCTCGATCCCACGAGAGTCGAACTCGCCGGTGAACACCAGCGCGTGGCAGCCGATGAGTGAAGACACGCTGTGTCGACCTTCCTTGTTAGCCAGCGCCGCCATAACGCCGCAGGGCGAAGCCGTTGAGCAGAGCCGCGAAGACCAGCAGTAGGCCAAGTGCAAGCAGCTGGTTCTGGGGGCCGGCATTGCCTTCGAAGGCCAGCCGAATGCCCGCATTCATCCACACGATGAGCACCGTGGCGAGGACGATGCCTGACACTCGACCGATGCCTCCAGTGATCGCAACCCCACCGAGAACCGCAATGGTGATGGCAGGCAGCGCCATCCCGTTGCCCGATACACCGGCGTCTGGACGGGCCGAGGCGAACTGGCCGACCGTAACGACGGCTACCAGGCCTGAGATCAAGCCGCTGATCATATATGCGCCGGCTCGAGTGGCTCGTACCCCGATCGCCGACCATCGTGCTGCGACGTCGTTCGTGCCGATGGCGTAGACCCGCCGACCATAAGTGGTACGCGCAAGAAGCAGCCAGACCACGATCATGGTGGGCAGCAGGAAGAGGAATATGCCCTTCGGAACGTCCGGAACCCACGCCCCGATCAGTGGCAGCTGAACCGAGCGGGCCGTGGAGTCATAGAGGTCTTGGATCGGACGCGTACTGATCGGACGCTGGTTGTTGATCACCACGGCAAGTGACTTGTACGCGTAGTAGGTGGCGAGGGTGGCAATCAGAGCCGGGAATCCGATGTAGGCAACCAAGATCCCGTTGACGAGGCCGAGCAGCCCGCCGACGATCGCAGTGATCAGAATCGCAACCCATAGAGGCCAACCCCACTGCCCGTAGGCGAAGCCGAAGATCATGCCAGCCAGGGACACGATGGCACCCACCGACAGATCGATCCCACCGCGTCCGGAGAGGATGACGATCAACTCGGCAAAGCCCAGCATGGCCAGCGGCACGGCGTTGATCAACGCGGCGGACATGTAGTCGAAGTCGTAGGCGGCCGTCAGATACCCGTTGGCACCCAACACCATGAAGTAAATGACCACTAAGACAATGAGCACCGCCAATAGCACGATGCGTTGGGTCAGCAGAGCGCGGACTATGCGAGCAGGTAGTGGTTCGGCTCGTTCCCGGCCACGCTTACCGGCCTGCTCGTCGGGAGCGGGAGCTTCGGGCTCGGAGAGCGTTGGAACGGTCATCGCTTCCTCCTCGTCCGCTCACGAAGGAGATCGGCGCCGACCGCGATGATGATCGCGATGCCGACGAAAAGATCGGAAAGCTCTGAGCGCCAGCCGAGCTGAGTGACACCGGATGCCACCGTCTGCACAAGCAATGCACCTAGCACGGTACCTAATACCGAGCCGCGCCCACCGGTGATCGACGTTCCCCCGATGACGACTGCGGCAATGACGGCCAGCTCTTTTCCGTTGCCAACGTTCTGTCCGAGGTTGGAACCCTGAGCCACAACGAACGTCGAGGCCAGGCCCACGAGCAATCCCGTCAACAGGTAGGCAGCCAGTATTCGTTGCCGAACCTCCACACCGGCCAGCTGGGCAGCGAGCTGGTCGCCACCAATGGCGAAGAAGTGCCGACCGCCTGCTGTGTGTCGTAGGTAATACCAGGCGATCGCTGCCAGCACCACCGTTATGACAAAGGAATTAGGTACGCCGAACGTGCGACCCGCGGCGCCATTGCCGAGCGGCGCCAGCGTGTCCGGGATGTTGTTGACAGTAGTGGAGTTGAAGATCTTGAGCGCGATCCACAAGAAGATATTCGCAGTGCCGAACGTGATGATGATCGCGTGCACCCGGCCGTATGCGATGAGCACGCCATTGAGGAGCCCCAGTAGCCCACCTACGATCACCGAGATGATCAATGCGACCGGCAGGCTCTGACCGGCTTGTACCAAGACCAGCTTCGCCGTGATCACCGAGCACACGGCGATCGCCGCCCCAACTGAGACGTCGATCCCACCGGTAATGATCACCACCGTCATCCCAATGCCGATCAGCGCAATGGGAGCAACAGAAGCAACCAGCGGCTGGATCGAGCTGGGTGTGAAGAACGCTGGGGTCGTGAACGCAAGAATCGCCCACAGCACGGCGATGACCCCGATCAATACGAGTTCTTGACCGGTCACCGGTGGCGAGAGGACCCGGTGCCTACCCTTGGTCGTCGGCTCTGGTCCCGAGGGTGATGCCTGGTCGCGCTCGGCAACGTCGATGCTCATGCGGCTCCCTCTGCACTGCCGTTTGCCCTGCCTTGCTGACCATCGACGTCGCCAGCTGCGGCGGCAAGCACGTCGACTTGCGTGGCGTTGGGACCGAACTCGACTGTTGTCGTGCCGTTACGAACCACCTGCAGCCGGTCGGAGATACGAATCGCTTCCGGAAGGTCCGAGGTGACCACCAGGACTGCAGTGCCGGCGTCAGCTAGTTCGTTGATGATGCGGTGGATCTCCTCCTTGGCGCCGACGTCCACTCCCTGAGTCGGCTCCGCCAGCACCAGCACTTGGGGCCGTTCGACCAGCTGCCGAGCCAGCACGACCTTTTGCGCGTTCCCACCCGACATTGCGCCGATCGGCTGGTTCTCGCTGGGCGTCTTGACCGCAAGTCTGGAGATCATGTCCTGGGCGATCTTGCGTTCCCGGACCCGATCAACCCATAGCCGAAGCTTGCTCAACAGCGTCAGATGCCCGGCCGAGATGTTGAACATGATCGACTGGAAGGAGAACATGCCCTGCTGTTTGCGGTCAGCCGGCAACAAGCCGATCCCGAGGCGTTGGGCATGCAACGGGGACCGGGGGCTGACCGGCCGCCCGTCGAGCAGAATCCGGCCGGAGTCGGCGTGATCAATGCCATAGATGGAATCAGCAATCTCGGAAACACCGGAACCCACAAGTCCGAAGAGGCCGACGATCTCGCCTGGCCGAACTGCCACATTGACATCGTGGTATTCCCCCCGCCGGCCAAGGTTGGCCAATTCCAGGCGCGGCTTAGCCTCGGAATCGAGCTCTCGCTCATGCTTGGTCTCGGTGAGGATGCCGCCAACCATGAGTTCGACGACCTTGCGCACCGTCAGCTCGCCGATTGGGTACGTGCCAATGGTCCGCCCGTCGCGCATAACAAGGACGTCGTGGGCGATGCGAAACAGCTCGTCGAGGCGGTGAGAGATATAGATCACCGACACGCCCGAGTCAGTCAACCGTCGAACCACACGGAACAGAACCTCGATCTCTGCGTCGGTGAGGATGGCGGACGGCTCGTCGAGGATGAGGATGTTGGCATCACCGGCCAGGGCCTTGGCGATCGACACTTGCTGCTGCTCGGCGATCGACAGGTCCCCGACAACCGCAGTGGCATACCGCGGTGGCAATTCCAGAAGCGCGAGGAGGTCCACAACCTTCTGAGTTTGGGCAGCCCAGTCGATCCGGCCGCCCCTGCGGATCTCCCGGCCCATGAAGATGTTCTCGGTGACCGTGAGTTCGCGGAACAACTGCGGCTCCTGGTAGACCGTCGCTATGCCCAGGGCCATCGCGTCCGACGTCGACCGGATCGACACCTGCCGGCCTTCGTAGCTAATGGTCCCGGTATCGGCGATAACGGCACCGGACAAGATCTTGATCAACGTGGACTTGCCGGCACCGTTCTCACCTACCACAGCCAGCACCCGGCCCACGTCGACCGTCATATCGGCGTGCCGGATTGCCCGTACCGCCCCGAAGCGCTTCGAGATGTCGGTCATCTGCAGTCGAGTTGTACGGTCCTCCCGAGTGGCCGTGGTCTGGGCCTCCTCAGTCGACGGCTGATCCTGGGCTGGTGGCGCCGGCGCACCACCGGCTCCGTCACCGGTCGATGCTGTGGTCATCAGATCCTCCGAGAGGACATCGGGCCGCTCGTTGGGTTGCCACGGGTCCGCGTGACCTAGAAGTTGTAGTTCGAGACGTTGTCCTTCGTGAAGGTCAGCGGCTTGCCCATCAGCAGGATCTTTGTCGAGGGGTCGTAGGTGACACTGTCAAGCCCGCAAGCGTCCACCTTCTGAGTGGGCTGGAACTGCTGACCCTGCGCCAGCTGCTGACCAGCCCACGCGGTCAGGCAGCCCAAAGCCTTGGCGTCCCACAACACACCGGCCGACGCCGATCCGTCATTGAGGTATTTCTTCATGTCGTTCGGCGTACCCATGCCGACGGTAAAGACCTTGCCAACCTTTCCGGCGTTGTCCACTGCCTGAGCCACACCAGGGCCGGCCGTCGAGCAGACCCCAACAAATCCCTTGATGTCAGGGTGAGCGTTCATCAGGTCGGTGGCCATTTGCGTCGCCTTCGCGACGTCCTCACCGGCGTACACGGTATCGACCAACTGGGCGTCTGGATACTTCTGGGCCGAGTACTTTTTGATCTCCGCAATCCACTGGTTCAGCTGTGCCGCGGTCTCGCCGCAGGACACGATGGCGAACTTTCCCTTGCCACCCATGGCCTTCATCAAGGCATCTGTGTCGGCCTGGCCGATGCCTTCAGCGGAGGCCATCAGCACCATGAGCTCTCGATCGGAGTTCGGCGCGTCGGTGTCAGAGGTGCCGACCTTGATGCCCGCATCGATTCCTTGCTTGATCAATGGCGCCATGGAGTCCGGGTCGTTGGGCGCGATGAACAGCGCACTCACCTTCTGCTGGATGTAGCTGTTGACCACGTCTGCCTGCGCGGCGGCATCCGCGCTGGTAGGCCCTTGGTATAGCCACTCGACGTTGCCGAGCTTGCTAGCGGCTTCTTTGCCACCGGCGTTCATGGCCTCGAAATAAGGGATGCCCTGCAGCTTGGGAACGAAGGCCACCTTGACGGTCCCGCCAGCCCCAGAAGCACTCCCAGCCGGCGCCGCCGTCTGGTTCTTCTTGGTGCAAGCTCCCATGGCCAATGTCATAGCCAGAGCGAGGACGACAACTCCGGTGATCTTGAATCTCGATTGCACTGCTCCTCCTTGTTCGCCCGAAGACGCTCGAAGCTGTGTGGCGTCCAACGGCGCCAGTCATGACCCCCGCTGCTTCTCGCATCCTGTCATTACAGGTTTGGACCTAGCAAGAGCATCTCTGGCTCGAACTCACCTTGGATTGAATCGCTTCAGTCCCTCACGCGGTTCCGGTATAGCCTGCCGACATGGCATCGTCCCGGCCGGCGGTTCGTCGCAGCAGCGGACGGAGACGGTCGGTTTGGTCTTGACCAACATTGGGAATCGTTGACATCGCGCGTAGAGAGCCGAGTCAACGGCTCAGGAGGCTGCGATCACATTCAAACACCTCACAGCCGAAGGGAACTGATGTCGCTCACATGGTCCGCACTGCCCATCGCCGCTAACGAGGACTTCGACGGAGCACCGTTGTTCCGTACGGAGTTCGTGCTGGAAGAAGGTCATGGGTCAGTGGCGCACGCAACCTTGCACGCAACAGCGCACGGGATCTTCGAGGCGGCCTATCTCAACGGCCAACCGGTCTCGGAGGATGTTCTCAGCCCGGGCTGGAGCAGTTACGAGTGGCGACTGCGATACCGCAGCTACGACGTGACATCGCTCATTGAGCCAAGATCAGTGCTCGGTATTGCGCTGGGCAATGGTTGGTTCCGCGGACGGCTGGGCTGGGGTGGCGGCCGCGCCCTTTACGGCGAGGAGCTAGCCGCGCTTGCACAGCTGGAGATCGAATTCGCCGATGGGCATCGTCAGATGATCATCACCGATGAAAGTTGGACGGCCGGCCCTTCCGCGGTTGTGTCCAATGACCTGTACGACGGAGAGACGATCGATGCCCGCCGCTACTCGGACGCCTGGCTGCAGCCACACTTCTCCGACGACGGTTGGACTGGGGTGCATGCTGGCAAGATCGGCTTCGGCACCCTCACCCCGTACATTGGTCCACCGGCCCGCCGCCAAGAGGAGCTGCAACCGATCAAGATTTGGACTTCGCCAGCGGGCAAGACATTGGTCGATTTCGGGCAGAATCTGGTGGGTTGGTTGCGGCTGGACGTAGCCGGACCGACCGGTGCCATGATCACTATCCGCCACGCCGAAGTCCTGGAACGCGATGAACTTGGTACCCGCCCGTTGCGGAGCGCGGAGGCCACCGATCGCTTCATTCTTAGCGGTGGCAACGATGTGTTCGAACCGACGTTTACCTTCCACGGCTTTCGCTACCTCGAAGTAGACGGATGGCCCGGTCAGCTCACACGCGATGCCATCACTGCGGTCGTGGTGTCCTCCGAGTTACAGCGCATCGGCGAATTCGAGTGCTCCGACGAACTGCTCAATCAGCTTCATCGCAACGTCGTCTGGGGTACGCGCGGCAATTTCCTCGATGTACCGACCGACTGCCCGCAACGGGATGAGCGGCTCGGCTGGACAGGTGACATCGCGGTCTTCGCCCCCACGGCGGCTTACCTCTTCGACGTGGAAGACTTCCTCCGCGATTGGCTCGTCGATCTCGCTGCCGAGCAGCGGGCAGCAGACGGAATGGTGCCCTTTGTCGTACCCGACGTCATGAAGTACATCGAACGCCCGGCGCACCGTCCGGAGCCAGAGAGCACGGCCATCTGGAGCGATGCAGCGGTGTGGGTGCCGTGGGCGCTCTGGCAGGCGTACGGGAATCTACAGGTGCTTAGCGATCAGTTCGACTCGATGGTTGCGCATGTTCGCCGGGTGGAGTCACTGCTGTCGCCCACCGGGTTGTGGGACACCGGCTTCCAATTCGGTGACTGGCTGGACCCCACAGCGCCGCCTGACGAGCCGGCTCAGGCGAAGGCCGACAAAGGTGTTGTTGCGACAGCATGCCTTTATCGGGATGCGCGAATACTCACTGACACTGCCGAACTTCTCGGACGAACTAGGGAAGTAGCGGACTTCGCGGCGCTCGCCGAGCGCACCCGCGCCGCCTTTAATGATCACTACGTCAACGACGACGGCACCATTCATAGCGACGCTCAGACGGCGTACACCTTGGCCATAGCCTTCGGACTCCTCGACGAGCAGATCGAAGAGCTGGCGGGGAAGCGGCTGGCAGAACTGGTGGCCGAGAGCGGATACCGCATCCAGACGGGCTTTGCCGGCACTCCGTACATCATGGACGCGCTGAGCGCCACGGGTCATTTCGAGGAGGCCTACCTACTGCTGCTGCAACGCGAGGTGCCGTCGTGGCTGTACCCGGTGACGATGGGCGCCACAACGATTTGGGAGCGCTGGGACTCCATGCTTCCCGACGGAACGATCAATCCCGGCCAGATGACCAGCTTCAACCACTACGCGCTGGGCGCTGTGGCTGACTGGATGCACCGCATGATCGGCGGCGTTGCACCTCTGGAGGCCGGGTATTCCAAGGTGTTGATTGCGCCCCAGCCGGGCGGTGGCATCCACTGGGCGCGGTCGTCTCTTGAGAGCAGGCACGGCAGGATCTCAGTCGCCTGGTCTCAAGAGGACGGCCGGCCGATCGAGCTAGATGTCGGCATTCCGGAGGGTGTTGCGGCAGTCGTACAGCTACCGGGTACGGAAGCGCAGGAGTTGGGCAGCGGTGAGCACCGAATTTCGCCCAGTCCGGGGTGATCACCTGAGCGATGTGAACGCATAGCCGCTGCTCATCCACCTCATGGTCTGAAACATTTCAAGATAGGAGTCGCATGAAAACGCCTGCGCCGGCAGGGCGAAGCACAGCCTCCTTGCGTTGGTTCGGTCACTGGATTGGGCACCAGCCCAGAAACGCAACCGGAACACCGGCAGACTTTCTTACCGGTGGCGGAGCCGATCACCAGTTTTCCCGATCGATGTTCCGGCGGACATTCGATCTTGAGACGGTTCCCGCTCAAGCGCCGGCACGGATGACTGCCGACTCTCGATATGTGCTGTGGGTGAACGGGCAGGAAGTGGGCCGCGGGCCGGTTCGCTCGCAGCCGTACCGGCAGCGTTACGACAGCTATGACCTGGCGCCATACCTTTCTGCCGGTCGCAACGTCATCGCCATCCTGGTCACTTACTACGGAAGGCCAATGTCGTTCTGGCAGCCGGCGCCAGCGGGCTCCAACACTGATGCCGCACTGGTCTTCGAGGCACAGATCGGTGATGAAACGCTGATCTCCGACGATAACTGGCGGGTGCAGCGCTCGGCGGCGTGGTCGCTGATGGTCGGATCCGCCGGCGGCGAAGGCGTGCCGGTCGAGATCATGGACGCTCGTCATTTCCCGGCCCAGTGGCGAGAGGGCGACTTTGATGACTCAGACTGGCCACGGCCGCCGTCGCTGCCGGCCATTCACCCGGCTAGCTTCGGGGAAACGCGACCGCCGACCTACCCCTTCGGACGGCTGCTGCCTCGGGGAATATCACCGCTAGTCGGTGATCGTGTCGCACCAGCTCGCGTGCTCGACTCATCTGTCCGGAGCGCTCCGGACTGGACAAGTGATCATCCAGTGCCGCGGGTGACGCAGGTGCTCCTGGAGGATGTCATCAGTACCCAGGCCTCCGAATTGCCCGTCACATTTAATCTCACTGCCGAGCAGGTCTACCACTTCTCCGTTGATTTTGGACGGATCGTGGCGGGTTTCGTCGAGCTGGACCTCGAAGCACCGGCAGGCACGGTCGTGGAGATGCATTACCGCGAGAAGGTGTTTCGGCCGGAGCTGGCTTGGAAGGGCGAAGATCCTGAGACTGGCGCTCGCTATGTGGCAGCTGAGAAGGATGACCGCTTCAGTGGCTTGGAGTTGAACGGCCTGCGTTACCTCCACCTCGTTGTCCATGCAGGTCAGCCGGTATCGGTGACGCTCAAGCGGCTTGAGGTGCGCGAATACCTCTATCCACGCACCGGGCGCGCTTACTTCCGAAGCGACGATCCAGGCCTGGATGCTCTCTACAGAGCCGGCATCCGTACCGTTCAACTGAACTCGCTTGACTCCTATACCGACTGCCCCACTCGAGAGCAGCGCGCCTGGGTCGGTGACGCTGTCGTCCATCAGATGGTCGACCTAGCAACCAACGAAGACTGGGGCCTCGCACGGAACTACCTGGATTTGAGTGATTCCCCTCGTCCCGATGGCATTCTTCCAATGGTTGTCGCAAGCGATATTGAGGCGAGCGGCGGACTGACCATTCCGGACTGGTCACTCAGCTGGATCCACGGCTTGCACATCCAGTACTGGCATGACGGGGACCTGGAGGCCATACGACGCCACCTCGCAACGGCCGAACGGGTCTTGCGCTGGTATGCCGGCTATCTCGATGAACGCGGCACCATCGCCGACGTACCCGAGTGGAACCTCGTGGACTGGGCCAGCATCTTCATCTCCGGACGCAGCTCCATCTTGACAGCGCTTTGGGCGCGAGGCCTTGTCGAATTCGCGGAGCTGAGCAAGGCATTCGGTAACGCCGGTTCCGCACAGTGGGCGCGCGAGTTGTACGAGTCGGCAGCTGGCGGTTTCGAAGACTTCTGGGATCCGACTCGCGGCTTGTACGTTGACCACATTCTCGAGGGAGAACGCCAGCCGGCGGCCTCACAGGTTGCGCAGGCCAGCGCAATCATCTCCGGCTTGGCTCCGCGGCGGCGATGGGACTCGCTTGTTGATCTCATGACGGACTCCGAGCGGCTGGTTGTGCGGTCCTGGGTCGGCAGCGAGACCGGTGGCTACGACCATGAGCGATTCGCGCAGCAAATGCGCGGCCTACCGCCTATCGACTGGGACACCGAGCGGGAAATGGTCATCGCAGAGCCCTTCTTCAGTTACGCCGTACACGATGCCGTGGCGCACGCCGGGCGAGCCGAGCTGTTGATCGACCTGGTCCGCCGCTGGGAGCAGTTTTTGGTCGACGGCTATGACACCTTCGGTGAGTGCTGGGGTTGGGGTACGCCGGTGCATGGCTGGAGCAGTACGCCCACCCGCGATCTAATCTGGTACATCCTCGGCATCACACCAGCCGAACCCGGATACCGCCGTGTACGAGTAGCACCCCGGCTCGGGCGGCTGCGGGAGACAGCTGGCGCCGTCCCAACGCCGCACGGGTACGTCGAAGTCCGGGTCGCCGGCTCTGAAGCCGAGATCGATAGTCCAGTCCCGATCATCGTCATTCATGAAGATGGCACCGAGATCGAGCTACCGGCCGGTCAACATAGGGCCACTATCCGCTAACAAAACGCTACAACTGCATCAGTACGGTTGATCGGGGTAAGACCAGTACGTTAGCGTTCGTGATTGAAACGCTTCAGGCGGGCGAGACGGCTAGGCCAACTCTCCGCTTCTCAGTGTCTTCTAAATCTGGAGGTCCGATGAGATTCAGCAAAACGGGCCGGCGCGGCGTAGCGCTTATGGCTTTCGTGGCGGCGACCACGCTGTTCGCTGCCGGCTGTAGCGCCGGAAGCCTCGGCAGCAGTAGCGGTGGCCAAGGCAGCGCCGGCGGCACCACGATCACCTGGCTGGTCGGCAGCGACGACAACACTACGAGGATGGTGAAGGAGGTAGTCACCGCCTTTCAAGCCGCGAATCCGGGTATCACGGTCAAGACGGAACCACGGCCGGGTGGCTCCGACGGCGACAACCTTGTCAAGACCCGGCTGTCCACCGGGGAGATGGCGGAGGTATTCACCTACAACAACGGCTCGCTGCTCTCAGCGCTCAAGCCAGCGCAGAATCTGACTCCGATGGACGACCAGCCCTGGGCGGCCCAATTGGACAAGACCTTCAAGGACTCCACGACGGTTGACGGCAAGCTTTACGGCGGGCCGTGGGGCAGCGCCCAAGGGGGCGCCGTGCTCTACAACATCCCGGTGTACAAGAAGCTGGGCCTAGAGATCCCGAAGACTTGGGATGAGTTCATGAAGAACAACGAAGCCGTCAAGAAGGCCGGCGGCATCGCCCCAGTCGAGCAGACCTATGGAGAGACGTGGACGTCTCAGCTCTTCGTTCTCGGCGATTATCACAACGTCGAAGCTCAGGTCCCCGACTTTGCTGCGCAGTACACGGCTGGGCAAGTCAAATACGCCACGACTCCCGCCGCTCTGGCTGGATTCCAGCACATCCAAGAGGTCCACGAGGCCGGCTACTTCAACAAGGACTTCGCCTCAGCCAAGCTCAACGACGGGATAAAGGCAATCGCCACCGGCACCGCGGCACACTATCCTCAGCTCGGCGGCGTCTCAGCGAACATCGAAAACGTCGCTCCTGGGAAATCAAAGGATGTCGGCTTCTTCCCGTTGCCCGGCAACGATGCAGCGAAGAACGGCATGACAATTTGGCCGGGCAATGGGATGTATATCCCCAAGACTGCGGAGGGCGACAAGCTCGATGCAGCCAAGAAGCTCGTCGCCTTTGTAGCCAGTCAGCCGGGCTGTGAGGCGCAAACGAAGGGTGCGAGTCCGACGGGTCCTTACCTGACCACGGCGTGCCCCTTACCGTCGGACGTCACCCAGGTCGCCAAGGACACTAAGACTGCCATCGACTCCGGCAAGGCGAGTCCCGCACTTGAGTTCAAGTCACCGATCAAGGGCCCGGCTCTAGAGCAGATCTGCATCCAGGTCGGCACCGGTCAGGTGTCCGGGGACAAGGGCGCCGCTCTTTACGACCAGGACGTCAAGAAGCAGGCGCAGCAGTTGGGTCTGCCCGGTTGGGAGTGACCCAACAGCCACTGGCTGTGGTCATTCGTAACATCCTGCCGCCGATCTCCGTCGGGACCGGCGGCAGGACCGTACGAAAGGACTTCGCGATGGCGAATACTTTGAGCGCGACCGATACGACCCGCCTGGCACCTGCCATGCGTGCCACCGCGCAGCAGGGGAAGAAGCGGCCCGGGCCTTACCCGTACTGGTTCTATCTTCCCGCCGCAATCATCTACACCATCTTCTTCCTTGTGCCCACCCTCGCCTCGTTCTACTTCTCCTTCACCCGGTGGGACCTGTTCACGTCGACGTGGATCGGGTTGAAGAACTATCAGGAGTTCTTCAATGAGCAGGCGCTGGTCATCGGCTTGCGCAACACCTTGATCTACGGCGTGATCACCTCAGGCCTGAAGGTCGTTCTGGGCATGGCGTTGGCGCTACTACTGACATCGAAGATCATCGCGCGCGGGTACCTGCGGTCTGTGATCTTCTTTCCCGTGTTGGTCAGCACGATCGGCGTCGGGCTAACGTTCACCGTCCTCATGAACCCGGAGATCGGCCTGATCAACAAAGCGCTAGGGGTTGTGGGCATTGACGGCCCCGGCTGGCTGACCAACCCGAGCTTGGCCATCTTCTCGATCGCCCTGGTGGACGTCTGGAAGGGCGTGGGTCTCGCTACCGTCATCTATATCGCTGGACTCGTCTCGATCCCGCAGGAGTACTACGAGGCGGCTCAGGTGGATGGGGCCTCCCGCTGGGGGGTCTTCCGGCAAATCATGCTACCGCTCGCCAGGCCCGCCACCGCGACGGTGATCACGCTGTCGCTCATCGGAGGGCTTCGGTCATTCGATTTGATCTGGGCGATGACCAAGGGCGGGCCCGGCTTCGCCTCCGATGTGATCGCGTCCGTGATCTACAAGCAGTACCAGGCCGGATTCTATGGACTGTCCACGGCCGGCAGCGTGGTGCTCTTCCTGGTGGTGACCATCATTGTGGTGCCCCTGACGGTATGGCTCAACCGAGGCGAGGTGACGTAGATGAAGAACACTCGCGGACTGGTCATCGGACTGGCGTCCATCGTTGGCACGGCGATCTTCTTCGTGGTGCCGTTCGCCTTCGTCTTCGTCATCGCGTCCAAGGACCTGCCACAATCGAATCTGCTGGAATTCTCCTGGCCAAAACCCTTCGTGTTGCTTGACAATTTGAGTAACGCCCTCACGAACCGCGACTACGTACTGGTCATCGCCTTTATCAACAGCTTTCTCCTTACCGCTGTCAGCGTCGCCGCCCTGGTGCTCTTTGGCGCGATGGTCGCCTACGTCTGGCAGCGTCGTCGCAGCCGGCTTAACCCGTTGATTAACCTCTTGGTGTTGGCCGGTCTGATCGTGCCGCCCGCGGTCGTACCGACCATCTGGGTGCTACAGGGGCTGGGTCTGTTCAAGACTATGCCTGGCCTGATCTTGATCGAGATCGCCTACGGCCTGCCCTTCTGCATCCTGCTCTTTCGAGCCTTCATTGCAACTGTGCCGCGGGAGCTCGACGAGGCGGCCGTGGTGGACGGGGCAGGCTCTATTCAGGTCTTTTTCCGGGTCGTCTTCCCCGTGCTGCGTTCGGTGATCATGACGGTGATCATCTTGCAGACGGTGGCTATCTACAACACCTTCCAGAGTGCGCTCTATTTCCTCCCAGGCACGCCGACCGTCCAGTTGCAGCTGTTCAACCTTCAGAGCCAGTTCACGACCCAGTACAACCTACTGTTCGCCAGTATCCTGCTTGTGACGATTCCGCCGCTGATCATGTTCATCTTCTTCAACCGCAAGATCGTTGAAGGCATGGCCGCCGGCTCAGTCAAGGGCTAACGGCTTGATCACCGACCGCTTTCCGCGGCTTACGAGGCCGTAGTCGGTAACCCCGGCACCGGCCGGGCGTTGCCGCCCGCCGGCGCAGTCACTGCAGGCCGGCGGACAGCAATAAAGGCCCATGCGGCCGCGAGCAACATCAGCCCACCGCCTATCAGTAGCGCCACATGCAGGCCGTCGACGAAGGCGCTGTCCACGAGCGGTTTGGCAGCAGGACCGAGCGTTTGCGCCACGACGCTGCTCTGTCCGCCGCTCACGTCCTGGACGATATCCGGGGCACTTGCTTGAGCTGCCGTCGGAAGTTGGGCGGACTGATCCGACCAGGAGCTGCGGCTGACGGCCAGCCCGAGGGCGCCAAGTACGGCCAGTCCCACCGCCGTACCGACCTGACGAGCTGAGTTGAGCACGCCGGAAGCCAGTCCGCTACGTTCCGGCGGCAGCGCCGACACCGCAACGGATGAGATCGTCGGCACGGCCATCCCGTAGCCTGCTCCGATCAGCACATAGCCGGGAGACGCCGCGAGCAAACCGGCACCAGGTGTCAGGAAAGCCAAGGCGAGGACGCCGAACCCGCCGAGCAGGACGCCGACCCAGCAGGTGGCCGTACCAATGGACTTCGCGAGCCGGCCGGCAAGCGTTGAGGCGATGAGGAACGGCGTATTCATGATCAACCAGGACAGGCCGACCTCGAGCGCGGACCACCCCTCGACGTTTTGGAAGAACAGCGTGACGTAGAAGAAGGTCGAGGCCAACGCCAAATACATGATCGCGTAGACCCCGCAGGACGCCGTGAACCGGGAATCCCGGAACAGCCCGAGCGGCACCATCGGCTCGTTGACCCTGGATTCCACTACCAGGAAGGAGATGAGCAGCACGCCTGCGGCCGTGAGCAGGGCGATCATGGTCGGTGACGTCCAGCCGATGTGTTCGGACTCGACGATCGCGAAGGTGAGGACGCACAGACCGGCGGCGATGAGCACGGCGCCCGGCAGATCCAGTCTGCGGGCATGCGGGTTGCGCGACTCGCGGACGCCGGTGATCACGAGGACAAGCCCGATGATCCCGACAGGTACGTTCACCCAGAACACGGCCGACCAGGAGAACAACTCGACCAGGATGCCGCCGACAACCGGCCCGGCACCGAACCCCAATCCGGCCGCAGCAGCCCAGATGCCAATGGCAGCAGTGCGACGCTCCGGTGGGTAGGCGTCAGCCAGGATCGACAGGCTGAGGGGTGCCACGAGAGCCGCACCGACGCCCTGCGCGGCTCGAGCGGCGATGAGCACCGGGTCATCCGGGGAGAGCGCGCAGGCGGCAGACATCACGGTGAAGATCGCCAGCCCGACGAGGAACACGCGTTTGCGGCCGTACCGGTCTCCCAAGGTCCCACCGACCATAATGAGCGAGGCGAGGGCGAGGACGTACGCGTTGACGACCCAGATCAAGTTGCCCGGCTCCGCGTCGAGCTCGCGTTGTATCGACGGCAGGGCAACGTTCACGATCGTGTTGTCAAGCAGGATCATGCCCTGGGCGACGCACATCGCGACGAGCGTCACAACGCGACGTCGGGCACTGAGCGGTTGCCCAGCCACATGTCAAGCGTGATGGGGAGTGGGACAGGTCGTCAACAGCACAATTCCGCGAACATCGATCGCGATTTCGGCCGAACGCGAGGTCTTAGGCGTTGAGAACTTCAGTAAGATTGCGACTTTTGGCACTGGAGCGGCGTACCACCAACTCCGGAGTAAAACGGATCTGCTCGTGATCATGAGATTCGTCGCGGTCGATGGCCGCGATTTCATCAAACAGCAGCTCAGCTGCTCGATACCCAATAGCTAGTCGGGGCTGGCGAACTGAGGAAAGCGGTACCGCAGCGGCTGCTGCGAATGCAATATCGTCGTAACCAACAATCGCCATATCATCAGGCACTCGCATGCCAGCGGTGACAAAACCTTGTAACAAACCAATGGCGAGAAGGTCATTGGCGGCAAAAACGGCCGTCGGTCGCTCATTGCTTGGCAGCAGCGCTATCTCTTCTGCGGTACGAACACCGGATTCCACATCCAGATGAGGCGTAGACATGGTCAGCAGCTGCGCCGATCCGTCGTGCCGTGAGCTCGCCAGTTCGGCACCTAACCGTCGATCGCGGACTTGCTGAAGATTTCCCGGACCACCGATGACGGCTATGTTCGTGTGCCCTTGGTCGAGCAGGTGTTGTACGGCTAGGCGGCCGCCTTCCACATCGTCAGTGGATACCGAACAAAAGTCGGATTGGTTTCCGGCACGATCCAAGAGCACGACTGGGATTCCGCGAAGCTTCAGTTGCCGGACCCGCTCATCGATTCCCCAAATTGGCGCAAGCAAGACTCCTCGTACTCTTTGTTGCATCAGCACAAGCAACTGGGCGCTTTCACGATCGGCTTCTTGCGAGCTGTTTCCAACTTGGACGGAGTAGCCGCGCTCATGTACGCAATTCTCCGCGCCGATAACGAGATCGGTGTAAAAAGGATTGGCGATATCCATGACAATCATGCCAATGGAACGACTACGGCCCGCGCGCAGCTGGCGCGCTGGTTCATTGGGAATCCAACCGAGCTTGGCAATGGCAAGTTCGACCCGGCGCCGCGTTGGCTCAGCAACAATTTCCGGAGAATTCAGAACATTTGAAACCGTGCCGAGTGAAACCCCAGCCAGCGCGGCTACATCTTTCATGCTAACTGTAGTCTTACGAGCCGCCACTACCCCGCTACTCCTGGTTCGGAATTGATCTGAACTTCATTCCTGGCATCTGCAGGATTGTAATTTTCTGGGACAAATCATAGCCCATGGGGACCGCAGCATTCGCTCACTATTTAGCGGTTCCACAACAAGTTGCGTCGTTGGTCGACTCGACAGCTCAGCAACGACGCGGCGCCAAAGTGCCCTCGATCTTGGCAGTGCCCGGCTGTTCGATCATGACTGTCGTCCAACCGTCCTCAGCAGGTTTCACACAGCCAGTGGAGGCCGACACGTACCGAGACCAACGCACGCGTACCACATAGTCACCTGGCTCTGGCAAAGACAACGTCACAGAGACCGGATCGCGTGCGACAACTTGCCCAGGCGGCGAAACAACCGGCCGGGGACTCGTCACTGCATAGAGTGTCCAGATTTGGTCCGACCAGACCGGGCGCAGATTGGGCAACCCACTCGCCACCAGGTTCGCTTCATCAGGCGCCGCCCAGTCGTACGGGCCCGTCGACAGGGTGACGTAGGAAATGGCATTGTCGTCCAGCCATTCTTGGTACGTAGCGGCGTTGAGCGTTCCGTCGTAAAAGATCGGGTTGCGCCCGATGTCAGCCTGCCGCGACCACCCACGTGCGATAGCAACCCTTGGCGCCACAAGTGCAGCTTCGCCGCGCCGCTGAGTTGGAACGACCTCGATCGGTCCGAGAGTCCCTCGAGCTGCCAGCTGGTCCAGTAGCGGGGCGTAGTATGCCGCGCTCAACGCGGGATCGCCCCGTTCTTGCACCTCTGTAATCGACACCGGCGGCACCAGCAAAACCGCGGGTGCGGTGGCCGCAATAACGGCGACAAGTGGGACGGTGGCGACCGCCACCATGATCGGCGCGGCGAACAACTCAGGTAAACGTGTCGCATTGGTACCCACAGGCGTAGGTAGCAGATACGCCGCAGCGACCAGTGCGGCCGTTAACAGCGCGCCCCACCGGAGAACCGGGCGCCGCCAACACAGCGCGGCCACGAGTAGGCAGACCAGAACGCCGAACAGGGCGTGCTCTTCGGCGAACGATTGACGTCCGCCGTTACCAAACGCCAGGCCGACGGCGACGGTCGGTACTAAACCACTCACCGCTAGCGTCACGCCCTCTCCTCGCCGGCCGGCGAGGAACAGAGCGCCACCCGCAACGCCGAAAAACAGACCGGCTACCGGACTGGCAAGCGCGGCCAGGACAGATAGGACGGCGGCCACCTTCAGACGACCCGAAACCAGAGCCAGCAGCGCACCAAGTCCCACAGCGAGACCTAACGCGAATGTGGTTCGTGTTACCACGAGGTTGCCTGCAAGGCAGACCGCCGCGGTGACCGCCCCGGCCACCGGTCGCGGCACTTGGGTGCGCTTCAGCAGCGCCGCGAAGAGTACGACGCTGGCGATGTAGGCGAGCGCCGTGGTGAGCGGTACACCTAACAGCGCCATCAGAGGAGGCGACCAAACGCTGTAACCCAGCGGATTAAATCCGCCGTACCAGCGGAGGTCCAGCAACTCAGGCCAATGCTGACGGGCCAGCTCCGCATGAGCTAATTGAGCAGAGTAATCCCGGCCCATTGGGGGAGCCAGCAGGTAGGCGACCGCGACGACGACGGCTATGGCCCCGGAGGCAATAACACCAGGCGAGCGTCGATACAGCGCAAGCGTCCGCGTCCGGATCCTGTGGCGCGCTGTGGTGATCTTGCTCTGCGCGTCAACGCCGCCGGAGTGTGCGTTGGCCGTTTCGACGTCTTTTGCGCTCGGGGAATCGATGCTCAAGGCATCGGGCTCCGGCAACGGTCCCCCTCTTCCGCGCACGAGCTACCAGTAGAACGCTCCCTGTGGCAGCGTGTCCAGTTGTGCGATTATCTATGGGTCGTTTGTGAGAATCCTCAGCCAGGTTGGGACCAAGCTGAGTTTGGGCAAATCACCTTCAGCCAGGCGCTAACAGCATCGACAGCGGATAGGCCAGAGCAGCGATGGTGGCGGCCGCCGGAAGAGTCAACACCCAGGCCACGCCAATCTCGCGAGCTACACCCCAGCGGACTGCGGAAAGCCGCCGCGTACTGCCTACTCCCATCACAGATGCGGTCATCACCTGTGTCGTGGAGATCGGGGCGGCGATCACGAACGCTGTCAGGTACAACACCGTTGAGGCGGTGATCTCGGCGACGAAACCGTGCACTGGACGCAACGGGAAGATGCGCCGGCCCAACGTACGCATGATTCGCCAGCCGCCCGAGTAAGTGCCAGCCGCCAGTGCCATAGCGCACAGCAGGACGACCCAAATCGGCACCACATAGCTCTGCTGATAACCCACCGTGACAAGCGCAAGCACGATGATTCCCATGCTCTTCTGGGCATCTTGCAGACCGTGGCCTAACGCCAAGCTGGCCGCGGAAAAGATCTGTCCGATACGGAACCCGCGCTCGACTCGGTGGGGATTGGCATTGCGCAGCACCCACAAGGCGATGATCATCAGCAGGTAACCGCCGATCAGCCCCACGGTCGGCGACAAGATCATCGGGATGATCACCTTTTCGATCACGCCGGTGGTCCAATGAACCGTGCTCCCGGATGCAAGTCCGGCGCCGACCAGACCGCCGATCAAAGCCTGGGAAGATGATGAGGGCAGCCCGAAGTACCAGGTAATGAAGTTCCAGGCGATCGCCCCTGTCAGAGCAGCCAGCACGACCGCCATTCCCTCTGCCCCGGGAGGCGGATCAATGATCGACTTGGCCACGGTGACAGCCACTCCTGTTGACAGCAGCGCGCCGCCGAGGTTCGCAACCGCTGCAATGATCAGAGCAGTACGTGGTGTCAGAGCCCGGGTAGAGATCGCACTGGCAATGGCATTAGCTGCGTCGTGAAAGCCATTGGTGTAGTCGAATAGCAGCGCCAAAAGGATGGTCGCAATGAGCAGGATGGTCAGCACGTCAGGATTCTTTGGCGGCGATCGACTGTACGACGTTCGCGACCCGCTCGAAGGCATCGGCGGCCTTCTCGAGTTGATCAACAACTTCCTTGATCTTGATCATGGTGAGGATGTCCGAGCCGCTGTCGAAGACCTCGGCAAGCAACGCACGATAGAGCGCATCGGCTAGGTTCTCAATCTCGTTGATCCTGATCCAGTAGTCCTCGAGCTTTTGCAGCGTACGCAGCCGCGCCATGCCTTCTGTCGTGACACGCGCAGCCTCTTCCAAGAGCTCGACTTGTTCATGGACGGCTTGCGGTAAAGCACCGATCTTGTACAGCACTGTCAGATCGCCGGCGGCTTCAATCTCGTCTACGACATCATCGAGCCCTCCAGCAAGCACCGCGATGTCTTCCCGATCGAACGGGGTAATGAAGCTGGTGTTCAACGCCCGCATGATGTCATGGGTTGCCTGGTCCCCGACATGCTCCAAATCCCGCAGCTGTCGGGCCAATGCCGGCCGCTGATCGGGCGGTGCGTTGATCAGTTGTTTGAGCACCAGCGCCGCATCGAGTGTGTTGCTCGCCGCAGCTGCGAACATGTCGTAAAACTGCGTGTTGCGCGGAGTGAGCCGCATGGTTGATACCTCTCAGATAGTCCGTCCGTCGGTATCCGTGGCCGGCCGGGCCGAACGGCTCATACCGCTGGGCAGCGACTCGGACGGTTCCACGCGCTTCAGGGCTGGCAGGTGACGCGAGATCATCTCCCTCACGCCATCGAATAGCTCGGATACGTCCGCTTCGCGCCTGACGACGTCGAACTTCAAGATCAGCTTCGACTCGTCATAGGCGATTAACAGCTGCCGGTCGTACAAGGCGAGGTCCCGCGGCACATCGCGGCCCGGGAAGGTGGTCCGGAACTCGCTAACCGTCATCCAATAGGTCTCGACGTCTCCAGTGTGTTGCCAGTAATAGTCCATGACGGCTGGATCAGACAGGTCCTGAGTCATGGCGCTGACATCCTCATCGTCGACCAGCACCAGGCGAGTCTTTGCAGTCATAACCTTCTCGCGAAGTGCGTCCAGGTAGTGGCCAGCCTGAGTGTCGCGATACCAACGGAATGGATTTCGCTGGATGCCCTCGTACCTTTCGGCATGGTTGATCGCCATACTGAGCACTCGGAAGTATGCCGCAACCCCAACATCTGGAATGCTTCGGAAGTTGTCGTTGATTGACGCCTTGATCAACTCACTGAGCGCTTCATTGTGCCGCGGGGCATCGATGAGCATGGTGAGTGCGCGATCTTGGTACGTGATCTTGCGCGTTAACCGTTCGACGCTCTGCTGTATATCGGCAAGCGACTGCAGCGATTGGTCGGTAACCTCGGTTTGGGCTTTGAAGAGTTCGAAGAGCCAGCCGCCGGCAAAGCCAACGAGAAGAAATGCGACTGAGGATGGGACCTGCGCCAGCGAGAAGGCTTTCGTCGGACTCGTGGCAAGCGTGACGGCGAGATCGAAGAGAAGTCCGATCACGGCTCCGAAGACAGCCGCCTTCAGCAGCCGCGTGTAACTCAAGTGGTCTGGCCGCATCTGAAACCACCTAATCGCATGCCGACATGATCTTCGCAGGCCCGTTTCGCGCCGTTGGCAACAGCGCGCCGTACATCATTCCATGAACGCGTTGACTGTTTCGCTCCGCAGTGGTGCGCCTGTCCCTTCACGGGGGCAGATCGGCGCAGGTGTTGTCCGGATCGGTGTGGTGTTGTCCGTTGTTTGTGGCGTACGCAAATGGGGCCGGCACTGTCAGCGGTTCACCATATATTGAATGGGTGTTCGAAAACGATCTGGTGGAGATGGATGCGGCCGCTACCCTGGCCGCCGCCGAGGCCAACGAACACACCCTGATCACCGCCGAAATCCGCCGCCTACAAATCGCTGCGCACTGGGCCGACCTGCATCCCGGCGACACC
>JBJMIR010000065.1:0-49642 GCA_045806785.1 Propionibacteriaceae bacterium | reverse complement strand
GGTGTCGCCGGGATGCAGGTCGGCCCAGTGCGCAGCGATTTGTAGGCGGCGGATTTCGGCGGTGATCAGGGTGTGTTCGTTGGCCTCGGCGGCGGCCAGGGTAGCGGCCGCATCCATCTCCACCAGATCGTTTTCGAACACGCATTCAATATATGGTGAACCGCTGACAGTGCCGGCCCCATTTGCGTACGCCACAAACAACGGACAACACCACACCGATCCGGACAACACCTGCGCGCCGAGGCACCGCGCACGAAGGAGCAGGCAGGAGCCTGCGTAGGCGGCGAGGGCCGCTCACCGGTCCAGGGAGGATCGTCAGCAAGGTTTCAGATGTTCTCTCATGCTGCGCATGAGTCTGATTAGATCTTGTGTCAGGCTGCGGTCCATTTCTTGAGGAGTAGCGGCCTCAATACGAATGGAAGCACCGTGACTACGCCGCCAGCCATGTCTGGGCCATCCGCACCCGGCCGCTCTATCGTCAATTCTCCGCAGCCTTACCGCCAGAAGAAGCGGCGTATCGGGCAGGTCCTGTTGATGATTTGGGCCATTCTGGTGGCCACTCTGCTGATCTTGATCATTTATCTCTGGCTTGTCAATGGAGAGTGGGTTTGTCTAGATCGTCATCCGGTGTGGGGGCCTCCTGAGAATCCCGAAATATACACAAGCTGTTCGGGACACATAGATGAGTTGCTTCGAAAGTGGCGTTGGGTCTCCTAGGCGGGGTTGGGCGCACGTCCCGGCGGCAATGGCGATCGGGAGGCCTCGGCATGAGGTCTCGAAGCCGACTGGACCGGCACAGATGCGTGCAAGGCCCGTGATTCTTAGACTAGATCCCCTGGTATCGAGTTCAATCGCCCAGGCACACGTGTGGCTCGCCGCGGAGCCTGATCATGAAGCGATCCAGGTCATAGCCTTGCGAGACCGGGTTCCAGCGCACCCGGGGCGGGCCGGCCGCCACGACATCATGGGTCAAGAGCCGGTGCAGGAAGATGTCAGTCTCCAAGATGGCGAGTGGCCCGCCAGGGCACCGGTGGTGGCCGTCGCCAAAGCTCAGTAGCACTGGCGGCACCCCAGGCGGCAGCTCGCGGCTTGGACAGAGCACCTCTGGATTCTCTCCCACCACGTCAGGGTCGGCGTTGGTCCGCCGAAGCTGCAGCTCGATCCTCTCGGCTGGGGCGATGGTCACCGGTCCCGACTCCGTCTGCACGGTGATTGGCTCACATGCCGTTCGTCGGAGCTCACCAACCACGGGTTCCAGCCTGAGGATCTCGTGCAAGATGGCCTCCCGTTCAACCCGCTCGGCCATCAGGTAGCGCGTGCGGAGGTCCGGTTCATCCAGCAGGTGCCAGGCTGCGACGGTGATGAACTCGCGCGTCGTAGCCATACCGGCGGCCGCGTACGTGATGGCTTCGGTGAGGATCTCGAGGTCATCGAAGCCCTGCTGCAGCAGCTGACTGATCACGTCAGCGGACGGACGCCGGCGGCGCGCCCGGATGGCCGGCTTCACGTCAAGGTAATAGAACGCCAGCAGCGCGATCCTCGTCCGTACCAGGCGCAGCAGCCGGGCGGGGCGGTGGTCGCCCCGTAGCGGGTCACCCGCGAAGAAGACGCCCAGGCGGGCACTCATGCCGCGGACTGACGAGTCGGTCAGACCGACGACTCGGCCGGTCACCTGCACTGCCAACTGCATCGATAGCCGGCTCAGGTCGACCGCCTTATCGGCGCGTAACTGGCTTAGCATCGCGTCACACAGGCCAGCGATCATCGGCTGATAGCCCTCAATCACGGCGGGAGCGAAGAAGCGTGCTGAGGCGCGGCGCTGAGCCCGATGCTGGCTGCCCTCCTGGTAAAGGATTGGCGGGCGCATTTTGGACCGGTTGATCCCTCCGGCACCAAAGCCGGCTTGACGAGTAGCGTCGGGAGCTCGCAGAATCTGGCGGGCGACCGCGAACGACCGGACCACCCAACGCCCGCCGGACTCATCCGCAACCCGCTCCAGGTCGGGCCCGGACCGTACCTCATCCGGCTCGAGCTTCCGGGCGGAGCCACCGGTGATCATGACTCAAGTCTGCCCGTCCGGCTGCTTCACTCGGTGATGGCGAGCTGGGATACGGCGCTATCGGAGGGGACTGAACAGATCCTGCCGTCTCAGCCTCCCGTTCGCGTTGCGCTACGAATCGTAAAGATGTTCTAATAAGACATGCAAGATTTCGGTCCCGCACAGCATGCCGCAGCGGATACAGGCGGGCGGCGTCGTGACGATGGTTTGTTCGAGGGCAGAGAAACACTACCGCGCTACGGCGCGCTGCCGTTGACTCGCTACACGAGGCAGCCATACGTTCGAACTTTCGTTTGCCCATCGCGAGCACGGCTCTCCGTTCGTCATCTGGTACTCCGTGGACGATCTTGAGCCAGGGAAACAGATATGCCGACGACGATCATTAGTCTGAAAGTCAAAACAGTTGAGGAGAAGGCGGTCACCTCACAGAACAACCAACTAGGCAACATGATCGCCTCCAGCGAGGACATCACTGAAATCAACGGTGATCCCAGCCTCAGAGGTCAACACTCAGGTTTCTATGTCCGGGTCCGCAGGCCGGACTCCTGGCTCTGTGAAGCCGGATACATCTTGCCGGGAATCCCAGGCACGCCCTTTCCGAACGGCGGTCAACTCCAGACCCGAGGGCTCCTCAAACTTTCCAGTTTGGTCAATACAGTCGCGATCATCGGAGGGACCGACGATTACCGGTGTGCGTCAGGTCAGGTCAACATCGACGGGAACAACTTCAAGCTGACGATCGAAAGTCCGTGAGACTCGACCGACGGTCAGAGATCCGGGACTGGCGCCGCCACTCCATTGACCGCCCTCCGGGAGCGGTCTTGATCGACAGACCCGAGTGGACCAGTCGAAGCGCGAGTTCTGCTATGCCTAGCCAGTCGAGGCGTCGCGCTAATCGTGAACCTGCCGACGTCATCCCGACGCTGTCACGGTCGGGACCGTCCTTCGTCCAGTGCACATCTGCATCCAGTATCTCGGCGTGGTTCTTCACCGCGTACTGATAAGCAGGCAGCGTACCTTCGCCTAATTTGGAGGTGCTCGCACCGCGGTGAGCGATGGTGATCTCCTCGAGGGAATCGGCATGCGCAGCAGGGCAGAACCACCGCGTAGGGATCCAGGCGAATGTGGCGTCCGGAGCCTGCACAAGGTCGCCTATGTCTCTCACTGTGCGGGCTGGTTGGCCCACAGTTTTGGCCGACAACGAAGCAGGTGCCGTCCCACGGTTGTAAGCGGAGTTGGCGAGCAGACGGTGTATGCCGCACCACAGCGCGGGTTCCGTCCTCAGTGGAGCCCGCTCTAAATGTCAGCCGATGTCAGCGCTGGCGCGGCCACCCGCTTGGTGGCCTCGCTGCGGCGTTGGCACGGCATGCACAGTCTGGCCATCGGCAGAATGTCCAGTCGCTCGATTGGGACCGGCGCAGTGCAGCGTTCGCAGGTTCCGTACGTGCCGCGGTTGAGCCGTTGTAGGGCCCAGTTGATGTCGCCCAACGCCCACTCGGCCGCCATAATCAGCGCCCGAATGACCTGCCGTCTGGCCTCATCTGGGGCTAGTGCCGCTTCGGACGCCAGCTCGTCAATCTGGTCCAGCCGAAAGCGTTGTTGCTGCTCAAGTTCTGCGCGGAGGCGCGGCAGGTGAGCTTTGCGCACCAGAGTTGGTTGAGCGGGCCTCGGGGCGGCCTGTATCTGTTGACTCATTGTTGGTTCCTTCTTTGCCGAAAGGGGGATGGGGGCGCAGAGCGGTTATCGGCAGGCTGGGACGTTCGGCTGTAGCTCTCGTTCGAACGAGTCGGCCGCGCGCACACAGGATTTGAAGCCGCATGTCGCAGGGTTCGCGGTGCCGATGCGGGCCAAGGGTCAGCCTGGCGCGATGGCGTCCTTCTTGCGGCCTGGACTCGACGGGGGCGGCTTCACCGTTCGCACGTCTCATGCTGTCGGATCAAGGCGTTGCGAACCATGGGCAGCGCCGGTCATATCTTGCCGACTTAGTTGCCGTGGGTCGGCAATGTAGAGATGTGGACGGACGCGAGCTCGGAGGCTTGAACCCGGATCCGACGGCCGGCCGATCGTGTCAACCTGCGGAGCCCGGGACCGGCTCTTGGTTCCGGGCGGGTCGCGCCGGATGCTCCCTAGCTCGCTTCGTGGGCCTCGAGGAAACCGAAAATTAGGCCTAGCACGGCCGCGGAGCCGCCGATGGCCAGGCTCCCGATTGCCGTCGCTGAGCTACCTCCGTGGCGCTCAAGGAGTGTGAAGCCGAGGATTGAGGTGACGAACATGACCACAACAAGCACAGCTAGGAGGCGAGTAACGACCACTCCAGCCGACCGAGCTCTCTCCCGTACTTGGGTGGATTCAGACGGCGGGGTCGATGTAGGCGTCGGTATCTGCTGGCTGGCCCGATCAAGTGCGATGTCTGTCGGCGACTCGCCGAGGTCTGTCGGCGGGCTATCTCGACCAGTTAGTTGGGTCGGAGCGTCGTAATAGAGCTTGTTCATCATTCCTCTTTATGACTTGATGTGGATGTTGCCCGGATCAGCGTGGTGCCGTGGTCACGGCGGTGCTGGGCTGGGCCGGATTGGGTTGGGGAGCTGCTGGCGATGTCGTTCGACCAGGAGTGGCTGGCCGGTGGGCAGGGTTATCGGCGGAAGCACCTTTTCCCTTGCCGTACGGGCCACTCCCATGGCGGGGCCCTGCCAAGCCGCTGGGGGTCAATCCACCCCAGATCGATTTCCTGGAGTCTCGCCGCGATGGCGGCGCCACTTTTGTGAAGCTGCGGATCACATCCCCCAGGCGTGAACAGGTGATCACTCTGAACACCGATCGCCCAGTCCAGAACACGATCATCACCGGCGACGGCGAGCCCCCGCGACAGCGTCGCCGAGCTATTCCGACGACCTGGTACGCGGCCGTGGCCGTACGACCTGCGTTTCTACGACCCTCCAGCGGTTGCTGGTCGGGCCAGTTCAGGGCCTTGGCGCTGAGAACCGCCGCCTGCAGGGTGAACCGGTGGTCGGGGTCTGCCGTGTCGTACGGCTGGCGCGTTCGGCGACCTCAACCAACCAGGCGTCGTCATCCGACGCCGTTGCCGACGACGGCTGCCCGCCTCGTCGTCTTGTACTGTCCGCCACGCCCGATCTCACCTCCGTCCGCTGCGATCCCGACCGCTCTGATGGCGGGTGAGTTCGCCGGACGTCGGCAGTTTAGACCCGTCCCTCTGAGGGCGCCCGCGGTCACAGGGCTGTGGATGGCATGAGAGAGGCTATGGAGATGGTTAGCGGGAATACCGCTGGTGGGAAACGGGCGCGATCTTGGTCGCGAGCTGCGTCCCCCGACGAGCGAATTGCCAAGCCTCGCACCGGCGAGGCAAAACGTTCCGGTCGCAGCACCGACGAGATAGTCGACGAGTGGGGTCGGCAATCCTTTCCGGCAAGCGATCCTCCCTCCAACTGGTGATCACTCGCTGCTAGTCCTCACCAGCGCAGCAGCGCGCCGATGCCCGCAGCTTCACTCAGTACGCCGCGAGCGGCACCTTCGACAGGGCTGACCCGCGCTCCGGTGGCGAGCGCCCGCTCGACAAGCCGCTCGGTCAGCCGCGGCTCGGGTATGGCCGGTTCACCGCTCGGGCCGATCTCGGCGTTCGCATACAACCCTCCGTTGGCGCCTATGGAGCCGGCGTAGCGGACCTCTGGGTCGTAGACCAAATGGTCGACCCGGCCGAGGTTCAGTGCCGCCACCACCTCCGACGGTCCGAGCGCGCCGGACTGGCCGGCATCTCGAATCTGCTCGAGCAGCCGCTGCTCGCGGGAGGTGTGGTCCTCATGGAGCCGCTCGGTCACCGCGGCCACCAGCCGTCCCTCATCCAGGCCTGTGAGTACCCGGGTATCTCGGATCACTTTCTCGTGAAGCGGCTCGGGCAGTTTCGCGGCTACGGGCTCGGTCCATCGCTCCCCGCCGCTGACCAGGATCCGCTCCCAGCGTCGATCGCCGGCCATGCGTCCAGCAACCTCCGCCACGCCGGGCAGGAATCGCTGTGCCCGCTCTCGCTGGCGGGCCTGACGGTGCTCCAGCATCGGAGTATGGAACTGGCCCGGTGGTCCACCTCCAATCTGGCCGGCGCGCTCGTGCGGCGCCTCGAGTTCCTCCTGCTCCAGCTGGCTTAACAGCTCCAGCTTCCCGAGCCGCCACTCCAGCAGCCGTGCATCGGCGGCGGACGCCAGCACGACACCGGCCGGCCGGCCTTCATCAAGCGGCTCCAGCAACGGATGGACGAAGGGCCCATCATCGAGCACGACCCGGTTAGGCACCGGCATCTGGCTGTCGTCAAGATCTTTCTCCCATGGTTGTTCCTGACGTCGGTTGGAAGCCCTATCGCGCCGCCGAGAGCCGGAGCCTGCGCCCTGCCAGCTGCGCATGAAGGTCGGGTTCCAGCTGTACTTCGCCTTGTCCAAGAGCCTGCGCCGCAGCGCCAACTTGCCAGCTGCTTGGGTGATCGCTACATACGAAGATAGGAGAATCGATGCTTTGGCTCCATATGACTGCGTTGACAATTCGTTTCCTGACCACGCGGATGCTCCAGCAGTCGGCGTACTGCTCACGGCCAGCCACCACGACCATCCCGCGTTCCGGCTTGAGTTTCCCGATCCCAACATCCGGGGGCGGTTCCTGCTGCCCTTTCAAACCGCGGCGGCCCGTACGAAGGCTCGGATGACGTCGGCGCTGCCTTGCTTGCCCACGGCCTCGCAACGGTTAACGCGGACAACCCGCCCTGCTACTTGCACACCTCCGATCCGGCCAATATCGGTACTACCAGCGGAGCTCTCCCTGTGCGCTATCCGTGCGACCTTGCCGGACGTCGGCAGTTTTGACCCGCCTGTGTCTGTGCGCCGTGCCCATGTATCGCGCGCATCGGTGAGCCCACCATGGATGGACGTCGGTTGCCGCGGTCGTGGACAGTTGTCTTTCTCATGAGCCCGTTCCCAGCGGCCGACGCTGGCGCCGCATCGGCGTCCACTTCTAACAGATCGGAGCCCTACAGTGACGAGAGATGCGATGTACCAGCGGATCACGCCGGAGCAGGCCCAACGGCGCAAGAGGCTGGCACCTGAAACCCACGAGGCGTTCGAGGCGTTCAGCAAAGCCGTTTTCGCCGACGGAGCGCTGTCGGAGAAAACTAAGCAGCTGATCGCTGTCGCGGTCGCGGACACCACCCAGTGCCCCTTCTGCATCGACGGCCACACCAAGCTGGCGATGCGCACGGGCGCTAGCCCCGAGGAGGTCATGGAAGCGATCTGGGTGGCGGCCGAGATGCGGGCCGGCGGCGCGTACGCACACTCGGCGTTGGCGTTGAACGCCATGGAACACTCACCGTCGCGCAGGGAGCCTGAAATGGCCGGCATGGGGCAAGGCACAGCGGTCGCCGCCGCGGAGCAGATAGGGGCACACGTCGGCTAGGCGCGGGATATCGATCGCTCCCGGTGACCGAGCAGACTGGTCTTCCGTGCGTTTCTACGGTCACTGCCGTGGACAGCACCGGTGCGGCGGGGGTGATGCACGCGTGCGGGCACGACAATCACATCACCGCCGCTCTGGGCGCTGCCCAGCTGCTGGCTGACGGCAAGGGCGCCTGTCGGGGCACCTATATCGCGCTGTTCCAACCGGGTGAGGAAACGGCCGCCGGCGCCCACTCCATGCTTGACGATGGGTCGGTCGACAAGATCCCCAGACCTGATGTGGCCCTCCCACAGCATGTGCTGAGGTTCTGTCCGGCGGGGTCCTGACCACAGCGGCCGGTCTCTCGTTGCATCTCTGTGCTGAGCGGAAAGGCTATCCCCACCAGTTAGGCGGCAGGTCGCCAATCGCGATGCGTCTGCCGATCACCTGGCTCGGTCTAACGCGTACGTAGCGCGGGTTCGCGCTGGGGTGCCATGCCACCAAGGGCGTCCGCCGAAGCTCGGCGAGCTTGATGGGATCGGTCACCTCCTCGGCGCGGCCACGCACCACAACGTTCCAGCCGATCTGGCGGTCTTGGTCGACGCCGTCGACTTCGAAGGCGACCGGGGCGCCGCGGACTGCCGCAGCAAGCTTGCTGCCAGTGTCGGTTCGAAACACCACACTGTCCTCGTCAAGCAAGTAGTTGACCGGGATGATCACAGGCAACACACCCACGGCGTCGACGAAAGCCAGCCGACCGAAGTGATGCTCCTGGAGCAGTTCCCGGCATTCGGCGACCGTCAAAACGTCGATGCGTCGAGTCATCTGCGTTTCTCCTGCCGGTTTGGCTGATCCTGCGGCTGTCAGCGTCTTGTTCACATCCCTATGCTGTCCCGACGATGCGTTGCCAACAATTAGCAATGTCGGTCACACTCATCGGGCCTTCCTTGCCGAGAATCGGCAATGCGGTTGAGCTTGGGACGCCATCAGGTCGAGGGATCGTCTTCGTTGCCGAGTTTGTGATTGATTCGCTCGTTGAGTCCCTCGACCCGGCCGCCGTTGTCGCCGGCGTCGAGGAGCCCATCTTTCTCTGCGTCGTTCGCCGCGTACTCAGCCAGCGCGGCCTCGGGGTGGTGCAGGTCGAACGCCGGCGATTCAGATCTGATTCGTGGCAACGCGGTGAAGTTGTGCCGGGGCGGCGGGGAGGATGTCGCCCATTCCAGCGACCGGCCCCAACCCCAAGGGTCATCGGTGTTGACGGGCGGTGTCTTTCCAGTTTTCCAGACGTTCCACACGAACGGGAGCATGGATGCGCCGAGGAGGAACGCACCGGCCGAGGAGATCTGGTTGAGTCCTGTGAAGCCGTCGCTGGGTAGGTAGTCGGCGATGCGGCGGGGCATGCCTTCGACGCCGAGCCAGTGCTGGACCAAGAACGTCATGTGGAAACCGATGAACAGCATCCAGAAGTGGATCTTGCCGAGCGTTTCGTCCAGCATCCGGCCGGTCAGCTTAGGCCACCAGAAGTAATAGCCGGCAAACATAGCGAACACGACAGTGCCGAAGACTACGTAGTGGAAGTGCGCGACCACAAAGTAGGTGTCGGTGACCTGGAAGTCCAGTGGTGGGCTGGCGAGGATGACACCGGTCATCCCGCCAAACAAGAATGTGGTTAGGAAGCCGACCGACCACAGCATGGGGGTTCGCATCGAGATGCTGCCGCCCCACATGGTGCCGATCCAGTTGAAGAACTTGATCCCAGTCGGGATCGCGATTAGGAAGCTGACGAAGGAGAAGAACGGCAGGCTCACCGCGCCGGTGGCGAACATGTGGTGCGCCCAGACGGCAATGGACAAGGAAGCGATGGCAAGCGTCGCTGCGACCATACCGAGATAGCCGAACGTCGGCTTCTTGCTGAACACCGGCAGGATCTCGGTGACGATGCCAAAGAACGGTAAGGCGATGATGTAGACCTCTGGGTGTCCGAAGAACCAGAACAGGTGTTGCCACAGGAGAGGGCCGCCGTTCGCGGCGTCGAAGATGTGTGATCCGAGAGCTCGGTCGGCCTCCAGAATCAAGAGCGCAGCAGCAAGGGTCGGGAAGGCGACCAACACCATGAACGAAGTGACCAGGACGTTCCATGTGAAGATCGGCATCCGGAACATGGTCATGCCCGGTGCGCGCATCGTGATGATTGTGGTGACGAAGTTCACCGCACCAAGGATGGTGCCCAGGCCGGCCATGTAAAGGCCCATGATCCACAGATCGCCGCCCACGCCAGGCGAGTTGACGGCGCTGTTCAGCGGCGCGTACGCGAACCAGCCGAAGCTGGCCGCACCACCAGGTGTCAAGAATCCGGACACCGTGATCAGGCCGCCGAACAGGTAGAACCAATAGGCGAGCATGTTGAGTCGCGGGAACGCCACATCGGGCGCTCCGATCTGCAACGGCATGATCGCGTTGGCGAACCCGGCGAAGAGTGGTGTCGCGAACAGCAGCAGCATGATCGTGCCGTGCATGGTGAAGAACTGGTTGTAGGTCTCGTACGACAGGTACTGCAAGCCAGGAAACGCGAGCTCGGCCCGAATGGCCAGCGCGAGAATGCCACCGAAGAGGAAGAACCCCATCGTAGTGATGAAGTAGAGATTTCCGATCACCTTGTGATCGGTGGTTGTCAGCCAACTCCAGGCAACGGCCCCTTTGGAGGGCACCCGAGATGTGACCGGTAGCGTCTCCGTACTGCGCTCGAGGACAGCAGCCATGTTCACCTCCTCCTGATCAGGTCCGTAGGTGGGCGAGGATCACTCCGACCGGGATGCTGACGAGAAGAATCAAGATCAGCAGCCCGTAGCCGTACCGGAACCAGCGGCGCATGCGGTCCGCCGGCCGGCCCCCCGTAGCGGTAAGCCCGCGAGCCAGCAGGATCAAGATCACGAAGAGCAGTGCACCGCCGACATCGACCAATGCGGTGTACGCGGTTAGGGTCCCTGCAATCACCGCTGCATTTCCGAGGTTCCACCCGATCGCCTGGACCGCGATGACGATGGTCGGCGTACGGCTGGTAGATAGGGCTTGGCCGAGTCCCAAGCCGGCCTGAGCGACACCGCAAACCAGGACCAGATAGGCGGCAGACCAAGTCCCGTGCTCGGTGGGAGCGGGGGCGGTCGCGGCGGCAACCAGGCCGCCGGAGATAACGCAAAGTGTCCCAACGATGAGGAAGGGCAGGTATTCCTGGCGGCGCCCAGTCAAGAAACATGAGGGGTTCGAGAGGTCCGGCACTGATGGCGATATCACACCCCATCCCCACCGCTTAGGAGGGTCGCGTCGGGGCAGCGCTCAAGGACGCGGACGAAAGCGGCGGGAGCGAGGACGGCGAGCAGCGAAACCGGCTCTCTTGTCACGTAGGCCAGATGGATTCGTCGACCAGGAACTAGCGACTGGCGGGTCGCACCATCGCGGAGAGCTACGAAACGCAGAGCTTTCACCTCCGGCTCAGGTCGTACGGTATTCGGCGACGAGTGGTGTGTCGGCCCCGATCCGGCCCAACTTGGCGGCGCCGCCCGGAGAGTTCAGCGGTGCCGACCGACCGGGCAACGGCTCGGTGAAAAACGTGGCGTTGTCGGCGACGAACCTAGACCACTGGCCAGGGACGTCGTCCTCGTAGAAGATCGCCTCGACCGGGCAAACCGGCTCACACGCGCCACAGTCGACGCATTCATCAGGATGGATGTACAACGCCCGATCACCCTCATAGATGCAGTCGACCGGGCACTCCTCAACACAGGCCCGGTCGACCACGTCGATGCACGGCTCAGCAATCACGTAGGTCATCCGCTCCTCCTGAGGCAGATCATGGCTGGATACCCTTGTCAGCCACTTTAGAGGATGATGATCCTTTTTACTAGCGACGACGGTAGTGGGCGATAGCCCGGACGGGCGGAGAACTACTGGCGTGAACCCGTAGCGTGTTCCGCTAATAGAGCCTGGCGCGGAACAGTACCGTCGGCCAGAAGCTGGAAGTCGCCGGCAGTTGCTCGTCCAGGTCTATGCCGTGCCATGAAATGTGCTCAGCCTCGATCACGAGGCTTCCTCGGGCCCGCTTGCCAGGTTCGGGATGTCGGCGATGCATAACTCGGGAGCCACGAACGGGCGGAGTCGCGCACCCTCTGCGGAGGGCACACGGAGCCGATGCAACGCACCCCGCAGCAAACCCGCGTGTACAGTGCACACGACCTGCGGATTGCTGCGTGCAAGATCACGGAATGGGCAGGCCTCGAGTTCGAAATGCCGACCCTGACCGTCGTCCACCAGTCGAGGCTTGAAACCGAGCTGGTCGAACAGCTCTCCGACGCGTCGGGTGCCCTCGTCCCACGAAAGCTCGGTATTCCCTGGCACCTCCCGCTCCGCCCACTGCAGGCCGGCCCGTTCGGCCCACCGCACGCCGTCGTCGGGGTCGGCGGCCAAGACACCGACCAGCGCCGCGGCCAGCCGACGATGCCCCTCGTTGGCCTCCGGCGCCTCGGCGACGTACATCAGCCGAGGCCGACCCGGCCGTCCGGCCCGTTCGGCAGCGCGCCTCACCAGACCAGCCTGCTCCAGCACCTCCAAATGGAACCGGGCTGTCGTCACATGCAGTTCCACCGCTTCGGCGAGCGCCGCCACGTCCATCGGTGTCGCCACCGCACGCAGCACCGCGAGCAGACGACGGCGAGACACCACCGCCAACGCCAGATGGCGAGCATCCAACGGATCTTCGCTCACGGACGAAATTTTAGAGGATCGCTACCCATTCAATTTGTCATGTTCTATGGACAGTTGGGGTTCGGACCGCTGTTTACGCTTCCGATATGGGCGCTCGTATTTGGTGTGAATGGCTGGGAAGGTGGGGATCGTGGCCGCGATAGCGAAGGTGCAGGTACGCCGGGTGTACGACGAGCCCGGAGACAACGACGGTCTCCGGGTCCTGGTCGACCGGATTTGGCCGCGTGGAATGACTAAGGCGAGGGCAGCACTCGACGAGTGGTGCAAGGATGTGGCCCCCTCCACGGAGCTGCGCAAGTGGTATAGCCACGACCCTGCAAAGTTTGAGGAGTTCACGCGCCGCTTTGGTGCCGAGCTCGAACAAGCCGAGCGAGCGGAAGCCCTGCAACACTTGCGACACCTAGCCGCTGACCGTCGCCTGACTTTGCTGACCGGCAGTAAAGCTGTGGACATCAGTGAAGCCGCCGTGCTCGCCGCCATCTTGAATCGATGAGATGAAACCAGAGGCGACCTCCATGATCACGTAGTCAGCTCGCGGCGGCGCGGAGCTCGCCCGGGTGGTTGAGTCGGTCTGGGGCCTAATGGCGCCGCGTCGGGGATGGGCCAGGTTGCCGGTTGATCCTCCAATACATCGACCGGCTGGCCGTAGTGGAGGAGCTGCAGGGGTTTGCCGTTAATGATGGAGTAAGTGGCTGCTGCGGCGCTGACCTCAACCCGCAGCGTTCGGCCGGCCAAGTGCAACCCGAACGCGAGCCGGGTCAGGGCGGGCGGCAGCCGGGGTCTAAAGCTGAGTGCAGCGTCGGTGTGCCGCATGCCACCGTAGCCAGCTACCAGAGCGGTCCAGATCCCGCCCAGCGAGGCCATGTGGAGACCGTTAGTGGTGTTGTGGTCGATGTCGTCGAAGTCGATCAAGGCGGCCTCGGCGAGGTAGTCCTCGGCCAGGTCGAGGTGACCGATCTCGGCCGCGATGACCGCCTGCACGCACGCGGAAAGGGACGAGTCGCGGACCGTCAGCCGCTCGTAGTAGGCGAAGTTGCGGGCCTTCTGCTCCTGGGTGAACGCGTCGGAGCGCAGCTGCATGGCGAGCACCAGATCCGCCTGTTTGACCACCTGTTTGCGGTAAAGGTCAAAGTAGGGGAAGTGCAGCAGCAGCGGGTACTGCTCGGCGGTGGTGTTGGCGAAGTCCCATACCTGGTGGCCGGTGAACCCGTCGGCCTGGGGATGGACTCCCAGCGTCGGGTCGTACGGAATGACCATGGTCGCCGCCGCCTGCCGCCAGCTGGTCATCTCTTCGTCGTCGACCCCGAGCTCGCTGGCACGGTCGCGGTGCCGCTCTGCCGCGTCGGCGGCCGCAACCAGGTTTTCTTGTGCCATCAGATTTGTATAGACATTGTTATCGGCAACGGCGCTGTACTCGTCTGGGCCGGTGACTCCGTCGATTCGGAATCGGCCCTCGCTGTCCTGGTGGCCGAGGGAACGCCACAGCCGGGCCGTGTGCACAAGCAGGTCCAAGCCGATCGTCTGCTCGAAGGCGGTGTCGTCGGTGGCCCGAATGTACCGGACCGCCGCCCCTGCGATATCTGCGTTGACGTGGAAGGCGGCTGATCCTGCTGGCCAGTAACCGGAGCATTCCTCCCCCTGGATGGTGCGCCATGGGAATGCCGCGCCGTTGAGCCGCAGCTGCCGGGCCCGCTCGATCGCCAGCGGCAGCGTGCTATGCCGCCAGCGGAGGGCGTGGGCGGCCGCATCCGGTGCGGTGTAGGTCAAGACGGGCAGCACGAAGGTCTCGGTGTCCCAGAACGCGTGCCCGTCATACCCGGGCCCGGTCAGCCCTTTGGCCGCGATCGCCCTGCCCTCTGCGCGGGCGCCGGCCTGCAGGATGTGGAACAACCCAAAACGCACGGCCTGCTGAATTGCGTTATCGCCGTCGAGCTCGACATCGGCGCATGCCCAGAACGTGTCGAGGTAGCTGCGTTGCTCGGCCAGCAGCCCCTCCCAACCGGTCTGCATGGCAGCGGCCAGCGCCGCGTCGGCCTGGTCGCGAACTGCCGGCAACGACCGCGAACCGGACCATCCGTAGGCGACGATCTTGACGAGCCGCAGCCGCTGCCCGGGTTCCAGCGTGGTGGACACCATCGTCCGACCCAGGTGGGGAAAGCTTTCGGACTGCACCAGCGTGCCAGGCGGCCCATCGACGACGTGGTCCATCACCACGGCCACGATCAGGGCACTTTCTCGGGTGGAATGCACCAGACCAGCGCGTGCGCCCCGAGAGGCATCGGCCTGTTCGACCAACGGCTCCGTCAATGCCGCAGTCCCTCTCGGATCCCTGCCGGGTACGGGAAGCTGCTCGTTGGCGACCAGCTCGGACTGCACCACGATCCGCGTCGTCTGGTTGACCGGCTCCACCTCATAGCAGATTGCGGCGATCGAGCGCTGCATCAAGGACACCATTCGCGTGGAGGTGACCTTGACCGCACTGCCGGCGGGCGAGACCCACTCGGCCTGACGGCTCAATACCCCAGCCCGGAAATCGAGGCAGCGTTCATGGGAACGCAGTTCGCCGTAGCGAACATCGAACGGTTCATCGTTGACTAGTAGCCGTATGACCTTGCCGTTGGTCACATTGATGATCGTCTGCCCGGACTCGGGATTGCCGTAGCCGCGTTCCGCATACGGCAGCGGCCGGATTTCGAAGACCCCGTTGAGATAGGAGCCTGGCAAGCCGTACGGCTCACCCTCGTCTAGGTTCCCGCGCCAGCCAATGTGCCCGTTGGACAGTGCGAACACTGATTCCGTCTGAGCCAGCAGGTCCAAATCAAGGCCTGACTCTCGAACCGACCACGGTTCGGTTACGAATTCGGGATGCCCAATCATGTCGCGGCCGCTTGAGCAAAGCGATCCAGCGGGATACCGGGGTCGGCGAGATCGTCGGTGTCGGCCAGATGTGGTGACTGGACGAGTCGTTCGATGTCGTCGGCAACGTCCCAGATGTTGATGTTCATGCCGGCCTGGACGCGTTGCTCGGAGAGCCAGAAGACAATGAGCTGGACGGGGTCAGGGTAGCGGCGGAAGATGACCTGGTCGTAGCCGGCTGGGCCGATGTCGCCGGTGTATTCCATGCTGAGGTCGTACTGGTCGGTGAAGAAGTACGACGGTCGCGCATCGACCGCATCTTGCCCGAGCATCGCTTTGCCGGCGGTGGCGCCTTGGCGTCGGGCGTTGGCCCAGTGCTCGACACGAATGTGGCGGCCCAAGCGCGAATTGTAGGCGTTGGCGACGTCGCCGGCGGCGAAGATGTTCACATCGGAGCTGCGGAGGTGCTCATCGACGAGTATCCCGTTGTCGACCTTGAGGCCGGCTTCGGCGGCGAGCTGGGTGTTGGGGGTGATTCCGACTCCGACGAGGACCATGTCGGCCTCGATCCGGCTGCCATCGTTCAGAATGACAGCAGTTACCGACCCGTTTTCGCCAGTGAGTTCGGCCACCGCAACTTGGCTGCGCAGGTCGACGCCGTGATCACGATGCAGGTCGGCAAAGATGACTGCGGCCTCGGGGCCGAGGACGTGCAACAGCGGCAGCTCGCTGCGCTCGAGGAGAGTCACCTCAAGCCCCGCGTTGCGGGCAGCGGCGGCCGTCTCCAGCCCGATCCAGCCGGCGCCGATGATCGCGACCCGGTGGGCATGGCCGAACCCGGCCTTGATGCGCTCACTGTCATCGACGCTGCGCAGGTAATGCACGCCGTCGAGATCGGCACCTGGCGCGCTGAGGCGCCGCGGTGTCGACCCGGTCGTCAGCAGCAACTTGTCGTAGTCCAGTTCTTCACCGGTGGCGGTCCTGATGGTCCGCGCAGCCCGGTCGAGGGAGGTCACGGCCGTGCCGAGACGCAGCTCGACCGCGTGGTCGGCGTACCAGGCCTCCGGGTGGGCGAAGATGCTGGCGCGGTCCGCCTTGCCCTGCAGGTAGTCCTTGGACAGGGGAGGACGTTCGTACGGACGATGAGGTTCCTCCCCGATCAGCGTGATCCTGCCGTCGAACCCTTCCTCGCGCAGGGTCTCTGCTGTGATGGCGCCGGCCAGGCCGCCGCCGACGATGAGAAAGCTGGGTTCGGTGGTCATGGGTGATCCTTAATCAGAGGGCAGCGGATTGGCTGCGCTGGGATGGTGGAGCTGTGGCGCGGAGGCGGTCGCTGAGCTCGGCGGTGACCAGGTCCCACGATGCTTCAAATTTCGTGATGCCTTCGTCTTCAAGCAGGTCAACGACATCGTCGTAGTCGACTCCGACGGCAGCGATGTCCTGGAGCACTTGATGGGCCTCCGCGTAGAACGGGCGGATGGTGTCGCCGCGGACGATGCCGTGGTCGGCTACCGCCGCCAGGGTGGCCTGCGGCATGGTGTTGACCACGCCGTTGGCAACCAGGTCGACGACGTACCTGGTGTCGTCATAAGACGGATCCTTGACACCAGTCGAGGCCCACAATGGCCGCTGCGGGTGCCCGCCGGCAGCCAGGACGGCGGCCCAGCGGTCACCGGCGAATACCCGTTCATAGTGTTCGTACGCCAGCCTGGCGTTCGCGATTGCCGCTTTTCCTTTCAGCGCTGTTGCCTTCCGGGTACCGATCTGGTCCAGGCGCTTGTCGATCTCGGTGTCGACTCTGCTGACGAAGAACGACGCCACAGATGTGAGGGTGGACAGCTCCTGGCCGGCGGCCCGGGCGCGTTCCATACCGTCAAGAAACGCCTCGATCACCGCGGCGTAGCGCTGCAGGGAGAAGATCAAGGTGACGTTGATGCTGATTCCTTCCGCCAGACACTGTGCGATGGCGGGCAGGCCTGCCTGCGTGCCCGGGATTTTGACAAATAGGTTCGGCCGGTCGACGAGGCGCCACAGCAGCCGTGCCTCGGCGATCGCCTGATCAGTGTCATGGGCAAGGCGTGGATCGACCTCGATGGACACCCTGCCGTCAACACTGCCCGTCGCGTCGTAGACCGGCCGGAGCACGTCACAGGCGCTGCGTACATCCGCTACGGTGAGCAGCCGCAACACTTCAGCGGGGGCGGTTTCTCGCTGTCCCAGTTCTCGGATTTGGTCGGTGTAGTCGTCGCTGCCGCCAATAGCGTTCGCGAAGATTGTCGGATTGGATGTGATCCCGACGACGTGGCGGTCTTCGACTAGTCGGCGCAACGCACCGGTGGTAAGTAGTTGCCGGCTTAGGTCGTCCAGCCAGATTGAGACCCCTGCGGTCGTGAGATCTTCGAGCGAGTTAGCCATGATGCATCATCTCTTGTTGGTTGGCGCTGATGAGGGTGAAGAATTCGGCTCGGGTGGCGGCGTCGCTGCGAAGCTGGCCGTGCAGTGCGGAGGTGACGGTTGTAGCCCCGGACGCTGCGACCCCACGCATGGTCATGCATAGATGTTCGGCTTCTACGACGACCCCCACACCGCGCGGCGCTACGTGGTCTTGGAGCCAGTCGGCGACTTGTTGGGTGAGCCGTTCTTGCACCTGGGGGCGGCGCGCGAACAGCTCGACGACCCGAGCCAGCTTGGACAGGCCCAGAATCCGCTCCCCAGGCAGGTAGCCGACATGGGCGACTCCGAGGAACGGCAGCAGGTGATGCTCACACACCGACTGCACCGGGATGGAGCGGGCGATGATCAGCTCGTCATATGCCGCGTCGTTGCCGAACGTGGTCAGGTCGAACGAGCGTGGGGTGAACATCTCGACGTAGGCGCGGGCCATCCGAGCCGGCGTAGCGGCCAGGCTTTCGCCGTCGAGGTCGACCCCGAGCGCGACGAGGAACGCGGCTGCCGCCTGCTCGGCGGCGGCCAGATCAACTTCGCTCGGCGGCTTGACCACGTGCAGCGCTGGCCGTGGCACAGCCTGAGCAGGGTGATCACCGTTTGGACGGTGCACGGCTAGCGGCGCTGCAGTCACGATGCCGACCCTTCTGTTGCGCCTAGGGTGCCGGGGCGGTAGGCGCGCGCTCCTCGAGGCAGTCGCGCGAGGCCCAAGAGATCACGGACGTTGTCTGCGACCAGTTGTCGGAACACATTGGGCGCCAAGCGCCGGGCGCGCCGCTCGCCGAACTTGGGCAGCGAAGCTATCGGCTCGCGCAGGCTGTGGCTGCTGCGCTTGGGTAGCGATATCGGTCTTCTAAGAGACACAAGTATTAACGTTAGACCGGCCGAGCCTCTTTCGTCAAGAGACTTGTTCTTTAGAAGCGAGGCGTTGGTCTGGCTTCGTAAGACGGAGGTATTCATCCTTCTTCCTCAACAGATCGATGAGCGGTTGACACCAGAACAGGGCCAGCGTGTGCTGGAACAGAGGTGGACCGGTGAGTTGTCGAAGCCCTGGCGGCTTCGTCTCTTTAGCTCGCTTGATGAGCCTCACGGAAACCGAGAATCAGGCCGAGTACGGCCGCCGCGCCGCCGATGGACAGGCTGAGGAGCGCGGTTGTGGAGTTACCTGCCTGGCGGTCAAAAAGTGTGAAGCCGAGGATCGACGTGACGACCATGGCCACCACAAGCACGGCTAGCAGGCGAGTGATGATCAGCCCGCCCGTTGACCGAGCTTTGTTCGATTCGGGGGTGGATTCAGGCTGTGAAACCAATACCGAAGTGCGTACCTGCGGGCTGGAGTGATCCAATCCTGAGACGTCGGTCGGCGACTCGCCGATGTCCGCCGGCCCCTCGTCTCGACGAGGTAGGTATGTCGCGGTGGGGTAGTGCAGGTGGCTCATGTTTTTCTCCAAGAAATTGCTGGTGATTCGCCCGGATTACCGGGGGTGCAGTGGTGGTCGGCTCTGCTGGGCGAGATTGGTTTGGCGGCTGCTGCCAATGGCGGCCATGACGACCACTACAGGTCGCAGCCACGTAGCGGACCGCCTACGGTCGAGCGTCTTGGCGTGGTCCCGATATATCCATGGTGACCCGAGAAGTCGATGCCTTACATTGGCAAGGCCGGAGACATTCAGCCCGATTTGCTGCCGGGAGCCAGCAAGTTGTGCCGGTTTGGCCGGTCGGGCCACGCAACCGGGCTCACGGCGACCGTGCGGCTGAGGCGGCGGCGTACTATCGCCACTGCGTGCTCTGCCTTTTGTCCTTCGCCACTCGCTGCGCACCGACGAACTCTCTAGAACCCATAAGAAAGTGATGTGAGATGCCGAACGTGGCCATCAACGGATTAGGCCGCATCGGCCGGGCGGCACTGAAGATCCTGCTGGCTTCCGATGGGCTCGACCTCGTCGCGGTCAACGACATCGCCGATGTCGAGAACCTGGCCTACCTCCTCAAATACGACACCGTCTACGGGCGCTACCATCGTACGATCACCGCCGCTCCCGGCGCGCTGCTTGTCGACGGTCGGCGGATAGTGGCATTTTCCGAACGTGACCCAGCAAAGCTGCCGTGGACCGACCTCGGCGTCGACCTGGTGCTGGAATGCACCGGGGTGTTCAAAACCGAGGATGATCTGAAGAAGCACATTCAGGCCGGGGCCTCGTTCGTGATCCTTTCCGCGCCGACGACGTCGGAGACGGTGCCCACCGTGGTACACGGCGTGAACCATCCCGACGGTGCACCACAGATCATTTCCTGCGCCAGCTGCACCACCAACTGCATCACCCCAGTTATCGAGATCGCCCACCGCCACATCGGGGTTCAGCGCGCGGTGATGACGACCGTCCATGCCTACACCGGCGGCCAGCAGCTCGTCGACAGCCCCAGCAAGAACTTCCTGCGCGGCCGCGCCGGTGCAGTCAACCTCGTACCCACCTCGACCGGAGCGGCACGAGCCACCACCCTTGCGGTGCCCGACCTGGCCGGCAGGTTCGACGGGATCGCGGTGCGTGCCCCGATCCCGGTCGGGTCGATCGCCGACATCGTGTTCGTCGCTAACCGGCCGACGACCGCGCAGGAGGTCAACGATGCGTACCGGCAGGAGGCCGCATCCGAGCAATATCAAGGGATTCTCGGCGTATCGGAGGATCCGCTGGTCTCTGCCGACATCGTTGGCGACCCACGCGCCGCCATCATCGACCTGGAGCTGACCCGGGTTGTGGACGCCACGTTGGTCAAGGTGATGGCCTGGTATGACAACGAGTGGGGCTTCACCCAACAGATGATCCGCGAGGCGCGCAGCACCCTCGGGGTGGCTGCCGCCACCTAATGGAGCGGGAACGGCCGACGCCGGTATCGGATTTGGCTCGTGCCAGGGTTGTTCTGCCGGTATCCCCTCCATTTCGGTTGGACCTCACTGCCTGGGCGTTGCGACGTCGAGAGAAGAACGCCGTTGACCGGTGGGATGACGGCCACTACAGCCGACTCATCGTTGTCGATGGTGACCCGGTGCAGCTGACGGTCATTCAGGAGCTGGCCGGGGTGGAACCGACGCTGGTCGTGACCGTTAAATCAACAACAGGAATCAGCACGCGGGTAAAGAACGAGTCGGGCCCACTCGTCACAAAGATGCTTGGACTTGCGGTTGATCTGCAACCCTTCTACAACCTTGCCCGGGACAACGCTGTTATCGGTCCGATCGTCAAGCGCTTCGCTGGAGTGCGACCACCCCGTTTTCCGACGGTCTTCGAGGGACTCATCAATTCGATCGCGTGCCAACAGGTGTCCCTTGATTTGGGAATCGTGTTGTTGAACCGGTTGTCGGAGCGGTTCGGCGCGCAATTTGTTACGCGGAGCGCCGTGCAGTACGCGTTTCCCACACCGGCCGACTTGGCCGATGTGGGCGAGGAATCGATCAGTGAGCTGGGGTTTAGTCGTCAGAAGGCGCGGGCGATACAGGAGCTGTCTGCCCAGGTCGCCGACGGGCGCGTGGATCTGACAAGCCTGGAAGGCATGACCAACAAGGAGGCCATTGCCTATCTGTCGCGCATTCGCGGCATCGGTCGCTGGTCTGCGGAGTATGTGCTGCTGCGAGGGCTAGGCAGACTAGACACCTTTCCGGGTGACGACATTGGGGCGCAGAACAACCTGCAGAGGCTGTTTCACCTGGCCGATAAGCCGACCTACGACGACATTCGGCAGTTGACCTCGCCGTGGCATCCATACGAGGGCGTTGTCTATTTTCATCTGTTGCTTGACAGGCTGCGCGCAAAGAGCGTCATGTGAGTCCTCCATGTCGTACGAGCTGCAGCCGGTCAGCCGGCGCGGCGAGTACTCGCAGGCAGATCGCCCAAGCTCGCCGATTGCGAGCCGAAGCGGATCCATATCGGCCAGCTGAGTATGCGCCCTGAGCCCGTCGAAGGGCGCTTCGACAAGCTCAGCGCGCAAACCTGCGCCGTCGGTGTGGCTTGGTGAAGCCGTTCGTGCCGTGCGAGCATGGGGGATGAATGACATCTCTGTACGCGTGTTACAAGAAGACGATTGGCAGGCCTACCGCGAAGTTCGTCTAGCCGCGCTTCGAGAATCCCCAGAGGCCTTCCTCGCTACTTATGCTGAAGAAGCACTGCGGCCGGAGGAGTATTGGCGAAGTCGTATGGTGCAGGCTCATCGGTTGCTCGCGGTACGTGATGGAGAGCCTGTAGGAGTCGCCTCCGTCGACATGATCGAAGGAGCTCCGCAATCTGCCGACTTCCACGACCTTTGGGTAACAGCTGACGCGCGCAATACGGGGGTGGCTTCGCGTCTGGTCCAAATCGCCGTAGATCAAGCGATTCGGGACGGTTGCAGTCAGCTGTATTACTGGGTCAGCACCGAAAACGGCCGAGCCATCGGGTTCGCAATCAATGCCGGATTCCGTTTGACCTCCGAGCGTCGGACCACTCCTATCAAAAACAGCGAATTCGGCGACCAGGAAATCGCGCTAGTGCTGTCACTCGCCGATGACCCAGCTGAGGTGGCCACCTCAACACCATCGCGGCGCACCTCGAGGCCAGGCCCCCGCTGACGAAGCACCGGACCTGTACAGGGAACCCGGGTTGATGAGTGGTCACCAATTGGACGGGGGATCGCTTGCCGGGAAAGATTGTCGTCCCCACTCGTCGACGATGTCATCAATGATGTTCACGTGATCGGCAACTCGCTGGGCCGCGGTTACGGGCTTTGGTACTAGGTCACCACCTACCTGGCCAGTGGTGCTCGGGAAGGAGGCATGACCAACGGCCATCTCCACTTCTGACCTTTCGCTCGGCGAGCCCGCTTCATGAACCACCGCGAGGCTCCTCCCTGTCTCGCCGCCCTGGCAAGCCCGGCGCGTTAACACCCGCCTTAATTCAAGGATGGCTCACAGTCTCGGAATTGGCACGTCAAGGCCAGTTGATTGGCCATTCCGCAGACAGCCGCTGACGAATGGTCCACTCCATTCGCCCACGCGCCCAGTCAGCAAGGTTGCCGTCCAACACCGCTACATCGACCTCGATACTGCCTACTCCGTTGGACCGCAGTGTCTTGAGCAAGCGCCGCGGCTCGGTGGCGAGGGAGACGTGGACGGTGACCGGGTTCCGGTCGGGAATCGCTACGTCGAGGTAGCTGTTTGTGAGATAGATGTCCAATCCCAGTAACCGCTCTGCCAAGACCTGACCCATTAGCGCATTCACCGCAAGGCTGGCCGCGCTGACAACCGGAACAGTCGGTTCCGTGACCTCACTGAGGTCCACTCTCACCGTAGCCGTACCAAGCTCGGCATTGACGTCCAACAGCTGTGCGCCTGATCTCGAACTGCGACCAGTCCGTGACGGCGGCCGCAACATTGTCGTACTCATACCATGGTCCTTTCCAGGGAATGAAGTGCTTCCGAACTCCTACAGTCGCCTTAAGTCGGCCTGACCGTTCCGAATGGCGCTCGCCCATACGCGAGAGCTGTGATTACTAGACTGCCCGAGCGACGCGACGGAAAAATCTGCTTCGGCTCCCAAACTTCGACCGCGTTAGGTTGCCGATCCCCGGCAACGGTCGCGATATATGCGACGCGGACGATGGGCCGGTGCACGCCGGGCCTGAGTTTGACCGTGGCGGCTGTACGCGTTGGGATCGGTAAGCCAACACGTGGCAGCGCACGCCGCCAGTGCACCGTTGCCGTGGTCCGCTGACCGGGGCTGCCAGAATCGCTGTCAGTATCGCAGCGTCGCTACCACGCCGCCAACCGAAAGCAATCGTCCGGCATCGTCGGGCATGGCGGTCACGTCGGCGCCCGAGGCGACCGCTTGCTCGACGGCGCGCTCAATGACCATGCCAGCCGAAGGCTTGCCCAACGCATCGCTGACGTGCGGCGGGAGTGTATGGGGGTCTGGGTCGGCGTCGACGGCGAAAACGAGATGCTCGACACGGTGTTGCACCAAGCTGTCAAGCACTTCCGCCCAACCAAGCGCCCCCTTGCCGCCCGCGAAGGCGGCTTCGATCGCACGGTCCACGATCCTCTGGGCGTCTCGGCGCCCGGCCTCGTGCAGCGCGTTCTCAAAGCGATCAGCGACGGCCGCCGGCTCTTCCCACAAGACATTGGCGTTGACGATGTCGATGACCCGCTCTTGGACCACGTCCGGCAGCCGGTGGGCGAAGCCGTCGATAACAGGCTTGTCACCGGCCAGCAGCATCCGATGCCAGCCGAATTCGATCACCCGCTGCCCGATAGCGACGGCGGCCTCGGTGAGGAACCGCTGCCGCCACTCCTCGATCCGCTGATCGAACGTCGCGACATGCATGCCTGCCGGTGTGCGCCCGGGATGTCCAACGTACGCGTCGTAGTCGCGCCATTCGCCGGGTTCGAGCTCATACAGCGACTGTTCTGGCTGCTCCACCCGGCCAGCCTGCCAATGCAGCAACCGGATGGCCTCGGCACTGACAAGCACCAGCCCCGTCGGACGACCACGGTCGACTACATCGACAAGCGGAGAGACAAACGGGCGGTCGTCCCACCGCACCAGCGTGGCTCGAGGCGGCAATTGAAGCGGAAACCGAAGATTCACAGCTCCGTCGGAGGTGAGGAACCACGCTAGTCCTCGTGCTCGGTCGCTGGGATTCAGCGCGAGTACCTCACTTTCTGCCCGGGCGGACAGCTCCCGTCGGGCCAGCCGCTGGCTGCGCGGCTCCTCCGCATTCACTATGTCGGCCACCTCCCGCAGGCCGTTGCGCAGTTCGACCAGCCACTTGGGCGTTGTGGCGTTGTTTGCGGGGTCCCGCGGATCGGTGCCTATGTGCAGACTCAGCACGGGCTCACCCGATTGCAGGGTGGCTAGCTCCCGCACCGTCTCCATCGAGGGGATCATCCGCCATCACTCCTCGCGATCTAAGCCTGGGATCGAGATCTATGACGCGCCATCATGGGCTTCCTGAAGGTCTCCACGACGATGTGCTGCGTCTCTATATCGCGCTCAGCCGGCGAAGAGTCGGACCGGAAGGCCTTTGACCCCGACATCGGCCCGGAAGAGAGAACCCGCGAGTGGATCCTCGCGGGTGTCGATGTTCTCCTGCGATGTGGTGATGAATAGCTGGTTGAGGTACTCGCCACCGAAGGCGCAGGCGGTCACCTTGCGCGCGGGCACTGCAAGCTTCTCCTCCAGCACACCTTCGGCGCTGTAGCGGTAGACGGTGCTGGCGTTGGACACCGCCGTCCATACGCCTCCCTCTGAGTCGACGGTCAGTCCGTCCGGGCGGCCGCCTTCAGGTAACTCAGCAAACGCTCGCCGGTTGGTCAATCCGGCAGCGGTGTCGTAGTCGAACACCGAGATGGTGAAAGTGGCGGTGTCGTTGTAGTAAGCCAGTGATCCGTCGGGGCTCCACTCCAACCCGTTAGACACCGTGACGTGGTCCAGCACCACCTCGACGGAACCATCCGGATCGAGCCGATACAGGCAGGCCGCGCCGACGGACTGGTCATAGGCCATCGACCCGCAGTAGAAGCGCCCGTCCGGGTCACAGCCACCCTCATTCATCCGTACACCGGGATCGCTCCACAGCTCCGGCAGCGCTGTCAGAGTCCCGTCCGGATCCTCTAGGGCATTGCCGCGTTCTACACCGATCACGGCACCACCGCCTCGACGTGGCCGGACGGCCGCGGCTACCGATCCGACGTGGCGGCGATCGAGAGAACCGTCGGTCGCCAGTGACATGACGTCCCCGGCCAGCATGTCTACAAACCTCAGGCCACCCCAGCCGGGGTACCACACCGGGCCCTCGCCGTGATAGACGTCGGGCCCAGTCACCTGTTCCACACCCATCCCGGTCCTCCTGATCTCGGCTCCTTATTCGTCTCCACTGTGGCGGCAACGGTCTCACTTCCTTAGGATCTTGCCGCTCCTTCCATTTCACCCTTGACTGCCTGACGGTACGGGCTGAGACAGTGGGCCGGTGACCTCGGCCCAGGAAGCTACGACTGCTCCTCCGCCTACGCTGGTGGTGTTAGGCGCCGGCGGTGACCTCGCTGGCCGGCTGCTGCTGCCGGGACTCGCGGGATTGGTTAATCGCCGAAAGCTGAGCGTCTCGCTAATCGGCAGCGACCGTGTCGACTGGGACGACGATCGATGGCGGGACCGAGTTCAGCGAGCTTTTGCTAGCGAGGTCGAGGCATCGCCCGAGGTGGACGCAGTCGCCCGTACCACCCGCTACGTGCGGGCGGACGTAACCGATCCCAAGGATCTCGACCACGTGTTGCGTAGTTGCTCCGCGCCAGTGATTTTCTACTTCGCGCTGCCCCCCGCGGTGACCGAGCATGCCTGCCGTGCCCTGACGGCGCTCACCGTGCCGCCCAATACCCGCTTAGTGATGGAAAAGCCGTTCGGTCGCGACGCCGCGAGCGCGGACAAGCTCAACCAGGTCCTGACCCGCCTGGTGCCGGAAGATCAGATCTTTCGCGTGGACCACTACCTCGGCATGTCCACCGTGCTCAACATCCTCGGATTGCGCTACACCAACCTCATGCTCGAGTCGGTGCTGGATTCCACCCACGTCGCGAGCATCGACATCATCCTTGACGAGAGCCTGGCACTCGAGGGCCGGGCCGGGTACTACGACAACGCCGGCGCGCTCGTCGACATGCTGCAGAGCCACGCTCTCCATGTCCTGTCCTTTCTGGCAATGGAGCCGCCGAGCACCATCGGCCCCCGCGACGTACGCGATGGCGCAGCCGCGGTGCTACGTGCTACACGGGTGTGGGGAAACGACCCAGTTGGTAGCAGTCGACGGGCTCGCTACACCGCAGGAAGGGTAGGTGAGCGGACGTTGCCTTCCTACGTGGACGAGGAGGGCGTCGATCCTGCCCGGGCCACCGAAACCCTTGCGGAGGTGATGGTGGAGGTGAACAACTGGCGGTGGGCCGGCGTCCCGTTCAAGTTGCGCGCTGGGAAGGCCCTTCGGAAACTGGATAAACGCGTGATGATCACGTTTCAGGAGCCCAACTGGGTCCCCGAGGGCCTCCTCGGCTACGAGCGGCCGGACCGGATCCACATCGGTTTGGACCCAGAAGTGCTGCGATTCGACTTCAACATCAACGGCATCGCAGATCCACGGACCGTCGAGCGGGTCGGGATGGAAGTAAACCTCGGGCCGGGCGACTTACCGGCCTACGGGCAGGTACTCGCCGGGGTGCTCGCTGGCGATCCAACGCTCTCGGTGCGGGGCGACCAGGCTGTAGAGACCTGGCGGATCGTGGAACCAGTGTTGCAAGCCTGGCGCGGCGACGCCGTGCCGATGGAGGAGTACCAGGCCGGTAGCAACGGCCCGACGATCCTGCCGGACTAGTCAGTGCACCAGGGGCTCGGTGGCCCGACGTGTTCAGCGTACGACGCCGAAACCGCCCGTCCAGCCGACCTGTTCGCTCGCGGCCAGCTTGATTTGCAGAAAGCCGATTGCCTCGAGTTCGCGGGCACGGTTTAGCCCGCCGACGTCAATGGCTTCAACGCCACCAGCCTTGACAGCCTCGATAAGGCTCGCTTTGGCATCGGCGTCATCGCCTGCCACCAGCACCGTGGTTGTCATCGGGCCTACCTTCCTTGCACTCAGTGTGCCCGCGAAGGTCGTGTTGAACGCCTTAAGCACCTGCGAAGAGGGAAGGGCAGCCGCAAGTTCCGCGGCCGAGGAGGTTTCCGGTGGCGGAAGCAGCGAGTCGAAGGTCTCGAGATTTATTGGATTGGTGATGTCGACGACGGTTTTGCCAGCGAACTTGTCGGCGTACTGCCCGAGAATTTCCTTCAAAGCCGCGTAGTAGACCGCCAAGATCACAATGTCGCCGTTTACCGGTCCAGGTGGGTCAGCGTGCCCAATGTGATCAACCCTGGAACCGCCGGCAGTCAGCACGTCAGCGATCGCAGTGCCCATGTTGCCCGTGCCGAAGATCGTGACATTCGCCATCTAAGAATCCCTTCTCGTCGAGTCTGTGACGGCGATTCTATGGTGGGGGCTTGCGCGCTCCGCTGCTCAGGCTAAGCCCTGTTCGGGTCAGCCGCCCCGCCTGGCCTCGCTTGCCGCGACGATCATGTCGACGGCCTCATCGAGGGAGACGTCGCTCGTATCGATGATGAGGTCGTAGTGGGTGGCGTCGGCTGGGTCCCACTGCATGAGCCGCTGGGACATCTGCGTGCGGACGCGGTCCTCGCGCTCTTGGTAACGCCGTAGATGATGCCCGCTATGGCGGCGGGACGCCGGCCATGTCCGTCATATAGGCCATGAGGAACAGCGACGTCATCTGGAACGAGACGTTGTTGGCCACGTCGCCCATGGCGTACGAGACGACCCGGCGACGGGGCATCCCTTCGGTGGTGCTCTCCATGTTGGTTGGGGTGCTCGCCATCGAATCGACCTCCTTCGTGGTCGGTCATCCGGCTCGACGTCGAGCGCAGGGCTCGGGTTGAAGTAGAGACAACTCGACCACACGACACCTGCCGCGGGCAAGGAATTGTCATCGTCCCCCACCAGCTCGCGGCTGCAACCAGGTGTGTAGCGCTGCGCGGCCTACAAAGCTCTACCTTCAGCTATCGGCTTTCGCTCTGGCCGAACCGTAGCCGGCGGCGACTCGCCCATCCTTCACGGTATGGGCACGGTGGAGGAGGTCCATGAGTTCGTGCTCGTCGCGGATTTGACGGCGGTACTTTTCGGGCAGGCCACGAATGATCTGTTCCTCCCGCAGCAGCGCCTCGAATGTCTTCTCCCGAAGCCGCTGATCGGCTTCGTAGCTCAGGTCTAGGTACTGCCTGGCGTGCCGACGGGCGTTAGCGACTGCGTTCTGGGCGCGGCCCTTCGGGCTGATCAGGGAGGCGATCACCGTGACGAGCAGGACGCCGATGATGACGCTGAGGGAGAGCGCGGTGCTGATCTCGACCACCTCGACCGGTTCGCCGCCATTGATAAACGGCACGTTGTTCTCGTGCAGTGCGTGCAGGATGAGCTTGATCCCGATGAATCCGAGGATCGCGGCGAGCCCGTAGCTGAGGTAGATGAGCCGGTCCAGCAGGCCGTCGATAAGGAAGAACAGCTGCCGCAAGCCGAGCAGAGCGAACGCGGTGGCGGTGAAGACGATGTAGACGTTCTCGGTGAGGCCGTAGATGGCGGGGATTGAGTCGAGTGCGAACAAGATGTCGGTGCCGCCGATGGCGCCTATGACGAGCACCATCGGCGTCAGTACTTTCTTGCCGTTTTCGACCGTCATGAGTTTGTCGCCGTCGTAGTGGTCGGTGGTGCGGAATAGCTTCTGGGCGATCCGCACCATGATGTTGTCGCCGTTGTGGCTCTCCTCACCTTCAGGTTTGAGCATGTTGCCGGCGGTGAGAAGCAGGACCAGGCCGAATAGGTAGAACACCCAGGCGAACCGGTTGATCAATGCGGCGCCGATGAAGATGAACCCGGTCCGGGCGATCAGGGCAAACACGATCCCGAACAGCAGCGCCTTTTGTTGATCAGCTCGCGGTACGGCGAAGCCGGTCATGATGATCAAGAAGACGAACAAGTTGTCTACTGACAATGCCTTCTCGGTCACGTAGCCGGCGAAGTACTCCGCTCCCATCGACTGACCGCCGAGTATCCATACCCCCAGTCCAAAGAGGATCGCGATGCCGACGTAGACCGAGGACCAGATGGCTGCCTCTTTCAGCGTTGGCGTGTGAGCCTTGCGGACGTGGAATAGGAAGTCAAACGCCAACATCACGACAATGCCGATCACGGTCAGCAGCCATACGTACCCGGGAACGTCCATTGCTCCTCAGCTTCTTGTCGTAGACGACAGGCGAGCGGTGTTTGGGCGACGACTCGCCGGACCAGACGGGTGCGTCTTCTCCTGACCATGATGGAACGAGGCGTACCTCCGCTGCCCGCGGAGTCAATAGTGAGAGGGTCGGTCAGCGCATCGGCCGCGAGGATCGGGTCCACGTAGCATTGGCCCTCGTGGACCCGGCGTACGACATCGGCGAGTGCGGCGCTGGGGGCACCCTTGGCGAGGAAGCCACGCGCCCCCGAGGTCAGTGCCTGGCGCAGCACATGCGGCCGTCCGTGGCCGGTCAGGATCACGCTCGCACACGCCGGGAGCTGCCGGCTCAACTCGGTGACGATCAGCTCGTCGTCATCGGCAATCAGTACCCGGATTCGCGTGTCGGTCATCGCGGTCCGGTGCCGCTCGGTGGCAGCTCCACCCGTACCTCGAACTTGCCGTCGCCGGCCCGACTCCGATGATCGCCGGAATGTAGCCGAAGGCGGCCACCACCATCAGGCCAATGCTGAGCCCGATGCCAATCCAGATGCTTTCCAGCGCCACTCTCATCGTGCGCCGACCGATGCGCACCGCCTCGGCGGCCTTGATCAGGTCGTCGGTCATGACGACCGACGTCGGCGGACTCACTCGCTGCGGTAGAGCCACGGGCGCCCATCGCAACGCCGACGTCGGCAACGGCCAGCACGGGGGCGTCATTGACGCCGTCACCAACCATCATCACCAGGCGTTCCGGATGCTGCTCTACCGCGCGAACCTTGTCCTCTGGAAGGCATTCGGCCAGCACGTTGTCGATGCCGAGCTCGGCGGCGACGTGGTCGGCAGTGGCCTGGGCGTCACCGGTGAGGACCATCGTCTCGCGCACTCCCAGGGACTCCAACTGCTGCAGTGGCGGCGGCGTCATCACGCACCTCGTCGCGCAACACCAGGGCACCGACGTACGCCCCATCGACGGCCACATAGACAGCCAACTCGCCGCTGCGCAGGTCCACCGGCGGGATCGGTCCCGCGTGATCGGCGACGAAGTTGCGTTTGCCAATAAGAACCTCACCGCTGGGCAGTCGGGCGGACACCCCGTTCGTGGCATGCTCCTCCGCCTCAACGGCGGCTTCCAGCTCCAGCCCCCAGCCCTCGGCTGCCTCGATGACCGAGCGGGCCAGCACGTGGCTGGAGTACTGCTCGGTGGAGGCGGCCAGCCGCAGCACGGCTTCCTCGGAGTACTTCGGGACCGAGCGCACTTCGACCAGCGAGGGCTCGCCGTCGGTAAGCGTGCCGGTCTTGTCGAACACAGCGGTGCGCACCCGAGCGAGGCGTTCCAGCACGTCTCCTCCTCTGATGATGATTCCGCTCCGGGAGGCACGTCCCATGCCAGCGAGAAAGGCGACCGGCGCGGCGATCAGCAATGGGCATGGGGTGGCCAGCACGAGCACCTCAGCGAACCGGGTGGCCTCGCCTGACCAGGCCCCACGCGACGCCAGCGATGAGCAGCGAGACGGCGGTGAATGGTACGGCATAGCGGTCCGCGACCCGGACCAGTGGCGCCTTGCGCTCCTGTGCCTCAGCGACCAGCGCGACGATCCGCTGGAACTGGCTCTCAGCGGCGGGAAGTGTCGCGATGATCTCGATCGCCGACCCGCCGTTCACAGAGCCGCTGAGCACCGTATCCCTGGCGACCCGGGTTACCGGCAGACTCTCTCCGGTCAGGGATGATTCGTCGAAGGCAGCCTCCTCCGAGAACGGCGTGGCATCCACCGGCACAACTTCGGCGGGACGGACCAGCAGCCGATCACCGGGACGCACCTGGTCCGCACTGATGTCCTCAAGGTCCCCGGCTGCGGTGATTCGGTGCGCCCGCTGTGCGTTCACAGTCGCTCTCCATCCAATTGACACGTCTCTAATTCTCTGCACGCGGAGGCGGCTCGCCGCCACGCGGCGGGCGGTGCGAATGAGCGTCGGGCGGCACGCCGGCGCCAAGTGACTAGCGATGATCGCGTCGCGCTTCGCTGGACACTCCGACCCTTTGGGAGGCGGGGACCTCGACCATCTTTAGGTCGTTTGGTAGGCCTTGACGAAGCCGAGAAGTAGGCCTAGTACGGCCGCTGAGCTACCGATGGCGAGACTGGCGACTGCTGCTGCGGAGTTCCCGCCCTGGCGGTCGAAGACAATGAAACCCACGATTGAGATGACAACCATTACGACGACCAGCACAGCCAAGAGGCGAATAACGACTACCCCAGCCGTCGAGCGAGGTTTCTCTTCTGCGGACTCGTCTGGAGACGGCTGTGGGTTATGGGTGGTGTGCACTTTGCGGCCAGTCCTTCCTCGACAACGTTTGCGGCAGCTACGTGGTCGCGGCGGCCGTGTCGCGGCGCCGGGTGCTCTCGTCCGACAGGTCGTGTGGACGACTCGGCCGTAGTCCGGGAACCGTGACTACAGGACAGCTGGCGTAGCTGATGCAGTAGTGGCTGACCGATCCAGTCAGGTAGGGGCGGCCCCGGATCGGTTCACGGGTTCCGACGACTAGCAGGTCGGCGTTCGCGCTGAGGCGCACCAAGACATCGCCGACCTCTCCTTGGGCGAACTGAAGTACCGCCCCGTCGTGGGAGCTGGTCTCGTCGAAGACCCGATGTATTCCTCGCCAGTAAGGCTCGGCGATGTCTTGTCTCGGCAGGTGTAGGCGGGTTCCCGATTTGACTGAAGAGGGGTTGAGCCCAATCGGCCAGTCCAAGACATGGACCGCACGCAAAGCCTTGCCGGTGGCATGCGTGTACGCCGCCGCCCATCGGTGGGCGGCCCGGGAGGCTGGGGAGTCGTCCAGCCCGATAATGACGATGCCATTTGTGATCATGATCAAGGGCCCCGTTACCGGATTCCGCTGCCAGATCGGCTGTTGCCTCGACGCAGGCTGTCGAACCGACCGGACTCGGCGAGGTACTGGCAGGGTGTGCAGAGTCTGCTCATTGGGAGCACCTCCAGCCGCTGCCAGGGAATCGGCTCGGTGCAGCGCTCGCAGATTCCGTACGAGCCATCCTCGAGCCGCCGTAACGCGGCATCGATCTCCGACAGTGCCGCGTCTGCGGCCAGCGTGAGAACGCGAGTGACCTGAAGCCGGCTCTGATCCGAAGTCGCCATCGCCTCTGCAGAGTCCACCGCAAGCCGTTCTAGCTGTTCGGTCCTGAAGCGTCGCTGCTGCTCCAACTCCGCGCGAGTGGCGCGTAACTGGTGCTCAGACCCAGCAGCTGACCCGGTTGCCGGATGCACCGTGTTGGTTCTCTGGCGCATGGTGCTTTCCCTTCTGTGATCAACATCGCGACGGGCATCGTGTCGGAGTCCCTCTATCGTCACCCGTGAAAGCGCTGCCCCTCAGGGGCAAGATCGGCGAGATACCGACCGAGTTACTTGCCGAGTATCGGCAACGTAGTTAGCGGTAGATTCGCCTGAGAGGAAAATGTCGATCATGAGAAGCGATCACCGCGGCGAAACCGCCCGGCCGCCCGTCGATGATGAACGCATCGCGGGCCCTTCACATGGGGATGCTCACGAGCAGCCAATCGATAGCGACGCACGGCGCGTTGCCGGGCTGGATGAATGGCTGGCGGCGGTGGCCCGGACGGCGGCGGCTGACGCCGACGCCCCGATCGAGCTGTTAGGGGAGTACCTCAACATCCTCGCAGACGCCGCTCTTTCTGGTCGACGGCCGGAGCAGCGGGAGCTGGCAGCCGTTCGGCGACTTGGTCGACGTGCAGCAGAGCAAGGCGTTGACGCCAACCAGGCAGTCGACTTGTATCTCTCGGCGGCTTGGCGGCTGTGGCAGGAGATACCCGCGATCCTGCCGTCGCCCCGTGAGCGTGAGAAGGTGCGGGCCGCGGCTGAGGCCGTGCTGCGGGTGATCAATGACGCGGTCGAAGTATTGGTCGAGGGCCATCAGGCCGCGCGGCGGCAGATGATTCGACAAGAGGAGTCGGCGCGGCGGGAATTCGTTGACGATCTGCTGCGCGGTGACACCGATGTCTCCCGGCTAGTCGAGCGGGCGGAACCGTTTGGCCTTGATCTGGGGCGCAGTCACCAGGTGCTGCTCGCTGCGCCGATCAGGTCGCCTGCCAGCGTGGACAAAGCCGTGATGGTAATGGAACGCGCTATCGTCGAGCGGTTCGGAGATCGCGATGTCTTGATCGCGAGCAAGGATGACCTGTTGGTGATGCTCATCCCGGGTGAGCTGCGGGACCTGGTGTCAGGCGCCGATGTCTCTGATCCGTCAGACTTTGCTCGCAGCCGGTTGCGTCAGTCAGCGCGACACGACAGATGGCAGGTCGCTGCGGGTCGGCCCTATCCCGGCGCGTACGGGATCGCGCGTTCCTACGAGGAGGCTCGCGAAGCTCTCTTGCTGGCCCGACGACTTCGCCTCGACGATGACGTCGTACAGGCCCGCGATTTGCTTATGTTCCGGGTGCTGGGCCGTGATCAGGCGGCTTTAGTTGACCTGGTGCACGCACTCCTTGAACCGCTCACCCGGTCACGAGGCGGTGCCGAACCGCTGCTCAAAACTTTGGAGGTCTACTTCGCCACGGGAGCCGTGGCCACCGAAACGGCCCGTCGACTCCACATGTCGGTGCGCACCGTGACTTATCGACTTGCCAAAGTGAAGACTTTGACCGGAACCGACCCCGCCGACCCAGCTCATCGCTTGGCACTGCACATGGCGGTCGTGGGAGCACGGCTACTCGACTGGCCGGCTTCCGATCTTCCCGGCGAACTGTCATAGCCTGCCCGACACGCACATATTTCACTGGGAGGCCGACGTGGTAGGTCAGGATAGGACCTTACAGCACCTTTTAGAGAGCTTTTTCGAGTCGAGCGACCTTCCCGCGGCTGACAGCGCGCAGCGCCATGACGCCCTTCTGGAGAAATCGCGCGACTCCGGGCAGTCGGCCGAACTCGGGACGCAACCTTCGGAAGTTGTCTTATGGAACGGGCGCGTCGGTCTTTTTCATACCGATATTTTGATCATCACCAGTCGGCGGGTGATATTCAATCACGGTACCGCCTGGACCGTTCTGCGGCTAAGCGAGATTGATACATTGGACGTCTCGGAGGCCCAATTGTTGGTCAGTACTCGGGGTATAACCCATACGGTCAATTTCCGCAAAAAGAAAGTAGCCAACGAAGTGGCTCGCGTTATCTTTGAAAATATGCTGCGCCAATAAGCGACGGGTGAGGAGCTGGTGAATGCGCTACCTTGCGCTCGCTCTCGACTACGACGGCACGACAGCGATTGACGGCAAGCTCTCCGAGGCAGCTGCAGCGGCAATCGAGCGTTTGCGCACATCAGGCCGGCGCGTCGTGCTGGTAACTGGCCGGCGTGTAGCTGATCTGCTACGGGTGCTCCCGAGCATCACATTGTTCGATTTGATCGTCGCGGAGAACGGCGCCGTCATCTATGACCCGCAGAGTCGTGAGGAGATCCCGCTCGCGGCGCCTCCGCCCGCACGGTTTGTAGAGCGATTGCGTGAACGCGGTGTTGCCCCCTTAGAAGAAGGTGCGGTGGTGATAGCGACCCACGACCCGCACGGCGGAGTGATGCTAGAAGTAATCCGCGAGCTTGGACTCGAGATCCACGTGATCTTCAATCGTGGCGCGGTCATGGCGCTGCCGCCCGGAATCAACAAGGCGACTGGACTTGACGTCGCACTGCGCAGACTCGGAATGTCCCGACACGAAGTTGTTGGAATCGGTGACGGTGAAAACGACCATTCGCTACTGGAATACTGCGAGTGCGGAGTGGCGGTCGCGAATGCAGTCGATTCGCTCAAGGAGATCGCCGCATTCACTACGCGCGGCGCCAACGGCGTCGGCGTTTCCGAGTTAGTCGATGAGCTCATCGAAAACGACCTTGTCCGCATGGAAGGGCAGCTGGAAAGTCATCTGGTGCTGGTGGGCGAGCGCCCGGACGGAACTGAGGTGCGCATTCCACCGTATGGCCGCAACCTGCTTGTCGCCGGCCCGTCGGGGACTGGCAAATCGACCATGACGGCTGGTCTGATAGAGCGGCTGATCGACAGGGCGTACCAGGTGTGCATCATCGACCCGGAGGGTGACTACAGCACGCTTTCGGCGCTGATATGCCTCGGCGACCGGCAGCGCGCACCAACTGTCAATGAGGTCCTAGGCATTCTGGAAGATCCCACAATCAATCTGAACGTCAATCTCCTGGGTCTGCCACTCCAGGATCGGCCGTTCTTTCTCACACAGCTCATCCCGGGGCTGCAGGCACTGCGCGCGCGCACCGGCCGACCGCACTGGATTGTCCTCGATGAGGCACACCACATGTTGCCCCAAACCTGGGGTCACGTGTCAGCGACGCTTCCCCGCAAGCTCGGCGAGACGATCTTGGTCACTGTTCATCCAGACCATCTCGCACCAGCGGTGCTGGCGCCGATCGACGTGGTGTTTGCGATCGGGCCATCCCCTGAGGAGACGCTCACACGATTTGCCGCCGCGGCGGCTCAGCATCTTGGCTGGCCAGAAGATCTCGAGTATGCACCGGGCAGTCTGGTTGCCTGGTTCGTCGGCGATGGCCAGCCGCCTTTTCCTATGCAGGCCCAACCCGCCCGTGCGGAGCGCATTCGCCATCATCGCAAGTACGCTGAGGGCGACTTACGATGGCACAGCTTCTATTTTCGCGGACCGGACGACCGGCACAATTTGAAGGCGCAGAACCTCGAGGTCTTTGCGCAGATCGCCGAGGGTATCAGTGAGTCGACATGGATGTTCCACTTGCGTCGGAACGACTATTCGCGCTGGTTCCGCGATGCGATCCGAGATCGCTATCTTGCGGATCAGGCGGAGCGCATCGAGCGGCGCATGGACCTTACATCGTCCGAGACCCGGCTGCTCATCCTTGAGCTCATTCGTGCTCGCTATACCTTGCCCGAATGAGGCTAGGGCGCCGTCAGCGTCTCAGCTGTGCCGGGACCGAAATAGATGACTCCGTGCGCGCCATGGCGGACCATCAGCCGAGCCAGATGGCGGCTATCGGCTTGCGCACAGGGCACGGTGATAAGCGACTCGCCCTTGTCAAGCGCTTCCTCGTAAACATCAAGGATGTTCCGGTCATATCCCACCCTCTGTAGCCAGCGCACAATCTGGGTGGCGAGGCCGTGTTCAGTACCGGTTGGATCAAGAATTTGCACACCTTTCTCGCCGTGCAAAACCCGTATGGCCGAGATGACGATGCTGGCGGCCTCTAAATCGTTGATTGATGCTCTGACGGCATCCTTATCTGGCAACAGCGCTGCAAGCTCGTTGACGGGCCGATGGCGGAATTCATCAAGTCATAGCGGAGGATTGACTAATAGGCCGTTCACCGGGACGCGAAATGAATCACGATCATAGTCAACCAGACCCCAGTAAGCCCGCCCCAGAGTCGCGGTACGGCGACGAGGACGACCGATCGCTGGGCGGCGATCATGATCATCACGCCACTCCGATCACTGTCGAGCCCAACTCTGCAGCGCTCGATCACCATGGTGAACATGGCACGCATTTGGGACATGACGGCCATGGTGATCATGCCGCACAGTTTCGGAATAGGTTCTGGCTGACCTTGGCTTTGACGATTCCGGTCGTCATCTTCAGTGGAATGTTCGCCGACCTGCTTGGCTATCCGCTGCCAGACTTCATCGGCGCAGATTGGATTCCTCCGGTGCTGGGCACCGTGATCTTCCTCTACGGTGGGGCGCCGTTCCTCACCGGAGCATGGGCGGAGCTGAGGAAGCGTCAGCCAGGAATGATGTTGCTCATCGCAATGGCGATCACGGTGGCGTTCGTCGCGTCGTGGGCTACCACCCTTGGCCTCTTCGACCTCGACTTCTGGTGGGAGCTGGCTCTGCTGATCGTGATCATGCTGCTCGGGCACTGGCTCGAGATGCGGGCACTGGGAGCTGCGTCCGGAGCGCTCGAGGCGCTGGCGGCGCTGCTGCCGGACACCGCGGACAAGATCACGCCGGAGGGAGTGGTCGAAGTTCCTGTTGCCGCACTCGCCGCGGACGACGTTGTGCTCGTTCGGTCCGGCGCCCGGGTTCCCGCTGACGGAGCCGTGGTGTCGGGCTCGGCCGCTATGGACGAATCCATGATCACTGGTGAGTCCCGCCCGGTGACTCGCCATGAAGGAGACCGGGTTGTGGCCGGCACTGTGGCAACCGATAATTCGATACGGGTGCGGGTCACCGCGGTGGGCGAGGAAACGACGCTGGCGGGAATTCAGCGCCTGGTCGCGGAAGCGCAAGGATCCCATTCGCGGGCACAAGCATTGGCCGACCGAGCTGCCGCGTTTTTGTTCTACTTCGCGGCCGGGACCGGCCTCATCACATTCACTGTATGGACTTTGCTCGGCGACACCGATGAGGCGGTGACCCGCGCAGTCACCGTGCTGGTTATCGCCTGCCCGCACGCTCTTGGGCTGGCTATCCCGCTGGTGATCGCGATTGCCACCGAACGCGCCGCGCGGGCCGGTGTGCTCGTCAAGGACCGACTGTCGCTGGAACGCATGCGGACCGTCGACGTGGTGCTCTTCGACAAGACGGGCACGCTAACCAAGGGTGAGCCGGCGGTTACCGGTGTTGCTACCGACTACGACAAGGATGACTTGCTCGCGCTGGCCGCGGCGATCGAAGCCGACAGCGAGCATCCGCTCGCCCGGGCCATCGTGCGCGCCGCGGCTGCTCGGCTCCCGGCAGGGCCGACCCGAACACCCGTCGCAGCGGAGTTCCGTTCGATGACTGGCCGCGGGGTACAGGCCGAAGTCGACGGAGCCATCGTGTCAGTCGGCGGCCCGGCCATGCTGCGCGACCTCAACGTCGCGGTTCCCCAGGCGCTCGGCAAGGTACGGCCCCATGGACTGAGCGTGGCGCGTCCATCCTGCATGTCGTGCGTGATGGCGAGGTTCTCGGCGTGATCGCGCTGGAGGACGCGATTCGGCCGGAGTCGCGCCAGGTTGTCGACGCACTGCACCGTCGGGGCCTGAAGGTCGCCATGCTTACCGGCGATGCCTGGGAGGTGGCACAGGCTGTCGGCAATGAACTCGGCATTGATGAGCTGTTCGCAGAAGTGCTTCCGCAAGACAAGGACTCCAACGTCGCGGACCTGCAGGCGCGTGGTCATCGGGTCGCGATGGTAGGCGACGGCGTCAACGACGCACCGGCGTTGGCGCGCGCCGACGTTGGCATCGCCATCGGCGCTGGCACTGACGTCGCCATTGAATCTGCCGGAGTCGTTTTGGCCTCCGATGACCCGCGTGCGGTGTTGTCAGTGATCGAGCTGTCACGGGCGGCGTACCGCAAGATGTGGCAGAACCTCGCCTGGGCCACGGGCTACAACATCATCACGGTGCCTATTGCCGCTGGCATACTCGCGTTCGCCGGCATCGCGATCTCTCCCGCGGTGGCGGCAATTCTGATGTCGGCCTCGACGATCGTCGTCGCCCTAAACGCTCAACTACTGCGCCGACTCAACCTCGACCCTGAATATCTGGCGCGGGCTAGCGCCCTGAACCCGAAGGATGATGACTCATGGCATACCAAGGCGCGATCTTCGACGTAGATGGAGTGCTGGTCGACTCGCCTCACGAGTTGGCCTGGCGCGAGGCGTTTAAGGAGCTCATGGAGGGCGAGTGGCGCGACGTCCGCGACGAGACGAGCTGGACGCCTGAGCGATTTACACCAGAGGTGTACCAGCAGGTGATGGCTGGTATGCCGCGGGTCGCTGGCGCTCGGGCTGCGCTGGAGTACTTCGACGTTCCCGACGTTGATCAGCGCGTCGAGCGGTACGGCGAGGCTAAACAAACGCATGTCTTGAAGCTCATCGAGGAGGGCCGGTTCATGGCCTTCCCGGATGCACTGCGGTTCATCCTCGCCGTCAAGGACAGCGGACTTCGGGTGGCTGCGGCGTCGTCGTCGAAGAACGCCAAGCTATTCCTCGAAAGGATCCGGCTAGACACATTTGCAGCCGAGCAACGTTTGGATTACAGCTTCATCCACGATGGGATGACGCTGGAGCAGCTGTTCGATGCCGACATCTCTGGGCGAGATTTCCCGCGCGGCAAGCCAGACCCGATGATCTTCCTCACCGCAGCTTCAGAGCTCGGCCTCTCCCCCGAAGCCTGCTTCGTTGTTGAGGACGCCACGAGCGGGGTCCAAGCCGCCAAAGCTGGAGGCATGGCCGCGATCGGGGTGGCCCGCCTCGGCGATCAAGACCTGCTGGAGGAGGCCAACGCCGATCTGGTGGTGACCACACTTGACGACGTCTCGCTGCGGGCGCTCGACGAAGGCCAGCTAGCGGAACGGCGGGCGGTCGCCGAGATCCGCCGACGGTACACCGAACGGTCGCCGAGCATCTGGACCCTCGTCTACGACGGGTTCGATCCAGCGCGACAGGGATTGCGCGAGGCACTCTGCGCGTTGGGGAATGGCTACTTCGTCACCCGTGGCGCGCTACCCGAGGCTGTAGCCGACGGCGTCCACTACCCGGGGACTTACGTTGCGGGCCTCTACAACCGGCTAGTCAGCGATGTCGCCGGACGCGACGTCGAGAACGAGGACCTGGTCAACGTCCCAAACTGGTTGCCGCTGCAATTTCGGATCTCAGGCGGCCCATGGTTCGACGTACAGCAGGCTGATGTCCAAGACCACCGTCTCGAGCTGGACATGAAGTGCGGGATACTCACTCGCAGCTTGACGTGGCAGGACGCCGAGGGCCGCCGGACTGGCGTCGTCCAGCGCCGATTCGTGAGCCGCGGGGACGAACACCTAGCCGGTTTGGAGACCGAGTTCACCGCCGAAAACTGGTCGGACATCATCGAAGTCAGATCCGGGCTTGACGGCCGGATTAGCAACACAGGCGTCAAACGCTACCGGGATCTGGACAGTCAGCACTTGACGCTGCTTGGGCAAGCTCAGGTCGACGGGGAAACCATTGACCTTCAGGTCGAAACGAACCAATCACGAGTACGCGTGGCTCTCGCGGCCCGCACCAGGGTGCTCCGTGACGGCGAGGCTGTCGAAGCGGACCGCATGCTGATCGATGAGCCAGCCTTCATCGCCCACCATCTCAGGTTTCAGCTGCAGCAGGGCCAGCCGGTAACCGTGGAGAAGATTGCCGGGCTTTACACCTCCCGCGACCGCGCCATCTCTGAGAGTCGTCACGATGCCGACCTGGTTGTGGCTCGAGCCGACGACTTTGCGGCGCTGCTCAGCGGACACGAACGCGCTTGGCTCAGCACCTGGGACCGGTTCGACATCGATATGGACAGTGCCAACGAGTGGACCGAAACGGTCCTCCACTTGCACATCTTCCACCTGCTGCAAACCGTTTCCCCGCACACCGCCCACCTCGATGTCGGCGTACCGGCCAGAGGCTGGCATGGCGAGGCCTATCGGGGCCACATCTTCTGGGATGAGCTGTTCATCTTCCCGTACTTCAACTTTCAGCGTCCATCGCTGGCTGCCGCGTTGCTGGAGTACCGGTACGCCCGGCTCGGCATGGCCCGGGCAGCTGCGCGGGCCGAGGGCTTCGCGGGTGCGATGTTCCCGTGGCAAAGCGGCTCCAACGGCAGGGAGGAAACCCAGCAGCTGCATCTCAACCCAAAGTCCGGGCGGTGGTTACCCGATCACAGCCATTTGCAGCGGCACGTCAACATTGCGATCGCCTACAACGTTTGGCAGCACTATATGGTCACTGGCGACGTGAGGTTCCTCCGCTTCAGAGGTGCCGAGTTGATCATCGAAATCGCCCGGTTCTTCACGAGCATCACTACCTACGACGCCAGCCAGGACCGGTACGAGATCCACGGCGTGATGGGCCCGGATGAGTACCACGAGGGCTACCCCGACTCCGACGAGGTTGGCCTGCGCAACAACACGTACACAAACGTCATGGTGGTCTGGCTGCTGCAGCGCGCGTTGGAGGCGTTGGACGATCTACCACCGCATTACCGTCAGGAAATTGTCGCCGAGCTCATGATCAGCGATGAGGAGCTAGACCGGTGGCGAGACATCACACACAAGATGAAGGTGGTATTCCACGCCGATGGTGTGCTGACCCAGTTCGAGGGTTACGAGCAGCTACCTGAGTTCGACTGGGAGGGCTATCGGGAGAAGTACGGCAATATCCAGCGCTTGGATCGGGTGCTGGAAGCCGAGGGTGACAGCACTGACCGTTACAAGGTGTCTAAACAGGCCGACGTGTTGATGTTGTTGTACCTGTTGTCACGACACGAGCTAGAGAGCCTACTCGCCGACCTCGGTTACGAGGTGACAGATGAGCAGCTGGAACGTACGGTCGACTACTACCTGGCGCGTACCTCGAACGGCTCCACGCTCAGCGCGGTCGTGAGCGCGTGGGTACTGGCGCGATATGACCCGGACGAGGCCTGGCGCTTCTTGCAGCAGGCGTTGAACAGCGACATCGCCGACGTACAAGGCGGAACCACCTCCGAAGGCATCCATTTGGGGGCAATGGCTGGAACGGTGGACATGGTGTTGCGGTGCCTAACAGGCATGCGCGCTCGCGGACAGGTGCTGCGGTTCGATCCCGCCCTGCCGCCGCAGGTCAAGGAGCTTCGCTTCAGCGTGCACTACCGGGGGCACCGCGTTGAGCTTGCCTGCTCGGAAGACCGCGTCGAGGTCACCTCTCGTCCCGGCCCGGCGGCGCCCATTACCGTCTTAGTTGGGTACCAGAGCGTGGAGCTATCGTGCGGCGGCAGTCATACGTTTTCGCTGGAGCACCGGTCGTGACCGAAGCGGGCGAGCCTACTGGAACGATGCTGAGCGCACGCGCCACCCACGTCGTGGAGCGTGCGAACGTCGCGGCACTGTGCTTGGATTTCGACGGCACTCTCTCACCCATCGTTGACGATCCGAACCAAGCTAGACCACTCCCCGGGATAGTCGAGCTGCTAAGTCCGCTGGCCGCGCGGTTCACTGCCGTCGCAATCGTGTCTGGCCGCCCGGCCACCTATCTGGCGCAGCATGCGGCCGCGGCTGGAGTGAGATATCTCGGCTTGTACGGGTTGCAAGAGATCCGCGACGGACAGGTCTGGGTGGATCCACGACTGAAGTCCGCGCGCCCGGCAGTGGTAGCCGCGCAGCACGACCTGCGCGACTCCGCCGCCGTGCGTGACAGCGGCGCATACCTGGAGGACAAGGAATACTCGATCGCGGTACACACCAGGCGAGTTCCCGATCCTCAGCGCTGGGCTGCACCGATCGATCAAGCAGCCCGGGAGATCGCCGACCGGCACGATTTGGAGGTCGTTCCCGGCAAGATGGTGTGGGAGCTGCGACCGGCGGTACCCAGCGACAAGGGGGACGCGATCCGCCGCGTTGTGACCGAGTCCGGAGCCCAGATGGTCGTTGTGGCCGGTGACGACCTTGGCGACATACCCGCATTTAACGCAGCCGCCGACCTGACAAGCGAGGGCACCGAGGCGTTGAAGGTGGCCGTGCGGTCGGCAGAGGCGCCGGAGGAATTGCTGGCCCAGGCGGACTTGATCGTGGAGGGGCCACCAGGGTTACGCGAATTCCTGCAGCGGCTGCTCGCCTGACATAGGAGTCTGCGGGACCGCAGGACCAGGCCTGTCCGCCGTTACTGCAATGGCGTTGGTGAGCGGCGAAGCGAGCGGGCGAGAAGCTTCCGAAGCTCGCTGAACCACAGCACTACGCTGCCCATCGCGACGCAGACGAGCCACTGATCCCAACTCAACGACACGGTGCCGAAGGCTGTGTTGAGGAACCCAATGTGGACCACTGCGATCTGGAGGACTACCGACAGTGCAATGGCGCCCCACAGCCACCGGTTGACAAACAAATGGCGGAACGCGCTGGTGATTTCGGAGCGCGCGTTGAAGCAGTTGAACAGCTGGCAGAAGACCAGCACGGTGAACGCCGCGGTGCGGGCGCGCTCCAGCTGCTGGGTCCCTTCAATCAGTCCGGCGGGCAGATACATGTCGATGGTCAATAGGGTCACCACCGCCATGACTGCGCCGATCTCCAGCACGCCGGCCCACATCCGCGTGTCGATCACCCGCTCGGTCAGCTTCCGTGGCGGGCGCGCCATCACGTCCTCGGTCTCCGGATCGACGCCCATCGCCAGGGCTGGCCCGGAGTCGGTGATGAGGTTGATCCAGAGAATCTGCGTCGCGAGCAGCGGCAGGACCACCGCCTCACCAGTGCCGGTCAACCCGATCACGCCGGCGAGGACCACGCCGAGGAACACGGTGAGAACCTCGCCCATGTTGGAGGAGAGGAGGTAGCGAAGGAACTTCTTGATGTTGTCGAAGATTCCCCGGCCTTCGCGTACCGCCTCGACGATGGTGGCGAAGTTATCATCCGCCAGGATCATGTTGGCCGCCTGTTTGGTGACTTCGGTGCCGGTGATGCCCATAGCGATTCCGATGTCGGCGGACTTCAGTGCCGGGGCGTCGTTGACGCCGTCTCCGGTCATAGCGACGATCTTCCCGTCGGCCTGCAGGGCGTCGATGATCTGAAGTTTGTGCTTGGGCGCTACTCGGGCGTAGACCGAAATTTCCCGTACCGCCTCAGCCAACGCACGCTCGCCGAGTCGGTCGAGCTCGGGCCCGGTCAGTGCGCCCGAATCTGGGTGCACGATGCCCAGATCCGCCGCGATCCGGACTGCGGTCTGCGGATGGTCGCCGGTGATCATCATTACCCGGATCCCGGCTCGGTGCGCATCCCCGATGGCCAGTGCAGCTTCGGGGCGGGGTGGGTCGATCATCCCTACCGTGCCGACGAAGATCAGGTTCTGCTCCATAACCTCCGACGGCTTGGCGGTTTCGCCCTCGACCAGCGGCCGGTAGGCCACCGCGAGCGTACGCAGCGCGTCTGCGGAGAGTTCGGCGACATCGGCAAGGATCTGCTGCCGGATTTCCTCGGTCAGCTCTATGACGTCAGTTCCCATTCGAATCTGAGTGCAGCGTCCCAGAAGTACATCGGGGGCGCCCTTGGTGATCAGCACCAAAGAATCGCCCTGCTCATGATCTTTTTCGATCGTGGACATGCGCTTGCGCTCGGAGGTGAATGGGATCTCCGCAATGCGTTCGAACCGCCGCACGCGCCTTTCGGTAACGCCCAGCTTGCGCTCGGCGACAAGAAAGGCGGCCTCGGTTGGATCACCTTCGATCTGCCAATCACCGTCTCGCTGCCGCAGGTCGGCGTTGCTGGCCAGGCTGCCGCCGCTGAGCACCACGATGTTCTCTGCCAGCTGGGGGCCATCGGTGAGCTCTGACCCATGGTCGGCGATCACACTGCCCTCCGGCGCGTATCCAACCCCAGTGACTTGGGCTTGGCCTGAGGCTGTCATCACCCGCTGCACCGTCATCTCTGACCTGGTCAGTGTTCCGGTCTTGTCCGAGGCGATGACCGAGGCAGAGCCGAGCGTCTCTACTGAGGACAGCTTCGTGACGATCGCCCGGTGCCTGGCCATCCGCTGCACCCCCAAAGCCAGCACTACCGACAAGATCGCCGGCAACCCCTCTGGCACGGCGGCCACCGCCAACGAAACCCCGAGCAGCAAGATCGTGACCGCATCAGCGATGGTCCGTACGTCAGAGATGACAAACACCGTCACCACGACGACCACAGCGATGATGATCACCGCGATGCCCAGCATCCGCCCGATCCGGCCAACCTCGATTTGCAGCGGCGTGGGCTCCTCCTGCGTCGCTTCCAACATGCCGGCGATGGAACCCATTTCCGTCGCCATTCCTGTGGCGGTAACAATGGCGCGTCCACTGCCTTGGGCGACGGCGGTGCCCTTGTAGACCATGCACCGCCGGTCGCCGAGCGCAGCTGGTCCCGGCAGCGCTGAGGCGTTCTTCTCCACGGCCTCGCTCTCCCCAGTGAGCGAGGCTTCCAGGACTCGCAGCGCCGCGGCTTCGGTTAGCCGGGCGTCGGCGCCGACAGCGTCGCCTTCAGCAAGGACGAGCAGGTCCCCGCGTACCAGCTGATCACTCGGGATTCGCGCCAACTGGCCATCGCGCAGCACTGCGGATGTTACCGCGGTCATCTCGTGCAAGGCTGCCACCGCACTCTCGGCCCGGGCCTCCTGTACGTAGCCCAAGACCGCGTTCAAGATCACCACGACTGCGATCACGATGGCATCCACCGGCCAGCCGATCCGACCACCCAACACCCAAGCGACCAGCGAGATCACCACGGCGACGAGGAGCAGATAGATCAGCGGATCCTGAAACTGGGCCAAGATCTTGCGCCAGATCGGCACCGGCGGCGTCCCCCGCAGCTCATTCGGACCATCCGCCGCGAGGCGGCGAGTCGCCTCCGCCGAAGACGGCCCATAGTCAAGATCAACCGCCAGCGCCTCCGCCACCTCCTCGACTTCCAGGACGGAGGGATCTTGTCGCAGTGCGGTCTCTGCCACACCTCATTGTGGCGCTGTCACTCGGCTTTGCCAGATTCACGAGACGATGGGTCGGCCGTTGGCGACTACTGTCCCCACCAATCCGGGGGAATGTCGGCGAGATTGATGCGTCTGCCGATGACTTGACTCGGGTTAATTCGTATGTAGCGGGGTTTGGCCGGGGATGCCAGGCCAGTAATGGCATTTGGCGCAATTCGGTGAGTTTGTCTTTGTCGGTTATTCTTCGGCGCGACCGCGCACCACGACGCTCCAGCCGACTTGGCGCTTTTGGTCCACGACATCCACCTCGAACGCGACTGGGGCACCGCGGAGTGCGGCGGCGAGCTTGCTGCCCGCATCGGTAGCTGTGGTGCATCTCTCATTCCTCAACCTCGCCTCGGCACAGTGCCGCTGAGCTGGGACCAATGGCTGGTATGCCTCGGCATGGCAAGCGTTGTCCTCTGGTTCAGCGAGCCTCGCAGACTCGTCATGCGAACTTGGTATCGCCGGTCTGCCAAGAAGTCCGGAGTAGCCCGACCACGTCTAGAAATAGCCGTTGTTCAATCCGCCAGGTCGGCCGTCGCCGGCCTTTCGGCGACGTCTTGGACCATCGCCCGCAGCGCCTATCGGTGAGCGGGTAGCCGAGCCTCACTGCACCTGCGGCGAGCGCGCCGACGGACGCTCGATACGGTGCCAAGGTGACTGAAGTGGAGAGCATGGAACAGGTGATGATCGGCGCCCGGGTGAAGCCCGTCCTCGAACTTGAGGGACTGCAGTTCCGGGACCTGAACGGCAATGGTGCCCTCGACCCGTACGAGGACTGGCGGTTGAGCGCGGCGGAGCGCGCTGCGGACCTGGTCTCGCGGATGACACCAGAGGAGAAGATCGGCCTGATGGTCATCAACTCCCGGACGATGGGCATCTCTCAGCCAGATCCAGAGCTCACCAGTCACGACGGGTCTCTCGACGAGCAGTACCACCGCATCAAGAATGACCCGCACAACACCGCGGGCCTGCCGTACGAGGGGACGACGCAGCAGATCACCGAGCTGCACATGCGGCACTTCATTATGCGGGAGACGCCGCGCGGATCGCTGATCGCGGCCTGGATCAACGCAATGAATGAGGTCGCCGAGGGCACCCGGCTGGGCATCCCCGTGCTAGTGGCGGCCAATTCCAAGAACGAGCTGGGTGGCTTCAAATTGGGCTCCACGCCATACGACCAAGACTTCACCCAGTGGCCCGGAACGCTGGGCTTGGCCGCTACGGGTGATCTTGATCTTATTGCCGACTTCGCGGCGAAGTCGCGCGCGGAGTGGGTCGCCTCGGGGTTGCGCAAGGGCTATATGTATATGGCCGATACGGTCACTGACCCCCGCTGGTTCCGGAGCAATGGAACCTTCGGTGAGGACCCGAACTTCAACGCGGCCGCCATCGCAACCGTGGTGCGAGGCTTCCAGGGCGAGCATGGCTTAGACCGCGACGGCGTGGCCTTGACCACCAAGCACTTCCCCGGCGGCGGCGCGCGTGAGAACGGCTTCGACCCGCATTACGCGGAAGGACGGTTCAACGTCTACCCGACGCCGGGGTCGCTGCAGAAATACCATCTGCCGCCGTTCCAGGCCGCCATCGATGCCGGCACCTCCAGTGTGATGCCGTACTACGCGATTCCGTCGGCGGAGAAATCGGCCATGCCCCAGCCGCCGCTGACCGAATTCGAGCCGGTCGGATTCGCCTTCAACAAGGAAGTGTTAGATCTGTTGTCGACGATGGGGCATCGGGGCTACGTCAACTCCGACTCAGGCATCCTGTCCAAGATGGCCTGGGGAGTGGCCGAGCTGAGTGTGCCCGAGCGGGTGGGGAAGGCGGTGATTGCCGGCACCGACATGATCGCCGACACAAACGATGTCGGCTCGATCCGGGAGGCGTACGTCCGGGGGCTCTTCAGCTCTGAGCGACTGGACGAGGCAGCGCGCCGGCTCACCGAAGAGATGTTCGCTCTCGGCCTGTTCGACAACCCCTACGTCGACCCGGAGCAGGCCGACGCGGTGGTGGCCAACGACCAGTTCGCCGAGGCGGCCTGGGCCGCCCACCTCAAGTCGGTTGTGCTGATGAAGAATCACGACGGCACGCTGCCGCTGCGGCGGGAGTGGTTGGCCGGCAAGCGGGTCTACGTCGAGTTGTTCGAGCCGGATCTGCGGGTCACCAAGCTGGACGGACTGCGCGCGGATCTGGCCACAGCGCACCCCGACATCTCCTTCACCACCGACTACACCGGCGCCGACGTGGCCGTGCTATTCCTCAACCCGTTCACTGGGGATTACTTCCGGTCCACTGGGCTGCTGGACCTGGAAATTCATGAGGCCACCAACGTCAACCTGGCGAAGATCAAAAATATCCGTGCTGCGGTGCCGCGGCTGGTGATCGGCCTGAACGTCATCCTGCCTTGGTTGCTCGGCAACGTCGAACCGCTCGCTGACGGGCTCGTCGCCGGATTCGACACCCGGACTGAAGCGTTGTTCGAGGTCATAGTCGGCAACGTCGCGCCGAGTGGGCGGCTGCCATTGACCTTTCCCCGGGACTCCGACGCCATCGCCGTGGATGAGAGCGGCATCTGCGCATCGCCCAATGACGTGCCTGGCTACGACAAAGAGACCTACATGGAAGGCCGGCCGTACGTGTACGTCGACAGCGACGGCAACAAGTACCGGCTCGGGCACGCCCTGCAACTGTGAGCACTCCGCTGGAGGACTACGCCCTGCTGTCCGACCTCCATACCGGTCCGTTGCTGTCCCGAAACGGCAGTATCGACTGGCTCTGCCTGCCGCGGTTCGACTCCTCGGCGGTGTTCTCCGCGATCCTGGGGACGCCGACGACGGCTGCTGGCGACTGGATGCAGTCGACGGCGAGGTGGAGGACTGGAGTTATCGTCCGGGGACATTTGTGGTGGATACCACCTGGCGAACCCCGACCGGCCGGGTCCGGGTGACCGACTTCCTGCCGCCCAGCTCCGTGCAGGCTGATCTGGTCCGGCGAGTCGAGTGCCTGGAGGGCGTGGTGAGCACGGCCTGACCCGTGGCGCTAAGTTGTGGCGGGACTGGCTGCTGCGCGCGGTACCGGGTGACGTCGGTGATATCAAGATCATGTACGGACTGGCGGGTGAGCGTGATCACCGGGGCATCACCCGCGTCGCGATCAGCCAAGCCAGCGTCGCCCCCAACGCCTGCTGTAGCAGCAACCACGCGTCGGCGGCCAGCCGCTGAGGCAGTGCCGGCAGCAGCTTCCGTGCACGCATCTGCGCCATCTCGCTCTCAGCTCCGCAGCACTAGGGGCGTCTTCGATCATGCCGTATTACGGCGTACCGATGATTTCCCCTTCGGTCACGGGCTTAACTGCGTTTGTGGTTGCGCGCGTACGGGTTGATCAGGCGGGAGTTGATCAGGCGGGTTGATCATGCAGTGGATCTCTCCGGGCGTCAGGCATAGGCGATGTTCTCGGCCTTCAAGATGTCGGTGAAGGCCTGCCAAGCTTCGGTGAACAGCTCAGGACCAGAGAACCCGCCGAGGGCGTGAGCCTGTCCGAGATGCGGTTCCAGCGAGAAGAAGCCGTCGAACCCGTCAGCACGCAGCGCGCGGATGGTTTCCACTAGCTCTCCGTCACCTTCACCGGAGGTGACCACCTCGCCGGTGTCGAGCCGCGCGTCCTTGATCTGCACGTAGGCCAGATGCGGCCGGAGCATGGCGTACGCCTCGGTGTACGGCCGGACGCCGACCTGAACGAAGTTGGCAGCGTCCCAGGCCACCTTGAGGTGCTCAGATCCAACCGACTCC
>JBJMIR010000064.1:0-17833 GCA_045806785.1 Propionibacteriaceae bacterium | reverse complement strand
AGCCCGAGCAGGCCGCCGAGAAGCACTTGGGCCCGCAGTACATCCAGCACAATCCGCAGGCTCCCGACGGTGCGGATGCGTTCATCGGCTTCGCTACCGGGTTTGCCGGGCAGTTCCCCGAGCTAAACATCGAGATCAAGCGTGTGGTCGGCGAGGGCGACATCGTCGTTACCCACGGCTTGATCAAGACCTCGGCCGAGGATCCCGGCACGGTGGCCGCCGACTTCTTCCGGCTTGAGAACGGCAAGATCGTCGAACACTGGGACGTTCTCCAGCCGTTCCCGCAGACGAGCGCCAACGACCACCCGATGTTCTGATGACCACGATGCTCCGTGCTTGGCTCTCCTAGGGCGAGCGGCACGCCCCGTGATCATGAGGACCGCAAGCCGGTCGGCTTACGGCATGCCTGACCTGGGCTCAGCGAAGCGGAACGGTTGTGGCGGTTGCTCTCTCAGCCTGTTCGCGCGTTATCGGGCGGACGTGACCGCAGACTGTGCAGGTGTCCTCGTAACGCGTACCGACGGGGATGAGCGGGACAAAAAACACACTGAACCTGCGAACGTACTTCGTCAGGTGGTGCGCACCCTGATTCCCGCAGCGCTCGCAGATCATCGGGATCGTGCCTAAAAGGTGAGCACGACCGGTTAGACCGAAGATGATCAGCACCCAGCGATACTACGCGGGGATGCCAGGTGTGGCCCTTCCGCGCTACCGCACGCTCCCCTGGGGCAGTTCGCGTACCGATGGACCGTCGGCTTACGAGGCGCTGGCCCGAGCCAACTGCGGAATCAGTCTCGTCGGGGGCGATGACGGCCGCGCTGCCGCTGTGGGAACAGGTTCACCAGCATCACGTGAACCGCTAGACAGCGGTCGGCTTATGGTCGGCGGCGGTTCGGCCCTTCCTGCTGAGGACTTCTCCAACGCCGCTTGCCAGATTGACTGCTTAGCCATTACCCGCCGTCCACCCGGCCTCGTCTCCGCCACCTCTAAATTCTGCGATGTCTCAGATCGCCGCACTTCCGTCCGACGTACCCCCTCCAACTCTCAAAGCTTCGAGTCGGACACACCTTTTGCACGAAAGGCAGCCTGCGCGTCTGCTGGCTGACCGCCAGCAATGCCGCCGTCAACTTCGGGGGTTGTGACGATGAGCATTCACAAGCTCACCGCCGGCTGGGGGTACGACTATCTAACCCGGCAGGTGGCGGCGCTGGATGCCACTGGGAAGGGTCATGTTGAGTTGGCCTCCTACTACACCGAACGCGGCGAAAACCCGGGGATGTGGGTCGGCTGCGGCCTGGCAGGCATCGACGGCTTGCAGGTTGGGGACATGGTGACCGTCGAGCAGATGCGGGCTCTGTTCGGGGCGGGGATGCATCCGTTGGCGCCGCAGCGGTTGCAGCAACTCAGCGACGCCAATTTGACCGACGCCAACATCGAGGCGGCGACCCGGCTGGGGTCGCCGTTCAAGGTTTCCGAGATCAAACCGAGCCGGTTTCGGGTTGAGGTGGCCAAGCGGATCGCCACGTTGAATGCGCGGGCGGGGCTGCTGGCAGACTGGCCGATTTCGCATGCCGACAAGGCAAGGATCCGGAGCGAGGTCGCCCGGGAGTTGTTCGCGGCCGAGTATGGCCGGCCACCGGCAGATGCCCGTGAGGTGGCCGGGACGATCGCGAAGCATTCCCGACCAGGGCCGCAGACGATCGCCGGCTTTGATCTGACTTTCTCTCCGGTGAAGTCCGTGTCGACGTTGTGGGCGGTCGCCGACGCGCACACGGCGGCGCAGATCGAACGCGCCCACCGGGCCGCCGTCCATGATGCGCTGCGGTTCCTGGAACAGCATGCCCTGTTCACCCGAGAGGGGCCGGGCGGGATCCGGCAGGTGAACGTCCGCGGCCTGGTTGCGGCGGCGTTTACGCATCGAGACAGCCGCGCCGGCGACCCGGATCTGCACACCCATGTGGCGGTGGCGAACAAGGTCCAAACCCTGAATGGCCGGTGGCTGTCCATCGATGGCCGGGTGCTGTTCAAAGCCACCGTGGCTGCCTCGGAAACCTACAACACCGCCCTGGAGCGGCATCTCCGCGACCGGCTTGGTGTACGGCTCGACGACCGGCCCGACACCGATCCAGGTAAACGGCCGGTGCGGGAGATTGTCGGTGTCAACCCGGCACTGATGCAGCGGTGGTCGACGCGACGGCAGGTGATCAAGGACCGGTCGGCTGAATTGTCGGTCCAGTTTCAGCGTGATCATGGCCGACCCCCGACGCCGGTGGAGGCGCTGCATCTGGCTCAGCAGGCCACCTTAGAAACTCGGGATGCCAAGCATGAGCCCCGCACACTTGCCGAGCAGCGCGCCACCTGGCACACCCAGGCCGCCGAGATGCTCGGCGGACCCGAAGCCGTGCAATCCATGATCAACAGAACACTCCATCCGACCACAGCGCCGAGATCTCCGGTGGATGGGCAGTGGGTGTCGAGGACAGCGGGCTTCGTGCTGACCGCTGTTGAGGAGCGCCGCTCGACCTGGCAAACCTGGCATGTCCGTGCCGAGGCGCAACGCCAGATCCGCGCCGCTGAGGTCCCCACCGGCAGTTTCGATGAGCTGGTCGACCGTGTCGTCGCAGAGGTCCTCAACACCCGATCGGTATCGCTGGCGCGGCCCACCGAGTCGATCATCGAACCCGCAGCTTTGCGGCGCAGCGACGGGTCGAGCGTCTACACCGTTGCCGGCTCTGACCTGTTCACCTCCGCCCGCATCCTGGCCGCCGAGCAGCGACTCGTCGCGCACGCCGGCCACACTGACGGTCCCACAGTGGATGGTGCGATCGTTGAGCTGGCGCTGCTGGAACAAGCCGCGAATGGCATCACATTGGACGCCGGACAGGCAGCCTTGGTCCGCTCCATGAGCATGTCAGGAGCTCGGCTACAGCTCGCCATTGCACCCGCCGGAACTGGTAAGACCACAGCCCTGCGGGCCCTCACCCAGGCATGGATCGACAGCGGCGGTCAGGTGTTGGGCCTCGCGCCCTCGGCCGCCGCAGCCGCCCAGCTCCGCGACACTACCGGCACCCCGACCGACACGCTGGCAAAGCTGACCTGGTCCATTGATCACGGCGATCTGCCCGACTGGGCGTTGACTGTCGGCCGGTCCACCTTAGTGATCATCGACGAGGCGGGCATGGCCGACACACTCTCCCTGGATACCGCCATCGACTTCATTGTCCGGTGTGGTGGCAGCGTGCGGCTGATCGGAGATGATCAACAACTCGCCGCGGTCGGCGCCGGAGGCGTGCTCCGCAACATCCAAACCGTCCACGGCGCCGATCGGCTCACCGAACTACACCGGTTCCAAGACCCAGCAGAGGCCGCTGCCACGCTCGCGCTGCGCGACGGCCGACCCGAAGCGCTCGGCTTCTACCTTGATCGGCAACGCATCCATGTCGGCGACCCCACTACAGCGACCGAGCAACTGTTCGCCGCATGGCGGGCCGACCGCGACCGCGGCCTCGACACGATCATGCTCGCCCCCACCCAAGACCTTGTCGCCCACCTAAACCAGCGTGCCCGCAGCCACCGGCTGCAGAACACGCGGCCAGGCCGAGAGGCGCAGCTGGCCGACGGCAACCGGGCCAGCGCCGGCGATGTGATCATCACCCGACAGAACGACCGCCGGCTGCGCATCAGTGCTACCGATTGGGTGAAGAACGGCGACCGCTGGACCGTCCTGAATGTCACCGAGACGAGCGGGTTGAAGGTACGCCACGCCAGTAGCGGCCGCATCGTCACCCTGCCATCCGGCTACGTCACCACGGCCACCCAGCTCGGCTACGCCACCACGGTGCACACCGCCCAAGGAGTCACCGTCGAGACCATGCATGGGCTTGCCACCGGCGCCGAGTCGCGGCAGCTCCTCTATACGATGCTGAGCCGCGGCCGCACTGCCAACCACCTGTACCTTCCGGTGGTCGGCGACGGAGACCCCCACGCCATCCTCCGACCCGAAAACAACGAACTGCGAACCGCTACCGAGCTGCTCGAACGGATCCTGGCCCGCGACGCCACCCCAGCTTCTGCGACCACACTGCAGCGGGAGCAGCACGATCCTGCGATCCTGCTCGGTCACGCCACCGCCCGCTACCTCGACGCCCTCCACGTCGCAGCCGAACACCTCGCCGACCCGCAGATGATCACCAAACTCGATCATGACGCCGACCAGTTGATCAACGGACTATCGAGGGAGGCAGCCTGGCCGGCACTTCGCGCCCGGCTACTCCTGCTGATGTCCGACGATACGGACCCGTTACCCGAATTGCGCAGCGCAGCTCAGCAGCTGGAACTCAACACGGTAGGCGACCCGGCTGCCCTCCTTGATTGGCGGCTCGACGACACCCGCCTCCACAACAGCCTCGCGCCGCTCCCTTGGCTACCAGGCATCCCCGATCGGATCGCCAATAATCGTGACTGGGGACCCTACCTAGCCGCTAGAGCCCAACTCATCAACGACCTAGCTGATCAAGTCCGCACGTCCAGCAAAGCTGCAACCTGGGCGGCCGAACACGATCGCGTACTGCCGGCTGACTTGATCACAGACGTTCAGGTTTGGCGCGCCGCGATGCAGGTGGAGTCAGCAGACCTACGGCCAACTGGGGCTGAGCGACGGAGTCTTCTGGCACGGACCTGGCAGCACCGACTCAACCGCCGACTCGGCACCCATGACACGCCTCAAGATCAGCAATGGGCGGAACTGCTCGCCGAGCAGATACCGAACCTGATCAATGACTCATTCCTGCCGAGCCTGACGAAGAGGTTGAAGAACTTGGACCGCGCAGACTTCGACGCAAGCAGTCTGGTTCAATCGGCAGCCGCCAAAGGACCGTTGCCCGACGACCACCCGGCAGCCGCCCTCTGGTGGCGCATCCTCGACGAGCTCGCTATACGGCTGCCAAACCACCCAGATCATCGACCGCCGCCTGGCGCGCCGGCCCCGGGAGCAACCAGACCCAGACAGCAGCCATATCGAGCGCCGAAAACACCACCTTCAACAATCGGTCCGAGCCGCTGAACCGACCCTAATGATCGCCCGCTGCCGGCATCGCGACTTAGGTATCACAAGGACCTGCTTCGATACGCTAGTTACAGAAAGAGGATGATCATGACACTCCAGGCCGGTGACAGGCTGATGTCGCTCACGGACGTCTCGGAGATGTTGGGCATCCCGGTTCACACCTTGTACCGCTGGCGGTCCAAGGGTGACGGCCCAGTCGGCTATCGGGTTGGTCGCCATGTGCGCTACCGCCGGGAGGCCGTCGAGGCTTGGCTGGAGCAGCAGGCCGACGAGCGCTAGCACGCCCGGCGAAGATCATTCCGGCCGCGGTTGCTGGGCAGTTACCTGAGTCAGCCGCTCAGGGCGGGAAAGATTTTCGACCACCTCAGCCACCCCAGTCGCGCCCAATTGGCGGTAAACGCCCTCGAAACCAAGGCGCGATCCACCGATGAAGCCGCTTGGAGCGCGGGCCTTCTAAGTGGCTGCGCTTTGAAAAAGCGACATCATGGGGACGCTTGAGATCCGCCAAATCCGATCTGAAAAATGGGGGTAAACGGGGGGGTAAGCTGAACCGCCAACGGTAAAATCCCTAGTCAAGCTCCCCCGGTTGGACTCGAACCAACAACCCTTCGGTTAACAGCCGAATGCTCTGCCAATTGAGCTACGAGGGACTGACAACCACGCGGCTACGTACCTTAGCAGCCAGCTCAACCTAGGTCGTATTCCGCTTTGACCTGCTCCATCGCTTGATCAACAGCAGCAGGTACGCCCTGGGTCTGCCAACTCAGGCCACGGGTCAAGGTGCCATGCCAGGACACGGTGCCACCATGGCCAAGATCACGACGCGCGGTGACAGTGACGCCGCGCTCGCCGGATAGCGGCACGAACTTCTCCACAGCGATCGTCGCCAAGACCCGTTCCCGGAACAGCTCTGGCATCCGACCAGGCTCGGTCAGCTCGAGCGAGTCCCGAACAGGCGCCACGCCGGGAGCCGCGTAGAGCACCCAATTCAGCCGACGCAGCTCGGCATTCCAGCCGCCGCGTTCGATCTCGTGCCAGCCGATGTGCTGCCACGCATTCTCATTGCCGTACGAGAACGTGGCAGCGCTGGCAATGCAAAACCCTGTCGCGCTCGTTGCCCACGCCAAGATCCGACTGAGTTGACGGGGCTCAGCTGCAAGTGAGGCTTTCCAGGAGTCATAGACCGCGGTAGGCAACCCACGGCTGCGCGACCACCAGGCCGAATAACGTGCCTCCTTGTTGCCCACCCGGCCATTGTGCTCGGCGAAGACAGTGAATGGTTCACAGTTGAGCGGATGCCTGCTGAGGACAAAAGGCGCGGAGTTTCTCCAATGCCCGCGCCTCGATACGACGGGCGCGAGTCACTGAAATGTCAAGGATCCGGGCGGTGTCGGCGTACGTCTTGGCTTCACCGTCGGCGAATCCCAGCCGAAGCTCCAGTACCCGGCGATCGAGCTCGTCCAGCCGAAAGAGCAACTCCCGCAGCTCGACCGGCTCGGCAAGTGCTGCATCCAGCTCATCGTGAGCATGTAGGCGCTCCAAGGTGGCGCCCTCGACAAGCTGCAGCGATCGCGGCCGCTGATGTGAAAGCAGCCCGGCCGTCCAATCCTCGCTTCGGCCAAGTGCGACAGCGAGTTCGTTGAGCGTTGGCGGGCGACCCAGGCTTTGGGTGAGCTCTGCCTCCAATCCGTGGGCGGCGCGAAGCTGCTCGGCCCGGCTGGTTGGAAGGTTCATTGCTCCCAACAACTTGGCCGTGGCCGCGCTGATGAAGGCGCGGATCCAAAACAGCGCATAGGTAGAGAACTGATGGCCTCGCGCATAGTCGAATCGCTCGACGGCTGTGATCAGGCCGACGCATCCCTCTTGGAACAACTCGGCTTCCGGCAGCTGGCTGCGTGCCGCGTGCTGACGGCTGATCATGCCAACCAATCCAAGATTGGCTTTGATGAATCGCTGCCGCGCCAGCGCTCCTTGATCTTCCAGCGCTGTCAATTCCTGATCAGTAGCATCGGCAAACCCCACACCGGATAGCCGAGCATCCCGCGCTAGCAGGCCTGCTTCGATGGCGCGCTGTAGCTCCGTAACGTCAGTCGGGGTCAGCAGCGGCTCGGTGGGGAGATCGTCAAAGGGTTGGGTCATGCCGACACTGTGCGGCAGTCAGGGGCACGCACAACACCTGGTTGCAGCAAATCTGTGGATAACTGGCTTGGGTTTACTGACGGGCAAGATCCGAGCCGGGGGCTGCGAACCGAACGCTCGGACTCCGCCTTACATCAGCGGAACAAAGCCCAGACGACGTAGCCGATGATCACAATCGCTACGACGAGGGCCGCATCAGGGCTGAGCTGGAGTGCAACGAGCATCAGCTGCACTCCAAACCACCCCCAACGACTCAACGGTGATCAAATCGTATGGGAGGTGAACACCACTGCCTGTAATTGATCTCCGCGTGTCGGTTGCTTCTTCTGCATCGCGTACTTGGGGTTTGGTGATCAAGGGCTTGGCGGGATCCTTTCGCAACACAGCCGTCAAAAAGACCGCCGACCAAGCGGTCCGAGGGGTCGTTTCGCAGCACAGGCGTGAAAGGGCCGGCCCTCAGTCTTCGGCGCCGATGCTGCGGGTATGCAATGCCTTGCGCCGCGCTTCCAGCACCACCAGCTCGGAGAACATCTGGTTGTACTTGTGCTGCTCCTCGACCGGATTCGTACGCTGCAGCTTTGACTTCAACGCCGTGATGGTACGCATCACTGTGAGCAGCTGCAGCGCCGATGAGTTGGCGATCACATAGCGCGTGGTCACATCACCCTGCACGGGCAGCGGCTCGACGACCAGCGATGCCACAAGGGAACGAATCTCATCCGCTTCGCATGCCTCAGAAACTCGATGTACCCACTCGTTGTCGGCGGTCACCTTCGCACCGCCCAGCTCGACCGCCGCCTTCTCAACAGCGGCGAAGACGGCCGCGTACGCCGGGTGGGTGAAGTCGGTTGTGGTCAGGCCGTCCCAAGCGTCGGGAAACAGGTCGGGGTTTTGAATCAGCAGCTTGGCCGTCTGGCGCTCGGTCACGAGCAGTCGATCGTTGGGACTGGGCAGCAGCGGAAGCGCGAGGCCGGGCTCGGGCTGAGTGGCGTGCTGGGAATCTCCGACCGCTTGCCTGCCCAGTGCCGGCCGGCGGCCGGACTTGGCCGCGGCACGCATGAGCTCTGCGCGGACCTCCTCGATGTCCATGCCGAGCAAACCGGCCAGCTCACGGGCGTAACCAGAAACCAGCGCATTGTCCCTGATGCTTGCGACAAGGGGCGCAGCCGAGCGCAGCGCTGCAATGCGGCCGTCGACGCGATCAAGATCATGTTGCTTAAGGATGTTGTTCATCACGAAGCGGTACAGCGGGATCCGGCGTGCAACGAGCTCGCGAACAGCGGCATCCCCGCGCTGCAGTCGTAAGTCGCACGGGTCGAGGCCGGTCGGCTCGATGGCCACATAGGTCTGGGTCACGAAGTTCTGATCACCGGCGAAGACTTTCAGCGCAGCAGCCTGGCCTGCCTCATCACCATCGAAGGTGAAGATCACTTCGCCGTGAAAAGCGTCATGGTTGCCCATCAGGCGCCGCAGCAATCGAGCATGATCATCACCGAAGGCGGTCCCACACGAAGCGACCGCGGTATCAACACCGGACAGGTGGGCCGCCATCACATCGGTGTAGCCCTCAACGACCACCGCCTGGCTTTTCTTGCTAATCGCGGTGCGAGCAAGTTCCAGCCCGTAGAGCACCTGAGACTTCTTGTACAGAAGCGTTTCGGGAGTGTTGATGTACTTGGCAGGTATCCGGTCGTCGTGGAACAGCCGGCGGGCGCCGAAGCCAACGACCTGCCGGCCCGAGTCGCGGATCGGCCACATCGCACGGCCCTGGAAGAAGTCCCAACCTGATTCCCGGGCCAGGCCGGCCGAGACCAATTCGACGTCAGAGAACCCCCGGCCGCGGAGATGTTGCATCAGCGCGCGACCGTCCCGGGGGGCAAACCCGACCTGGAACCGCTCCGCCGCCTCACGATCAAAACCGCGATCGGACAGGAACTGGCGAGCAGCGACCGCGTCCGGGCTGGAAAGATTCTCGGCAAAGAACTCCGCCGCCAGCCGGAGGACCTCCGCCAGCCGAGTGCGAGCGCCGGCCTCCAGGTGTGGCCCGGAGTCGTCGCTGTAGCGCAGCTGAATGCCGACCCGATCGGCAAGGCGCTCGACCGCCTCCACGAAGCTCAAGCTGTCGATCTTGCGCATGAAGTCGATCACGTCGCCGCCTTCGGCGCAGGCACCGAAGCAGTACCAGTAGCCCCGGGACGGCGTCACCTGGAAACTGGGCGTCTTCTCGTCGTGGAAGGGGCAGAGGCCCTTCATCGTCCCGCCCGCGCTGCGCAGTGTCACGTACGAGCCGACTACCTCCTCGATCCGGGCCCGGTCCCGTACGGCGGCAATGTCTTCCTCGTTGATCCGGCCGGCCACGGTCGGGAGTCTATTTCGGGCTCCCGACTACGCGGCCGTGTCACGCAAAACTGGTCACATATGACCTGACAGCGAAAGGGTCGACCGGTTCTGTAAGGTTCGGGGCGCTGCACAGTTTCTTGATGCTCTGCGCATGTTGCAACCTGTGCGGACCGCGAGCAAGCTACCTGAACGTAGGTTTTGCAAGCGCGGCCAGAAACCAGAGAGAGGGTTTCTGCAGGCGAGGCCGGAGAGAGGGTTGAAGAGGCATGGCTCGAGACGTGCCCTGGATTATCTACGACGGAGACTGTGCGTTCTGCACTTCCAGCGCAGACTGGCTGGGCCGCCGCTTGCACCGACCGGAGGGGCCAAATCCCCGGCTGGTGCCGTGGCAGTTCACGGATCTGGCTGCGCTCGGCACGACGGCGGAGCGTGCTCAACGCGAAGCCCTATGGATCGCCACCGACGGCACTATTTACGGTGGCGCCGCGGCCTTTGCCGAGTGGCTCAAATTCCGCGGGGGCGGGTATGCAGCTGCGGGACATATCATGAATCTCCCTGGGGTACAGGGACTAGCCGCCACTGTCTACCGCCTGATCGCCAAGAACCGGCACCGCGTGCCGGGCGGATCTCCGGCCTGCGCGATCCCTCCGACTGGCCCTCCGACTGACCTTGACCCGACGCAGCCAGGGACCAAATCGCTCTAGGGGCGCGAACGCCAGCCAGCAGATGGCCGTCGGCGCGAAGTGGATGTACAAGATCGCCAGCGTAAAGACATGAAAGCCCATCCAGAACACAGCAGCGGCCAGCAGCGCTCGCCCGCGCAACCATAAGACGACTACCGCCGTCAGCTCGGCAGTGAAGGAAAACCACTGCATGAGGTGCAGCAGCTCCGGATAGGGCAGGAGGAACTGACCGAGCCCGTGTGGCCGCCGAACGATCGCCCAGAGCAAGATCGAGCTCTCTGGCCAACTCGTGATGCTCCAACCGCCACTCCGGATCTTGGTGAGTGCTGACAGGAAATAGGTGAAGACAACGGCAATCTGAATGCACTTGAGCGCCCATCCGGCTTGTGCGGAGCGCTCCGTGCTGCGCCAGCGGTCCGCGATGACGCCTACGGTGGGCAACACCCATAACGCCACCACGAGGGCAAGATGATCATGGTCGACCTTGCCGTAGCTCATGCCGATTGCGGTCCACCAGGTGAAGGCCGCAGCAACCACACCACCGGCCAGTCGAGGCATGACGTTGGCCGCCGCCACCAGACAGCCCACCACCAAGATCACATAGAGCGTCAGCGTCAACGGCAGACTAGGTGGCGGCAGGTGAAAGACACGCTCGATCATCAGCGGGCGGTACAGCTCAGGATGCCTGCTCAGCGGAATGGGGTCCCGCACAAACAGATGCATGTCGATGATCACGAAGAGATAGATCACGGTACGCAGCACGGCCACCCGAGATTCCGGGAGTACGGGCAGGAACCAGGAGCCCACCGACCGCCGGATGCTCATGAGGGCAGCTCCCAGGCCGCGAGTTCAACAAGTCGAGTCGGGCCGACGCGCCCGTCGACGAGCCGGGTCTGATCTTGGACCAACCAAACCTCCAGTAGCGCCGGTTGATCTCGGTGCCGGGAGCTCCATCCGTCAGCCACCGAACGCAACAGGGACGGATCAGCGGTGATCTCTGGGATGCGCGCCTCAATCTCGGCACGACTGATCCCTGCCGTTTCGACGCGTAGCGGCAGGTCGATGCGGCGGCCATCAGCCAGCAGCCCGTCAACCCTGGTGATCACGATGGTTGCGTCTTTTGCGGGCGAGAAGGCGTACTGGGAGAGCGGACCGAGAGGCCACACGTCGTCGCTCATGCGCAGTGAGCCGTTGAGCAGCAAGCCGATGCCAATCAGGCTTGCGGCGATGCGCCAGGCGTACGATGCCCGGCTAATGCGGCGTACCCGCTGCTGCCCCACGGGGCGATTACAACACACCTGTGACCGCTATCACGACCGTTTGGCTGAGCTGGCTTATGGCCCGGTTAAAGGAATCTAGGCATCGCGGTCGATGCCGCGCGGCAGTCGCTCCGGTGGCCACTCGAGGTGACGCACTGCCATGTCAAAGGCGTATCGGTCAGTCATCCCGGCCACGTAGGTCACCGCTGTCCGTACGGCGGCGTCGGACTTCGCCTGGATCTCAGGCCCGTCCGGAATCAGTTCCGGATGTGCGCTGTAGTACTCAACCAGTGCATGCAGCACATCGATGACTGCCCGCGACTGAGCCAGCGAGGCAGGCCGTACGTAGATGTGCTCATAGTTGAACGTGCGTAACCCGGCCAAGGCATCGGCTTCGGCGGCTGCCATGCCAACCTCCCCGTGGTCCTCGACCGCGCGTACCACCGCCCGGACGAAGGTGTTGAGTTGCTCCCTCCGCGTTTGTCCACACACCTCGACGATTTCGAGAGGAAGATCATCAGCAGCCACGATTCCGGCATGGATCGCGTCCTCGAGATCATGCGCGCAGTAGGCGATTCGGTCAGCCCAGCTGACGATGTGGCCCTCGACTGTGATCGGCGCAGGCCGGGACCAGGAGTGGTTGCGGATACCGTCCAGCGTCTCGGCGCAAAGGTTGAGGCTCGATAGTACGACGTCGGCGCCCCATGGCGCATGGTCGAATCCCTCGGGGATGAAGACATCAAAGGCGTCCTCGCTGGCGTGTCCTCCAGGGCCGTGACCACAGTCGTGCCCGAGTGCAATCGCCTCGGTGAGGGTTACATTGACATCGACGCCGCGGGCGATCGATGTCGCCACCTGAGCCACCTCCAGAGCGTGGGTAAGCCGGGTGCGCTGGTGGTCAGTGGGGAAGACGACGACCTGGGTCTTTCCAGCCAGCCGGCGAAAGGCCGTTGAGTGCACGATCCGATCACGATCTCGTTCGAAGCAGGTGCGCTCCTCGTCGGGCTCCTCCGCGATCGTCCGCTTTCCCGCTCCTTCGGCAAAAGCCGCGCCGGGCCGAAGCGTCGCCCGCTCGTACTGTTCCCGGAGCTCTCGACGCATAATCGGCCCCGGCCCCGGCCTGGCCGGGGAACCCCGGTGGGCACGTACCAGTTCTCCATCACGGTGCCCAGCCATGGTGTCCGCCCAGGCCTTGGCGCGAGGGGTGGGCTCCTCAGCCACCTGAGATGCCCTGCTCCGCCGCTGCCAGGTCAAGATCACGACCGGACGTCTCGGCCAGCCAGCCTTCGGGCAGTGCCACCCGTGCGCGTGGCGCGCCCTGCCGCCCCCGCGGCGAGCCCAGTTCTGAGGTTGGGAAGCTCACACTGGCATCAAGTTGGGAAAGCAAATCATCCAGCTCGTCGAACGAGGCAACCATCCCGAGGCGGTGTCGCAGCTCTCCGCCGACAGGAAAGCCCTTGAAGTACCAGGCCATGTGCTTCCGCAGGTCGCTCAGCCCGTGGAGCTCGTCTGACAAGGCAACCAGCAGTTCGGCATGGCGACGCACCATGCGCGCGACCTCACTGAGGTTGGGCAGGGTTTGGCCACGACGGCCAGCGAAAGCATCGGCCAGGTCGCGAAAGAGCCAGGGCCGGCCTAAGCAGCCGCGCCCGATGACGACGCCGTCAACCCCGGTCTGATGCATCATCCGCAGTGCGTCGGCAGCCTCCCAGATGTCGCCGTTGCCCAGCACCGGAATCGAAACGTGCGCTTTCAGCGCTGCGATCGCATTCCAGTCGGCCTGTCCCGCGTAGGCCTGCTGGGCGGTTCGACCATGGAGGGCGATGGCCGCACAACCAGACTCCTCAGCGATCCGGCCGGCATCCAGAAACGTCTGATGATCACTATCGATGCCGATCCGGGTCTTGATCGTTACCGGTACGCCGTAACGTCCCGCCATCTTGACGGTGGACTCCAAGATCATCCGCAGCCGGTCACGCTTGTAGGGCAAGGCGGCACCACCGCCCTTGCGGGTGACCTTGGGAACCGGGCATCCGAAGTTCAGGTCGACATGACCGACGCCGTACTCATTGCACAGGATCTCTGTGGCCTGCGCCATGATCGCGGGATCCACGCCGTACAGCTGGACGGATCGAACGCGCTCCCCCGGGTCGAACTGCAGCATCGACAACGTTTTGCGATCGCGCTCCACAAGCCCCCGCGAGGTCATCATCTCGCAGACATAAAGGCCAGCACCCTGCTCCCGGCAGAGCTGCCGGAACGCCGCATTGGTGATGCCCGCCATCGGTGCCAGCACCACCGGCGGATCGACCTCAATGGGCCCCACCGTCAACGCCGACTTGTCAGAATCCACTTGACCTATAGCCGAACGGGATTCTGACAAGTCGGCATAAGGGGAGGTGGTGGTTAGCAACCGACCAGCCGCTGCAGAAGGTACTCGGTCACTTTGTCCTCCGACACTCGCTCCTGGGTCATCGAGTCGCGCTCACGCACTGTGACCGCCTGGTCGTCGAGAGTGTCGAAGTCGACCGTGACGCAGTACGGCGTACCGATCTCATCCTGGCGGCGGTAGCGGCGGCCGATTGCCTGCGCATCATCGAACTCGACGTTCCAGAACTGCCGCAGCCGGACCGCGAGGTCACGCGCTTTGGGCGACAAGGCCTCGTTGCGAGACAGCGGCAAGACGGCCACCTTGACCGGCGCCAGCCGGGGGTCGAGGCGCAGCACGGTGCGCTTATCGACCCCACCTTTGGTGTTTGGCGCCTCATCCTCCTCGTAGGCATCCACCAGGAACGCCATCATCGCCCGGTTGGGCCCGGCTGCCGGCTCGATGACGTACGGGATGTATCGCTCGCCGGTAACTGCGTCGAAGTAAGACAGATCCACGCCGGAGTGCTGGCTGTGGGTCGAGAGGTCGAAGTCGGTCCGGTTAGCTATGCCCTCGAGCTCACCCCACTCGCCGGCCGGGAAACCAAATCGGTATTCGATGTCGACGGTCCGCTTGGAGTAGTGCGAGAGCTTCTCCTTGGGATGCTCGAAATGCCGCAGGTTCTCCCCCGCCAGGCCAAGATCGGTATACCAGCGGGTGCGCGCGTCGATCCAGTACTGGTGCCACTCCTCGTCGGTGCCCGGCTTGACGAAGAACTCCATTTCCATCTGCTCGAACTCGCGGGTACGGAAGATGAAATTGCCGGGCGTGATCTCGTTGCGGAACGACTTCCCGATCTGCCCGATGCCGAAAGGCGGCTTTTTACGCGTCGCCTGAACCACATTGGCGAAGTTCACGAAGATGCCCTGCGCAGTCTCTGGCCGCAGATAGTGCAACCCGGATTCGTCCTCAACCGGGCCCAGATACGTCTTGAGCATCATGTTGAAGTCTCGCGGCTCGGTCCACTGACCGCGAGTGCCGCAGTGCGGACAGGTGATCTCGTCGAAGCCGGTGGGCTTGCGGCCCTTACGTGCCTCGAACTCTTCCTCAAGATGATCGGCGCGGAAGCGCCGGTGACACGACAGACATTCGGTGAGCGGGTCGTGGAAGGCATTGAGGTGGCCGGAGGCGACCCAGACTTGACGAGGCAAGATCACCGACGAATCGATACCGACGATGTCCTCGCGTTCGGTGATCACCGAACGCCACCACTGCTTCTTGACGTTCTCCTTCAGCTCGACGCCGAGCGGTCCGTAGTCCCACGCCGAGCGTGTGCCGCCGTAGATCTCTCCTGCAGGGAAGACGAAGCCACGGCGCTTGCACAGATTGATCACACTGTCGAGTCGGCTTGTCGGGGTCACGTACTTCTTCTCCAGAGGTATCGCGGCGCCATCCCCGGCTGGGATGGAGTCCAGCGCACTAGATTATCGCCACTCAGTAGGAGTACTGGCTGCGAGGCGTACGAGCCGATCTCAGCCAGGCCGTACCAAGGCTGTCGCTATTACGAAGGCAGAGCAGGTTTCTGCCAGACCGAGACGTGGCTTGTGCTTTCACTGCCGAACGACTCACGTTTCCAACCACCCCAACGCTCCCGTAACGACATCCCGGCGAGCCGTGCCATCAGATCAAGCTCTGCTGGCCAGACATAGCGGAAGGGTGGCGAAAAGACCTCAAGCCTTCCGTCGATGACCCAGTAATGGTGAGAAATCACAGCCTGAGACGCGATGTCGTACTCATCGAAGCCGAGCCTGTTATCAGTGACGGTAAAGGCTCGGACCGTTTCACCGGGTGGCAGCCGTTGTAGATCCGGCACGCTGACTTCGATCACGAAACAGCCGCCCGGCATCAAGTGTGCGGCCGCATTCTGGAAGCAGGTGACCTGCTCGTCCTGCGTCGTCAGATTCATGATCGTATTGAAGACCAGGTAGGCAACCGAGAAACGACCGTCGATGGCGGTCGTGGCGAAGTCGCCGATCGTGACACTGATCTGATCTGCACCGGGCTTGGCTCGCAGCCTCGACACCATTGCGTCGGACAGGTCGATGCCATGTACGCGGATGCCGCGCTGCGCAAGCGGCAGCGCGATCCGGCCGGTGCCGATGCCAAGCTCGAGGGCCGTACCGTCGAACGCCAGCTCGGCGAGAAAGTCCACAGCCGGATCGACAACCGACGGATCGAACATGTCGGCAGCTGTCTCGTCATAGCGCTCCGCGATGCGCTCCCCGAAATAGTCCTTGGCCATAGCCGCACTCTGCCAACTCCGAGTTGTCAGCGTCTCAGAGGGCTATAAGGGCTATAGCACGCTGTGAAGCTGACAAGTCGGTAAGACATGGCGGTTTGACTTCAGTCAGGGCCTTAATGAAAATGGTTCTCATGTCGGTTAGGTCTCGATGGCTAAGCCTGGTTGCCGGCATATTCGTGTTGCTTGCCGGAACAGCATGTGCAACGTCGGGACCGGCTAGCACAGTTTCCACACGAACTGGCGGTCGGCCGTCCATCGTCACCGCGTTCTATCCACTGCAGTTCGTCGCTCAGCGCGTCTCTGGTGATCACGCGACGATCGCCAATCTGACGCAGCCAGGAGCCGAGCCGCATGACCTGGAACTCACGCCGCGACAGGTCGCAAGCCTGACCACTGCCAGCCTTGTCATCTATGAGAAGGGCTTTCAGCCAGCAGTTGATGAAGCTGTGGCACAGAGCGAGAACCGGCACGTGATCGACACCAACGCCATCGTGCCGCTGCAGCCGTTGGCAATGGCCGGTGATGATCTTGGCCACGCAGAGTCCGGTAATGATCATCATGCTCTCGATCCGCATGTATGGCTGGATCCGACGGCGCTTAGTCGCATCGCTCGGGTGGTAGATGAACGACTTTCGACCATCGATCCGGATCATGCGGCGGACTACGCCCACAACGCAGCCGCGCTCAACAAGGACCTGCGGCGGCTTGATCGCTCGTTCCGCTTAGGCCTTGCCGACTGTGTACGAACCGAGTTCATTACGACTCACGCAGCCTTTGGCTACCTAGCTAAGCGATATCACCTAACCCAGATTGCTATCAGTGGCCTCAATCCAGATAGCGAGCCGTCACCAGCGCGGATTGCCGAGGTTCAGCGGTTGGCCAGAGAACACGGGCTAACCACGATCTTCTCCGAGACACTGGTGTCACCGGCGGTCGCGAAGGCGATTGCTGGTGATCTTGGTCTTGGCACCGATGTGCTGGATCCGATCGAGGGCATCACCGATCAGTCGCGTGGCAACGATTACCTGTCCGTCATGTCCGCCAACTTGGCGGCACTACGAAAGGCCGGAGGATGCTCATAGGAGCACGTACCGTGTTGGCGGCCAACGAGCTCACGGTTGAACGTGGCGGACTTCCGGTGCTGCGCGGCATCGACATCTCGGTACGCACGGGGGAGGCTGTGGCCTTGATGGGCGGCAACGGTTCCGGGAAGTCGACCCTGGTCCGTACGCTCCTCGGGCTGCTGCCCTACCAGCGGGGTACCGTCACACTATTCGGCGCACCATTGCGCGACTTCCGAGATTGGTCGCGCATCGGTTATGTGCCGCAGCGCTCACTGGCGCAACTCGCAGGTTCGAAAGTGAAAGAAGTCGTCGCCGCCGGCCGTCTGACGCGAAGACGGCCCTTCCGACCGCTGAGCCGAGCCGACCGGGACGCTGTACACAACGCCATCACCCTCGTCGGATTGTCCGACCGGCTTAACAGCGATATAGCCGGACTGTCAGGCGGACAGCAGCAGCGAGTCCTGGTCGCCCGGGCGCTTGCCGGCGAGCCCGATCTCTTGGTCTTGGATGAGCCCACTTCCGGAGTTGACCTGGAGCATCAGCGAGTACTCGCAGACGTGTTGGCCGGATTGTTGGCGGCCGGCACCAGCGTGCTGGTTGTGCTGCACGAGGT
>JBJMIR010000063.1:0-3222 GCA_045806785.1 Propionibacteriaceae bacterium | reverse complement strand
CCGTGCCGTGTCTGCCGCCTGCGCTCCGATTCGCTGAGCAAGATCATCAGCGCCCGATCGAGTGCGGTTGAACACGACAAGATCATGCCCGGCGCCAGCGACCCGAGCTCCCATGGCGCTTCCCATCCGGCCGGCGCCGATAAGTGCCACCCTCATGTCAGCAACCAGCCGCCATCGATATTCAGATCGATGCCGTTCACCGACCTGTTACGCATGAGGAAGTCGACTGCGTCGACAATGTCTTCCATCGCCACGTTTCGCCCGGTCGGCGTGTCGTCTAGGACCCCCGCCATGAACTCCGACTTATCGGACCAGTACGGACTGTCTGCGACGTAGCACGGATGGATCGCGTTCACCCGACGAGGTGCCAGCTGCAGGGCCAGCGAATGCGCCAGGCCGGTCATGCCGCCATTAACACTAGAAACCGTCGTCGAACCTTCGTACGGTCGCTCCTTGGCCAGCCCACCGAACAACACGACAGAGCCGTTTTCTGCCAACCGGTCTCTTAGCGCGCTAACCACGGAGGTGTAGCCGACCAGCTTCATGATCGCGAGATAGCGTGCCGAGGCAATGTTGTAATCGGCGATCGTATTGGTATCGCGAGCGATCGCTGACAACACAATGTGATCGACCGCCCCTACGTCAGTCAGAGCGTCGGCGATCTGCTCCGGCTCCGAGAGATCCAATGCAATGCCGCGCGCGTCACCTCCGACCTCGGCAGCTACCGACTTGGCCCGCGATCCGTCGCGGCCAGCTAGGACAACTGACCAACCTTCCCCGGCGTACCGGCGCGCGATCTCCAAGCCGATGCCTGCGGTGCCGCTGGCTATCAGCAGTGCCGTCATCCGAGAACCTCCCTTAGGTAGTCCCAATCGCGTGCGAATCGATAGGAGTATCGCGGCGGGGGTTGCGGGGCTTGGGTTTCCAGCCACCGCAGCGTGCCCGCGCCGAGGTTGCGGAAGGAGTGCGCGCAACCGACCCCTGCCCAGGCGATGTCGCCTGCACCGAGCACGACAGGTTTGCCGTCAAAGGTCGCCTCGGCCTGTCCTTCCAGGAAAAAGTAGGTCTCCTCGAACGGATGATCATGAGGTCCGGTTGCGCCGTCCGGGTCGTACTGCACCATGAACATCGTGCTCAGCTGAGCGCCAAGATCAGAATCGACCATCATCTTCACATTGATCCCGCCGTAGACCAGCAGCGCAGTACGCATGCTGGCCGTCACCTCGAGCAGGTCCTGGCTCTGCTTGCTCGGATCCATCTGGGACGGCGTGATCTTACCGAAGTAGCGGTTCCGCGGATCCCGGACATCGATGTCCGCTGCCTCGTTGTACGTGGGCCCTGACACCAGGAAAGTGTCATCTTGATAGGCAGATCGCGGTGCCGGAGCTTGCATCTCCGCCCAGCGAACCGGGACGTCACCGTCGTTACGCCATCGGTGGGGCATCGCTATCGGAACCACGCCGTACGCACCCTCCGTGACGCGAAACGATCCCTCGGCGGTGTCGATCACTCCGACGCCCGCGATGATGTAGAAGCTCTCCTCGAAGGAGTGCACATGCCACGGAATCTCGCGGCCGGCATCAAGCTCACTGATCATGAACCCGGTATGCACAGCGTGATCATCTTCGCCCACCGCCATGCCGCGGCGATATCCCGTCGCCTCGCTCGCCCAGCCGGTGGTCGGAGCGATGAGCTCCAGCGCACCGGCTGGACGTACCAGGTGGCCTCCGCTCACTGCCGCTTCTCGGCCACTGCCGACAGCAGGTAATCGCGCGAAGTCTCGACGTCGGCGCGGGCCTTGTCCACATCAGCCAGCAGCTTGCCATCGCGCTTCTTGGCCTGCCCTGCAACGAAAACGCTGTCCACATTTGACACATCGGCACACAGCACTACGGCGGCGACCGGATCGATGATCGGGACCATGTTCAGTGAGCTGGCGTCGATGATCACGATGTCTGCTTGCTTGCCCGGCGTCAGCGAGCCGGTGCGATCCTCAACTCCGGCGACGTATGCGCCATCGATGGTGGCTGCCTGGAGCATCTCGCGAGCGGTGAGCACTTCCTTAGGCACCTGCTCGTTCGGCTCGAACTTCTCGGCGTGCACCCGGGCCCGATCACCTGCGAAGGCGGCCCGCATCTCGGTGAACATGTCGCCAGGAACCGTCGTCACGACATCTATGGAGAGGCTGGGCCGAAGTCCCATCCGCAGCGACTGCAGTACCGGCGGCCAGCCGTGGCCCATCTGCATTTCCACCTGAGGCGCAACCGAGATCTTCCCACCGCTGTCCTTGACCAGCTGCCACTCCTCGTCGCTGAAGTGGCAGCAGTGAATGTAAGTCGTGTCGGGGCCCAGAAGTCCGTAATCGTCGAGTGTCTTGACCATGTCGAATCGTCCGGCAAGCCGGCCCATCGAGACGTGAATGGTGATCGGAATGTCGAGCTCACGTGCCAGCTTCCATTCCGCACGTACGACCTCCTCCTGACAAAAGCCGCTGCCACGAGTGGCGAGGCCCATGGTGAGCAGGCCCTCATTGGAGTTGAAGTAGGTCTCCTTGATGCGTCGTACGTCATCCCCCGGAATGGCGATTGAGCTGTTGAACCAATAGTCGGCCAACGAGAGGTTGGCGCTGCCGTACGCGTACTGGGCCCGAATGCCGGTCTGCTGCAGGGCGGCCACCGCTGCGTCGGCATGATCAGGAGTGTTGTTGATGTGCGACCAGTCGACCAGCGTGGTGATTCCGGCGTTGAGGCACTCCAGAGATCCGGCGACGTTGCTCGCCTGGACGTCCTGGGCCCGGTAGACCGGCGCAAAGGTGTCCAAGACCTCCACGAAGTAGTCGTCGAGTGTCGCATTCGGTGCGCAGCCACGGATTGCGGCCTCCCAGGTATGTCTATGGGTGTCCACAAAGCCTGGGATGACAATGCTGTCGCTCCCATCGATCACCTGGGCATCGGCGCTGATGTTCGGCTCGACGGCGACGATCTTGTCGTCCTCGATCAGTACGTCGCCTGTGAGATCTCCGATCTGGGGATCCATGCTCACGACGGTCCCGCCGCGAATGAGCGTCTTGCTTGTCACTGGTCTGCTCCTTTGCAAATGTGGCGTGGTTTGGTTGGTTCGGTTCAGAAGGCGGCGAGCCGTCGTACTGCCTCGACGACCTTCTCGACGGTCGGGATCACCTCGTCCTCCAGCGCATCGGCGAATGGAAGCGGTACGCATTCC
>JBJMIR010000062.1:0-3743 GCA_045806785.1 Propionibacteriaceae bacterium | reverse complement strand
TCGGTCGCGCGACCTCTCGATCGACCAACTCAAGGAGGTAGGCGTTCAGAGACTGGCCCCGAGCGGCGGCCCGCGCCTTAAGCTCGCGACGCGTCTGGTCGGGTACGCCTCTGATCTGCAGCAACGAAGCCATGCATGCATATTAGCTCAATACACATACAAACTGTCTGGACACGTTCTCCAAGGGAATCGAGTTGTGATGACCATCTGTTACGCCCGGATGTCGACCCGCGATCAGGACCCCGGCTCGCAGGAGCATGCATGGATCGCCGCTGGCACGCTCCCCGGTGGGTGTTCGTTGACCACGGGAGTCAAGCCACTGTGACCTACGATCGGCATTCGAGATTAGGAGTCAGTAACGCATGTTGGAACGTCTTGAGGGCCTCGACTCCGACGAACAGATCGAGTGTCTGATCGCTGAGCGCAAGCTGGGTGCGCAGCGTCGGCGTTGATTGCGTCGCGTGCTCACCTGAAGGTAGTGCAGGAGTTGCTCGGCCATTCGTCCTATGGCATCACGGCAGACATCTATAGTCATGTGGCGATGCAGCAGCGTGAGGCTGCTGAGCGGTCGAGTGAGGTGTTTCCGTGGTGATGGCTACACCTATGGCACAATCGGTCGAGCTGTAAAGTCCTTTACAGCTGAAAAGCCCCCCACTAGGTCAGATATGGTCGGGCTGGCGAGATTTGAACTCGCGACCCCTTGACCCCAGACATCGGCAGCGTGTCCAAGGACGTCCGCAGGACGTCCAATTTTCCTTAAAAATAAGGCTTTTGCACTTGGGCGTATTTCGGTGGACAAACCCAAATGGTGGTCAAAATGGTGGTCAGACCCATAGCTAACCCAAGCGAAGGGCCCGCTGCCACGAATGACCCAGTCATTGAGCTTCGATGCTACGACGAAGGGCCTCCGACCAATATTGGCAGTGGACGTTGTGCCGCGATGCTGTGCCTCGACGCTGCATTCAAGGCGCATCTGGGCTTGACTATCTCCAGGCGGTCGCAGGCCAGAGCCCGATGCCTCAAAAGGAGCCATCGGGCGATTGACATGGAGCAACCAAGGTCGGGGCGCCGCACAGATCCGGCCTGCCGCGCTGCGGCTCTCAGAGACTCCGCCGCGGCTTAGAACGGCTAGCGGCGCTCGGCTGGGCTTGACTCGCGTACGGATCGAATCCCTCGCCCGACTTCTGTTAATGCCACCCGCACGGGCGTTTCAACGGATGGGTCATACGGAACGTGACTTATATCCACCGGCCCGCTGGACTTTCCCCATAACCGCCACCGTCGGATTTCCTGGTCGGCCATCGGCATTTCGCGAGGGATGTAGTCGCTCGAACGAGGTCCGTGGACGGATCTCATGCGGCCTGTGTGGTGCCCGTCGCTGTGAGGTCCTACGTCAAGCTGATGTCAGGTGTCAGGCCACCTTGTCGGAGAATCGTTGGCGTGCGGCTTGCCGGGATACCCCTAAGGCCACCGCTATCTGGTTCCACGATCTGCCGTGAGCACGGGCGAGCTGGACGGCCTCGCGGAGTTGAGCTTCGTTGTCGCGTACGGCGTCGGAAGCGACCGCGACCTGGCGCAGGTCGTCGGTCTCCTCAGCGTGTACGGTGTCGGGGTCGAGGTCATCGGCCAGCTGCTCGAAGCGTGCAGCCGCTTGCTCGATCTGTTCGTCGGTGTGTCGCATCAGGTTCACCTTCCTCCCAGCAGTCGGTAGAACTTCGGTCGTAGCGGCATCGCATGGATGATCACCGGGTCCTCGCCGTCGAGATCCAGAACGCCGATCTCCAGTAGCGCTCCGTCGGTGGCCGGTCCGATCAGCATCGTCAAGTCGCCGTCCATCCGCACTCTGCGGATCGCGGTGCGCGTGGCATGGGCGATGTCGTTGTCGGTTACGCGGTGCCGACGTGCCGGCTCCCCGATCCGCATCAAGACAATATACCTTGTCTGACATCGATCGTTCTCAGTACCTGTCGGCAATAGTTCTGACCGCCGCCGATCCGGTACGGCAGCCATCGGGTCGACCTACTCGATGAGGTGCCTTATGCCTGGTCTGTTGCTCGGCTATGCCCGCGTGTCGAGCGAAGAAACAGGATTTGACCCGCGCAGCCGAATTGGCCGGGCCGCCCGGGCGTCGAACGTCGCGGGCCTACGTCGACCAGCTAGCGCAGTCCGGCCTGGTCCCGGTGAGTCAGCCGATGTCGGGCTACGACCCGGACCGACCCAGTCTGCCGGCTGCTGTTCAGACGTCAATGTTGTGACAGCGCCACCCCAAACGACACGCTGAGCCCAGGCACTCGGTGAACCGGCCAGCGGGCAGGGCAGCAGGACTTACTGTTCCAATCACCGTTCCTTATGCGTTTACGGCCGGGCGATCCTCGGCGTACCCATGGCCAGCGGGTGAGGGGCCGCTTTCGGCGAGGCGTCAGATCGAACTAGATGCGCCGATCCATGTGAGGAGTCGTTCGGCGAAGTCGGTGTAGGCGGCGGGACTCCAGGTGGAGGGTGAGTGGCCCTCGCCGTTGTAGTGGCGTAGTTCGGCGTTCCGGTTCAGCCGGCGAAGTCCCGCGAAGAGCTGTTCAGCTTAGAGGCGTCAGATCGGAAAGCAACCACGAAGAACCTGTACGGCACGATGGCGCGCACACACATCGGTGCCAAGATCGGCGCGAAGCCGCTTGACAAACTCCGGCCGTCCCACATCGACGCGTGGACGGTTGAGCTGAAAGGCCGCGGGCTGGCTGAGTCCTCGATCCGCACCGCGTACACAGTCTTGCGCGCGGTGCTCGATACGGCTGTGCGCGACAGGACGGTAGCGCAGAACCCGGCCCAGGCTGTGCGACGCCCAAGGTAACCAGTAAGGAGGCTGCTTATCTGACGCCTGACCAGGTGCGCTCGCTATTGATTGCTGCGGAGGGCAGCCGCTATGCGGCACTCTTCGCGCTGCTCGTCAACAGCGGCTTGCGAAGAGGCGAAGCGCTGGCCCTCCACTGGTCCGACATTGATTTCGACGCCAAGCTCCTGCGGGTACGGGGGACCTTGGCCCGCGTGGACGGCGAGCTCGTCGTAACCGAAACCAAGACAGCGAAGTCACGCCGCGCCACACCGATCTCCCCCACCGCTGAGAAGGTCTTGCGCCACCTGCGCACCAGGCAGATGGCTGAGCGGCTAAGGGCTGGCTCGATGTGGCAACCGAATCCGTATGTATTCACAACAGAGCTGGGTGAGCCATGTGGATCCGCGCAATGCGCTGCGTGCTCTAAAGGCTGCTGCGAAGCGCGCGAAGCTGCCTTCGACGGTCGGGTTGCACACGTTGCGGCATTCTGCTGGCTCGGTCATGTTGTCGGCAGGCGTGCCGCTCAAGGTGGTCTCTGAGGTCTTCGGCCATGCGAGCGTCGCGATCACCGGTGACGTCTAGGGCCACGTCTCTCCTGACGTGTCACGTGAGGCACTGAACTGGCTAAGCGACGCGCTTGCGTAAAAGGTGGTCGAAAAAGGTGGTCAACGGCGAAGACGATCATGAAATGCAAATATTTCGAGAGATAAATTTGCGGCTTGACTAGGTACTTCGCTCTGTCGGGCTGGCGAGATTTGAACTCGCGACCCCTTGACCCCAGATCGGGCCTCTACGTGTGTCGAGCGTGAACCAGTACCCGCTGGTCTCCATGGTTGACCGTTGAGGTGCGCCGAGTTCGGCCGTCGTGGTCCGTAGTTGGTCCGTAGTTTCGCCCCCACTCCCATGGCTCCAGCGT
>JBJMIR010000061.1:0-3336 GCA_045806785.1 Propionibacteriaceae bacterium | reverse complement strand
ACCCGATTTTTGAGGGCGGGGAACAGCTACGCATCAATGGCATCGCCAATGGCGCACGAGTGTCGTTGATCCGCGATGGTTCCCCGGTCGGCACCTACCGCTGCTGGGGCGGTGCGTTGCTCGTTGGCCTGAGCCCTGCGTTCACCACCGGTGAGACATTTGAGGCCTCCCAGGAGCTGTGCCCCAGCGATCCCCCGAGCGGCACCGGCACTACGGGCGTGGAGCCATGTTCCTCATTGCCGGCACCCACCGTTGGACCAGTCCAGGCCGGGGACACCGCGGTCGTGATCACAAGTTCTGCGCCTGGTGCGCAGATCCGCGTCTACCGCAACCTGGTCCAGGTCGGACTCGGCAGCGCTCCCGTTGTGAACCTGACCGAGATGCTCGTGGCCGGTGACGTTGTGCATGTCATCCAGTCGCTCTCCGGTTGCGATGGTTTGCTTGCGCTGCAGCTCACCGTGGCCTGTGTCGACCCGCCCGTGCTTGGCGACCCGACAGCGCTTGACCTGTTCCCTGTGGGCCACACCGAGTACGCCGACGGTCCGGTCAAGGGCAGCGTGTATTACCCAGCCGAGGACGACGGTCAGGACGTGCCCTTCAACGCGCGGCTTGCCCAGACCGGGCGGGCGCCGATCGTCGTGATGGCGCACGGGAACCACAATCCGGCAGACCCGAGCTACCTCGGGTATGACTATTTTCAGCGAAGCCTCGCCCGGATGGGCATGGTCGCTGTCTCGGTGGATTGCAATGCCCTCAACGGTGGCTCGTCAGGCGTCGGCAATATCGAGGACCGCGCAGACTTGATCATCGACTCCATCAAGCATTTCCAGTCACTTGACGCCAGTCCGGAATCGCTATTCGGGGCCTGCATCGACTTCGACCGGCTGGGGCTCATGGGCCACTCCCGCGGCGGCGACGCCATCGTGACCATTCCGACCGTCATCGGCTCGATTGGGGTCACGATCAGGGCAGGTCTCGCCCTCGCACCCACCAACTTTCGGTACTGGTCAGGGATGTCAACTATTCGCCCGTCCGGCTACTCGTTCATGACCATCCTTCCCGCGTCCGATGGCGATGTGATTGACAATAACGGTGCTCAGTTTTATGACCAGGCCACTCCGGACCCATTCAAATCGCAGGCATACGCGCACAGCACGAACCACAACTTCTTCAACCGGCAGTGGCTCTTCGACGACGGCGTGACGACCGTGCTCAGCCGGGGGTCACACGAACGCATCCTCGATGTGTACGGATGCGCCTTCTTTCGGGCCCTCTTGCTTGGCGACTCCACACACCGATATCTCGACAAAACGCTCAAGCCCGCCGGTACGCCGACCAGCGTCGTCCATCTTTCATATATGAGCGCGGACCAGCTGACCGTCGACGACCACGAGGACGGCAATGGGATCGGCACCAACTCTCTGGGGCTGCCTACATCGCAGCTCGCCGGAATGAGTGCCGATGAGTATCCATTCGACCAGGTGGCGGCCGCTTTCAACGACACGTTCTTCGGCCTCACCGTTGGCATGGTTATGGATCCAGATAAGCAAGGCGCCGTCTTCCGTTCCGAGGTGGGTGGTGTGGACATGAGGGATTCGGAGGTGTGGCTACGTGTTGCCGAGGTGGCCGATAGCCCGCTCCCAGCGTCAGCCACGGGGTTCGAACTCGGCCTGGAGGACAGCGCGGGAACCGTAGGCTGGATCACTTCCGACGCCGTGGGAGGTGTGCCACGGCCCTTCGACCGGCCGGGAACTGACAAATCGATGCTGTCGACACTTCGGTTCAAGGCTGGGTGCGCACAACCGCGACGAGGCAAGCTTGAGCTTGGAAAGATCGTGGCGGTACTTATTCGCTACAACCAGCAGGATCACCGCGCACTGGCCTTTGACGATCTCCAAATCGTCAAGCCGTAGGGGAAAGGGGACTGACATGAGCACCGATCCCGGCGAGCTAGAACCGCGCGCGCCTGGTCCGGACCTTGCCCTGCCTGAGGTGAAGACGCTTAGGACGCAGCGCACGCGTTTTGAACCTCGCCGACGCAACTTCAAGTCGGCTCTGCCAGCCGTTGATGGGGCCGTGGAATTCCTTGTCGAGACCGTTTCTCCAATACCGGCGAGAGCCCTGGGGCCGGTGCTGTATGTGGGCGATACACCAGTCACCGAAGCGACTGCCGACGATGAGACGCACTACCGATTTGTCGCACTGCGGCCCAACGAGCTTGAGCGGGGCGCCCCGATCAGCCTGGGCTGGAGCGGCCGGCCGCCTGAGGAGAGGTTGCGCACACCTTTCCGTTTCGAGTAGCCCTGGAGCCCTGGCAACTTGACAGAGGAGCAAGTGATAGCCACGCGCCATATGCCTCACTTTCATAGCGGCAGTTGTTCTGCCAGCCGTTTCGCCAGGGTTAGACCGGTAAGGACTGGGTTCACCGATCCAACCGTTGGAAAAAGAGATTGGTCGCAGGCGTAGGCATTCTGTATGTGATGGAAGCGGCCCAAGGTGTCGGTCACAGATGTGGCTGGGTTATCCCCCATCCAGAGTGTGCCGGATTCGTGGTACGTAGTTCCTAGTCCCCGATGCCATTCTGGGAATGGCCGCGACAGCGGGAACGGCGCTGATTGCCAGCCGTTGTCGTAGTGGTACTGGATTTGTGATGGTGCACCGGCAATAGCCTGTACGAGCTCGACTGCGGCTTGGTCCATCGCCTGCCAGGTTTGATGGTCGTTGGAGGTTGTTCGAATTTGGAGGTACGCCCTCGGTACGCCGTACTCGTCATTCTCCCATGGACTGAGGTTGATCCAGCTTCCGTTGGAGTTTGGGACCGGTGATGTCTGGTCGCCCTGCATCTCGCCGACAGCGCGCAAAGTCATGGCGATCCAGTTCGGGTCGGTGTTGGCGAGATGCTGATTCAGTAGTTCGATATCCGGGATCAGGCGAAAAAGTAGGTCGTCGGAGCCGGCGCGGCTCGTTGAGGCCGTGATCTGCAGATGAAAGCGGAGCTCAGGGCCAACCGGGTGGATTCGATACCGCTCGCTGCAAGGATGACCGCGCAGTCGGGCGCGACACTAAGGGAATGGCGTTGTCCTGCGACGTCGACCTCAATGGCGTCCACAGTTCCGCCGGCCGTGCGGAGCCGTATGACGTGTGCGCGTGGCACGAAGAATAACCGGCGGTTCGCATCGACCGCTCCAGAGTTCATGACATCCTCGCGGATGGCATCGATGAATAGTGGCAGGCTGCTGTATTTGTCGAAGCTAAATAGTCCTGAGACTGGTGAACTGCCTTGGACGGCGAGAGGCGCAATCTCTACGCCGTTGCTGCCCATCGTCGTTTCGATGT
>JBJMIR010000060.1:0-4339 GCA_045806785.1 Propionibacteriaceae bacterium | reverse complement strand
ATGCTGAGGGTGCGGTGAATAGTCGGCGCCACCACTTCCGGCCTTGGGAGGTGATCAGGATGTCGCGGGCTAGATCGGTCGGTAGTGGCCCATAACCAGGAATCATCGCTGGTGTGGCGCTGCTGGGGTCCAGCAGCGTCTGCAGCGGCATCATAATCTGCAGCTCCAGGTTCACATCGGCGGCTGTGGTTTGGCCGGTGAGCCGTTCCACCAGGGTGTCGGCCATGATCTGGTCCCGGGTTCGACGGTCCCCGGAGGCTTTGGCGGTGTCGGCGTGCTTGCGTAAGGCGGCGTAGCAGGCGACGCCTTGTTCTACCGGGAGATAGCCACTCAAGATGGCCATGGTGTCTGGTGCTGGCCGGATCCCGACCCGGCGATGCCGGCGTTCGGTACGCCCGCGCTGCACATAACCGTCCCGGTCTGCCTCGTAAGCGGTCTTGCGGATAGCGGCGGTGGCAGCTTTGAATCCCATCCGGGTTATGCCGGCGGTCTCGAGCTGTTGATCAACTGCACCGCGAATTTCAGCGTCAAGATGCTGGGTTTCACTCACCACCGTTTCGGCGACCCACTCGTGCAGGTCACCGGCGACCAGTTGGCTGTAGGTGTTCGGCAGCTCACACCACAACGCCCGCGCCGTGTTCAGCCGGCGTGCTGCCACCACAGGGGAGATCCGGCATGCCAGCCCGATTTGTTCCGCGATGCCCCGGCCAATCTGTTCAGGGTGCAGCTCGGCGGCCAGCTGCTCGGCCACCTGGGATTGGGCGAACCGCACCGACTCTGCGACCTGCAGCGCGGCCGTGGCCGCGCGTAGCTTCTCCAGTCGGGTGATCCGATCAATCCGAACCGCATCCGACACGATGCTGGTGTCGGCGACCGCGGAGGCGAAATCCTCCAAGATCTCATCGAGACGCGCCACCACGGCATCCCCGGCCGGCGGCTCGATCGCCTCCTGATCCCCGAGTTCCGACATGCCTCACACGCTACGGACAGCCACTGACAAAAAACGCACAGAGATTCGATACCAGACGGCAGTGTGATGCAACTCACTCTCCGACTTGGGCAGAGCCTCACAAAATGATCAAGGACTGAGCCATGACCATAACGCCAACTTGCGTGATCAAATCTTTGCCGAGCCGGGCTGGATCCCTGTCTTTATTGGCGGCTTTGTGTACGCCCAAGTGTCCTGATCAATCTCGCGGCCACCTAGGCCGGCTCGTACGCCTCCCCGTCGGTGCTCGCGATGACGACCGTGTAGCCGTCAGGGTCTTTGATCCAGATCTCGCGATGGCCTGGACCATTGCCCTCGCCTTCCGGCGGATTACGGTGAGATGCCCGCACGATCGGCGCGTTGAGCTGCTCGGCGCACGCTACGACTTCGTCGAAATTGGCCACTTCGCCGAACCAGAGCAGAACTCCATTCCCAACCTCGAGATCTGGGCTGACAAAGAGTCCATGGTGGTGTTCAACATCGCGATGATGGAGCTGAAGGACGAGCGTCTCGCCCGCGAGCAGCCGTTCGTAGTCTGGACCGCCATGATCACTACGCAAGCCAAGGAGCTGCTGATACCAGCGGCTTGAGGCCTCGACATCGCGTACGGCGATCATGGTCTGAGACTGAGCCACAGCTACCTGCGCCACAATGCCGAGCCGGTTGCCGGCCGGATCATCGATCTCGGCAAGCCACCGCTCACCGCCATCGAGTTGCGGGCGGCCGCACACTTTGCCGCCATTGGCCTCGACCTTCCCGAGTACGCGGTAGAGGCTGTCAGCCGCGATCCAGAGAATAGGACCGCCGGAGGCAGGCGTGATGTCGGTGGTCAGCTGACCGATCAATCCGGGAGTCTCAAAACCTCCGCTGTTGGAGTCAACGGACCAGCCGAAGACGTTTGTGAAAAAGGCAGCCGAACGCTCAATGTCGAGAGCCGGAAGCTGCAGGTATTCAATCTGGCCATGCGTCGGCGAGTGCTGTTCGCTCACGCCTGCAGTATTGACTATGGTTCTTCCCTAGTCAATCTGCCCGCTCACCGGAGCGGACCCTACTGCAGTGCAGAGACCAGACGCATCACATTGTCGATATAGCGCTGGCTCCTCGGGCGCGTTTTCCACTCAGCCAGCGTCAGCTCCCGGCACACCGCCCGATATCCATCCGCGACCGCCTGCAGGTCGGCAACGAACTCACTGCCCGTCGACATAAGCGTGATTTCGTAGTCCAGCCCAAACGAGCGATAGTCCATGTTGCTGGATCCGATGATTCCGACCATGTCGTCGACGGTGAAGTGCTTGGCGTGCAAGACAGTGGGCTTTGGATACTGATAGATCCTGACCCCTGCCTCGAGCAAGACCTGGTAGTACGAGGCCTGCGCGTGCTGTACCACGAACTGGTCGGCTTCCTCGGAGACGAACAACTCGACTGCGACGCCGCGGTAGGCAGCTGTAGTGATCGCCTCCAGCAAGGAATCATCGGGTACGAAATACGGACTGGTCAAAGACAATGTCTCTTGGGCGCGATGCGCCAATCCGGTGAAGAGCCTCAAGTTCGGCATCGTCAAATATCCAGGCCCGGACGGCAGCAGCTGCATTGGCACAACGCCCGGTCCGAAGCTGTCTTCGAATTCAATTTCGCTGCCCAGCTTCTCGCCGGTTTCGGTGTACCAATCCATGGCGAAAACCGCCTCCAGCTCCCGGACGATCTCGCCAGTGATCTTGATGTTGAGATCTTTCCAGTGCCGGCCGACCTTCAGGTTGCCCTTCAACAAATAGCTGGAGTCGATCATGTTCTGGGAGCCCATGAACGCCACCTCGCTATCCACCACGAGCAGCTTGCGATGGTTACGAAGATCGGGACGGCGCCACTTACCCTTGAACGGCTTGATCGGCATCATCTCGTGCCACTCGATTCCGGCCTCGGTAAGCCGTGAATTCATTTGCTTGAATCCCGGATAGCGACGAGATGCAACATCGTCGTAAAGCAGCCTGACCGTAACGCCGCGCTTAACCGCATCTACCAAGGCCGTCAAGAAAATGTTGGTCGTGTCATCCCATGCGGTAATGAAGAACTCGACATGAACCCGTCGTTGAGCTTCTTTGACCGCATCGGCCATGGCCTGGATGGAGGCGTTGTAGTCCCCAAACAGTCCATGGCTGACTCCAGTAACGCATGGCAGATAACTCAAGCGCCGGTTCAGCCGAAGCAGGCTGTCCACTCCCACCGGGAGATCGGCTCCCGGCGGTACGTCGGGCATCGAAGCGGTACGTTCGGTGATCACCTGATCGGCCTCAGCCTGAATCTTGGCTCGTCGGCCGCGCACGAATGGACTGCCGATCAAGAGGAACAACACGAGGCCGAGAAGCGGAGTTACCACGATCAGAAGTAACCAGGCGATGGAGGATGAGGGGCGACGATTGCTGGGAACGGTACCGAGCGCCACGATTTTGATGGTCAATTCGATGAGGTAAACGATCAAGGGAATCCATGCGACCGCGTTCACTGGTACCACCTCTCGAATCTTGCTGTCGTGCTGAGCGCTTCAGCGACGTGTCGAAGCATCTTGTGCCCAGTAGGGCGAAGCGTGTCATGCATCAGGCTGGCTGAACATCACCCGATAGAGGTGAATACCTGGGAAATGCCGAATGGCCTTTGCGACGCCCCCAAAGTAGGTAATGTCCGAGCGGCAGAACTTTGTTGCCGGCCTAGTGGTTCAGGACGGCCAAGGCGTCATCCACAAAGGTGAGGACAGCATGCGGAGATTTGGGGCGTCTGTTTTGCTTGCTGCTGCTGCGATGGCTGTGCTGACACCAGAGAGAGTCGCCATCGCTGCCGAGGTCAACTGCCAGACCAATGTCCCGGTCATCGGTGATGTAGACGGCGATGGCAAATCCGACCTCATTGTTGGTGTGCCAGGGCGGAACAACAACACCGGTGAGGTCGATCTACGGCTCACCACGGCTCCGGGCGACATCTTGTCGCAACAGGGTGCGGGTCTTGGCCAGGGCACCGAAGGCGATCAGTTTGGGGCGGCGATCGTTCTGGCCGATCTCAATAACGACGGTTGCGACGACATCATCGTCGGAGCTCCCGGAGCGAGTAACCGCGCTGGGCGCGTCCACATAGTGCTCGGATCTGAGGTTGGCTATCAGACCACGGATGGCCAGACCTTGAATGGGGATGCGGCTGCTGGCGACCGATTCGGATCATCACTTGGAATTGCGCGAAACCGCGTTGGTACGGGCTTCGACCTCTGGATTGGCGCCCCACTCGATGATGTTGGCACAGTGACCGATGCCGGTTCGGTGGCGCACTATTCGATCACCAACTCCGGTGGCAATCTGGCCTTCAACC
>JBJMIR010000059.1:0-7527 GCA_045806785.1 Propionibacteriaceae bacterium | reverse complement strand
ATGCCGGGCAACACCGGGACGCGGCCGGGCAGCTACCCCAGGCCTGCCGTACGCGCCCGGATGATCGCCTGCGCGCGGTCGGAGACGTGCAACTTGGTCAAGATGTTGGAGATGTGGTTGCGCACCGTCTTGGGGGCCAGCGCAAGTCGAGCAGCAATGGCGGCGTTATTCTGTCCAGCCGCCACCATGGATAGGACCTCGCGCTCACGCTCTGTCAACTCGGGAAACGGCATGGATGGGTGCTGTCCGCTGAAGTGGTCCATAACTCGACGAGCGACAGATCCGCCAAAGACGCCGCCGCCGTCGGCGACCGTTTGCACCGCGCGCACGATCTCTGCTTGGCCGGCACCTTTCAGCAGGTAGCCGCGAGCGCCCGCCCGAAGGGCTGCAAAGACTGACTCATCGTCGGCGAGCATGGTCAATACCAGAATCGCAATATGTGGGCTGTCGTGAGCGATACGGCGTGTCGCCTCGACCCCTCCCGTGCCGGGCATATCGAGGTCCATGATCACCACATCCGGTTGAAGCTCAAGGCTGAGGGCGACCGCCTGCCGTCCATCGGCCGCCTCCCCGACTACATCGAAGCCATCCGCAGTGAGGGCTGCCCTCAGACCGTCTCGATAAAGTGGGTGATCGTCGGCGATCAACAAGCGTAATGTTGTCATCGCAACCAAGTTGTCATCGGAGACACTGGGGCAATTCTGCCAGTTCGGTGCGCGGGTGACGGGCACGGTCGCTCAAGCCTATGGGCGCCGGAGGTCTGAATAGCCGGGTGGCGTCATGCCCCAAGCGTCCAGTGGAGGGTGTCCTGGTCGCATGAGGCAACCGTCCTGGTCGGGCTGGGCCAGCAACCAATCAAGTCTGCCCCGCTGGGTAGGGGTTCCACTGCTCGTCGCCGTAGTGATCCTGGCTTCTCTCGGGTGGGTCGTTCTCGCACGCGGGACCTCACCTGCGGACGGTACTGTCATATTTCCGAGCGCACCCTATTGGTCGGGACGTGGCGTCGTTATCAATGACGTAGTGCCGGGTGTGTCCGGGCTACGCGTCGGTGATTGCGTCGTGGCGGTCGATGGCCGGCCACTGGAAGATGTGGTTCGCAACGGCCCTGTCCGTATCTACAACGTGGGAGACGTCATTCGCTACGACGTCCGTCGAAGCGATGCGACCCTCAACCGAGACTGCTCGGGGCAGCTGGCCAGCATCGATGTCACCCTCACCCCCTACCGGTTCAGTTCAGTCCTCAGGAAAAACGCCAGTGTGCTGCTGCTTGCCTGCTTCATGCTCGCGCTGGGCGCCTTCTTGGTTGCTGTGCGGCCCCGGTCGGGTGCCCCACGGGCCCTGCTGGCGGCCGGTTGCCTGTATCTGTTCGGCCGAACGGTGTGGCCTTTCGGCATCCAGATTGTCGACCTCGCGACTGGTCCACGGCTATGGCCATCTGTGATTGGTGACACTGCCAATGCACTGTTTTGGGGTGCGTTGCTGTTGATGGCTGCATCATTGCCTCGTCAAAATCTTCCCCCGCGCATGCTTGTGATTGGCTGCTTCGCGCTACCACTGGCTCTCAACCTGCCGCGCATCGTGGTCGCGCTGCGAGAAAGCAACGAACTCGAAAAGGTAGCCCGACTGATCACCATCTCGTCCGGCGCGGCGTACACCATCCCAATCTTGATGGTGTTCGCCATGATCTTTGGCTATAGGTCAGTAGCACAGCCGGACAAGCGGGCTGCTGTGCGATGGGTGTTGATTCCCTTTGCGCTTGCAACGTTCGCTTACTACGGGCTTGGACAATTGCCCGCCACGATCGCCGGGCGTCCCTTGATTCCATGGGCTTGGTTCAACGGACTCTTCATTCTGGTCCTATCAGCAATGACGGTGTCTGTGGTGCGTAACCACCTGTTCCAGGTGCAGATCGTCATCCGCCGCTGGGGGGTACGAATCGTCGCGGTGCTCACCGGGGTTGTTGGCGTGCTGGCACTTTGGCGGTTGTTGATCATGCCGCGGACGCATCCATCGGATTGGGTGACAGCGGCTACCGCGGGGATACTCATCGCCTTGCTGTGCGTGACGATTGCAGTACTCAACCGCGTCTTGCAGCGACGGTTGTTCGGTGCCCGGGCTGATAGCGATTTAATGCTTGCTGCACTGTCCCCGCGGACGACGCCCGTGGTGACCGACGAGAGCGGTCTGATAGCCACGCTCGATGCCCTGATGCATGCCCTGCGACTGGCATTTGTGCAGCTCGACATCACCATGCCTGGCATGGCGCCGCTCAGCTTGTCCCATGGCGCTTCCCGACCACCCGATCGGGTCATACCGCTGTACGCCGGAAAAGTCCATGTGGGCCAGCTGAGTCTCGCGGTCCGACCCGGCCTGGAGCCGCTCGGGCGGGCCGACGAGCGGTTGCTCGACGCTCTTAGCCACGTTCTTGCCAGCAGCGCATACAACCTTGGCCTTCAGCAGGCCTTGCGGAGGGCGTTAGCTCAGGCCGTAACCGCTCGCGAGGAAGAACGTCGTCGTATCCGGCGAGAGATCCACGACGGCATCGGCCCATTGCTGGCGGCAGCGCTGCTGCGGACCGAGACAGCCATGGACCTGCCGCCAGAATGCCAGAGCCAGGCCGAATCCCTACAGAAACTGCACGCCCTGCAGATGACTGCACTTACAGACATTCGCAGCCTGGTTGAAGGACTCCGCCCACCAGCCCTGGATCATGGGGGTCTCTTGGGAGCCCTTCAGCAACACGCCGAACTCAGCGCAGTGATGGGCGCGCAAGGTCCTCCGAGCGTTACTTTCGAGGTCGCTGGTGAACTCTCGGTGCTGCCGGCCCCGGTCGAGGTCGCGGCTTACCGCATCGCACAAGAGGCCATGAGCAACGCAACGAAACACGCCGACGCGCAGCGCATCAATGTCCGCGTAAGTCGTGTGGACAATGGGCTCACCGTCGAAATCGACGACGACGGCGTCGGCTTTCCAGCAGCGACCAATCATTCCGGAGTCGGTCGGGTGTCCATGTTCGAACGAGCCACAGAGTTGGGCGGCTGGTATACCACCGAACATTCGCCAACCGGCGGCACACGAGTCAAGGCCTGGTTGCCGATTTTGACCGAAGAACTCGACCGCGAACGCATAACCCATTCGGCTGGAGAGCCGAGCGCCGGCTAAGCAGGTCGAAGTCTGGGGGCGTACACGTCACCGACCCTGCGGCAGCCGCTCCAGTTGGTCAGCGGGCGGGAAGATCCGAAACGGATATTGCGAAGTGGGCGAGGGCGCCTGCGGCCGCGTCTGTGTAGCGGTCCAGCGCCTTCACGTTGATGTTGTCCAGCCTGTCACATGATTCGTGGTAGCAGCGATCACACACGGCGCCGGCTTGCCCGCCCCAGAGGGCGGCTTGCTTGCGGGTTTTCACCTCGTCGTCGCCGGTGAACCCCCCGGCCGTGGGTATGCCGGCTTTGATGAACGGTATGTAGTCAGAGCCGTACTCGTACTCCATTCTCTCCGGCGTGACGCCGGTCGCGGCCAGCCGCTCCGCCAACACCCCCGCCACTTCCGCAGACCCGTCCGGTCCCGCATCGTCGCCGTGGCCTATCCCGCCCTCTACCAGGTAGGCGACGTTCGGGGATGCGATCACGTCCAGATTCAGGTACAGCGCGATTTTGCGGCGGTCAGCTCGGGTGAGCGTCTCGACATAGTGCGTTGAGCCGTTGAAGTCGATCTCCTCCGCACCCCACCACGCCATTCGCACCTGGTTGGTCACCTCGGGAGATCCGCCCATCCGCACCGCGATCTCCAACCAGGCCGCAGATCCAGAGGCGTTGTCGTTCATTCCCGGACCGTCCTCAACGCTGTCCAGGTGTGCGCCAGCCATGACAACATGATTCGGGTCGCCGGTCTTGGTCTGCGCGATCACGTTGCGGATGCGGTCGCCGTCCACATTGAACTCGGGTGTGCTGACCTGCCAGCCGGCCTTACGCAGCACGCTGACAAAGTAGTCGACGCTTGCGTCATACCCAGGCCCGGGGGATGCGCGGTTTCCGCCGTTCTGGTCCGCGATCTGCTGCAGCTTGCGCATGTGCACGAGAGCACCAGTTCCGCTGGCAGCGGCCTCCAATTGGCGCTGAAGCAGGTTGGTAGCAGGCGGCGACGGCGGTGCCGCTAGTGTCGCCGGCGCATTGCCAGCGAGCATCGTGGCAGCCGCCACGGCAGACGCCGCGATGAACAGCCTCCGGGCATGCAGTCTGACTTTCTCTTGGAAGGTATGGCTGATCCAGGTCGGAGAGGACGGCGAGCTGTCCGGCTTGAAAGTCGTACGCCGACGCCGTTTCATGCTGAACCCAGGACTACGGCGGTCACAAGGATCCCTCGCTGCCGGACCCAGCGCCCGTCGAGTCGGCGGACCTGGTGGCCGTTGATGATCAGAGCCTCGCTCGGCAGCATGGCCGCGAAGGTCCCGTCCTGAGGGTCGATGACGATCTCGGCTTCCTGATGATCGAGCCACTCGCCGACCAGCGGAAACCATGCTTTGTACACCGCCTCCTTCGCGCTGAACAGCAACCGGTCCCAGTTCGGGCTGTCAGGCTCCAAGTCGGCCACGGCGATGCGATTCCGTTCGGCAGGTGTTGTGACAAGGTCCAGGACGCCATCGGGAAGTGGTGCGTCGGGCTCAGCGTCGATGCCGATGGCCGAGATGCGGGGGAGGGGTCCGACCGCCGCCGCAGCGTAACCAGCGCAGTGAGTCATGCTGCCTTGCACGCCGGCCGGCCACTTGGGCGCGCCGCCGGCGCCACGCAGGATCGGAACCTGTGGGTAACCCAGCCGTCTCAGGCATGTTCGAGCACAGCTCCGTACGAGCGCATATTCACGCCGTCGTGTCTCAACGGCGCGAGCGATGATCTTCTCCTCCTCCGGGAAGAGGGCGCCACCGGATGCCTCGCCGAAGCACTCCTCGCTCTCGACGTCAGCCGGAAGGATCATGCCGAGCATGATGCCGACCCAGGCTTTGTCACGGGAAGAGAGGGACGGCCGCCGGTCTTGCCGACCCAGAAGCTGCGGCCAGCTTGGCGTTCTGTTGTATCCGGCGGAGACATCGCCTTCATTGGCCTGCCAAGTTCTTCTTGTCGCACCATCAGCAATCGTCCTCCAGCACCCGTTCGACCTGGTCGAGCGTCTCGACCAGTGCTATCCGGCCAAGGTTGGTGGCTCCACCGCCCGTCTTGACCTCTCGGCCGGTGACCAACAGAACTATGGTTTCCAATCGGTTCACCAGACCGCGTTCAATGGCAGCCTCCAGGCCGGCCAGGGCGGCTGCTCCCGCGGGCTCGGCGCCGACGCCGGCTCTGCCGGCCAAGGTCGTAACGGCGCACAACAGGGCGTCATCGGTGACCGCGACCATTCCTCCGCTGCCTCGATGCATCACGTCCAGTACGGCATCACCGATGGCCGGGCGCACTACGGCGATGCCGTCGGCGACCGTGGCGGTGGGATCGAGTTCCGCAGGCTCGGCGGCCTCACCGAGCCAGGCGCGCACCAACGGCTGACAGTGTTCAGCCTGTACGCCGATCAGACGCGGCTGACGCGTTGCTAGGCCACAGCTGATGAGTTCGCGAAAGCCCTTGTCGAGTGCCACCAAGGTAGGTCCGTCGCCGACCGGCGCGATCATCACGTCCGGCATCCGGCGGCCGAGTTGTTCCCATACTTCGAAGGCCACAGTTTTCTTGGCTTCGATGGTGACCGGGTTGGCGCCGGTGTTGCGGTCGAGCCAGCCGAATGTGCGGGCGGCGGCTCGGGAGAGGTCGACGGCGGCGGCATAGCCTGCGGGCACCTGGAAGACCCATGCACCGGCCTGCGTCATCAGTGCAAGTTTCTCCGGCTGGCAGTCCGACGACACGAAGATGACGGCTCGCAGCCCGGCTGCTGCGGCACCGACGGCAGTGGACACAGCGGCGTTCCCGGTGGAGGCGGTCGTGATGGTGCCTATCCCGCTGCGCAGTCCGGTTTCGATCACGAGTGCGGTGGCGCGGTCCTTGTTTGACGCAGACGGGCTACGGGTCTCGTCCTTGATCCACAGGCGCGGCGTGCCCAACGTCCGCCTAAGGGCGGGTGCAGACAACAGCGGTGTTCCGCCGACGGGCAATGGGTGCCTCACGGGACCGTCGGGAACCGGCAGCAGTCGCCGGTATCGCCAGATTGTGAACGAACCCGGCCGGTCTGGAGGCATCAACGCCGGTCCGTAGTCGTACTGCAGCCACTCGCAGCCCACGAGGGCGACCGAGCTCGTTACGCTACCCACGTCATCACCGCCGCCCGTTGGTCGTAAGTCAGACAGATGGGACGGTGACAAGTCGAGCTGCTCATCCGTACCGCCGCAGCTCGTTGAAGAAGTCGTCGATGACCTGCAGCTCGCCGGCGGAGGCCACCTGGTCGTAGATGTATTTGCCGACTGCGAGGTCCAGCACGCCGAGGCCGAAGGGTGAGAAGATCACCGGGCGATCCGCCGGTACGGTCACACGCCCGGCCATCACGTCGTCCAGTGTGCCGGCCAGGAAGTCGCGGTTACCCGTGAGCTGCTCGGTCAGATGCGGAGAGGTGTTGGCCTTCAGGCAATGATCAATGTCATCGACGACGTTGGTCGAGGCGAGCAGAATCTCTGGCGCAAGGTCGCGTAGCGACACGTGCAGCACTACCGGGTTGTGGTCGAACCATGACAGGTCGCTGACATGTGGCTGGGCGGCGACGGTGGCGAAAACAAGCAGGTCACTGGAACGGATCACTTTCTCCGCACTGTCGTAGACGCTGACTTGGCCGGCGGTGTCGAAGTGTTGGAGGTAGCCCTGGAAGCCGGCGGCGCTCTCAGCGGACGGGTCATACATCCCGATCGCGTCGAATGACCAACCGGTGCTGGCTAGGAAGGTGTGAATGTAGCGGGCGATCAGGCCTACCCCGACAAACCCGACCCGGGTCGCGCGTGGTCGGCCACGGCTCAGCCGATCCGCCGCCAACGCCGCCGAGGCAGCGGTCCGGGTGGCGCTGATGATGGAGGCCTCGAGGCAAGCGAACGGATACCCGGTGTCGTGGTCGTTGAGAATCAAGACCGCGGAGGCCCTCGGGATGCCGGAGGCCACGTTCTGGGGAAAACTGGAGACCCACTTCAGGCCGTCGACCTGGTTCGACCCACCGAGCGATGCCGGCAGAGCGATGATCCGGGATGACAGACGGTCCGGAAACCGTAGGAAGTAGGACGGCGGGTTCACCGAATCGCCGGCCGAGTGCAGCCGGTAGGTGGCCTCGACCAACTCCACGATCTCTTTCTCTTGTCCCTGCAGCGCGCGTCGCACCTGGGCGCCGGAGATCACCGCGAAACCTGGGACTGTTGCACGCTCGGCCTCATCGGTCGTGGCGGCAGCGGAAAGCGTCGTGGTCATCGGGGTGTCACGTCTTCCGTGGCCACCACGTCGGACAGGCGTACCGGGTCGGCCATCCCGACGAGGATCTCCCGCGGCCCCTGGTAGGCCTCCCTGCTGTGTGCCGTAC
>JBJMIR010000058.1:0-92246 GCA_045806785.1 Propionibacteriaceae bacterium | reverse complement strand
TGGCCGCCTCGGCCAAGGCCTTGACGCCGCCGACGTTGACCGCCCATGCTTCTCGGCGGCCGGCCGGTGTCTCGGCTGCATCCACATTCGTATATCCAGCCGCGTTGATCACGACCTGGTACGCGGCGAAGTCGAAGCCTTTGATCGAGGCCGGACTCGACAAGTCCAGCCTGCCACGTGTCACCGGAACCGCTGCCGGCAATGACTTGATCAACTCGCGCCCTAGCTGTCCCCCAGCGCCGATGATCAAGGTCTTCTTCGGTTCCATGGGCGTTACGTCGGCAAGTCGTGGATGCGCCTGGTCTGCCTCGGAAAGTTCTGCCTGGTCGAGCGCGATCGGCCAGTTGATCGCCAGCGTCTCATCGGCAATGTTCACAAAGGTGTAGGACTCTCGGGCCGCCGGCCGCCAATGATCATTGACCAGATAGGAGTACGCGGTCTGGTCGGCCAGAGCCTGAAAGGCATTTCCGACACCACGTGGCACGAAGACGGCGGTTTCCGGGCCCATCTCCACAGTGAAGCAGCGACCGAAACCAGCGCCGGCACGCAGGTCGACCCAGGCACCGAAGATCCGCCCCGTCGCCAGCGAAACCAGCTTGTCCCACGGTTCGGCGTGAATGCCCCGTGTGGTGCCGGCTCGATTGTTGAACGAGATGTTGTTCTGGACCGGTACGAAATCAGGCAGGCCGAGCTCGATCATCTTCTCCCGCTGCCAGTTCTCCTTGAACCAGCCACGATTGTCGGCTCGGACATCCAGTGAGATGAGCAGCAGGCCTGGGATGGGAGTCTTGGTAATCGTCAGTCCGGCCATCGGTCATTGGCCCTGGCGGGCGTACTTTGCCTCGGTCTGAGCCTTCTGCGGCCGCCACCACGCTTCATTGGCCTGGTACCACGCGATGGTGGCAGCCAGGCCGGCCTCGAAGTCGGAGAAGACCGGCTGCCAGCCCAGTTCCATCCTGATCTTGGTCGAGTCAATGGCATAACGCAGGTCGTGGCCAGCGCGATCGGTGACTTCGTCGTAAGCATCACGCGACTTGCCGAGTAGTTCCAAGATCGTTTCGATGACCTGCTTGTTGTTGCGCTCGCCATCGGCACCGATCAGGTAAGTCTCGCCGATCTTGCCTTCGGTCGTGATCAACAGCACTGCCGAGCTGTGATCATCGACATGAATCCAGTCCCGGACATTGAGCCCCGCCCCGTAAAGCTTCGGCCGGCCACCCTCCAGAATGTTGGTGATCTGACGAGGAATGAACTTCTCGACGTGCTGGTACGGCCCATAGTTGTTGGAGCAGTTGCTGAGTGTGGCCTGCACATCGAAGGAGCGCACCCAGGCACGTACCAGATGGTCAGATCCGGCCTTGGTCGCCGAGTAAGGACTGGACGGATTGTACGGACTTGTCTCGGTGAACCGCGCCGGATCGTCGAGCGCAAGGTCGCCGTAGACCTCGTCGGTGGAGATGTGGTGGTATCGGACGCCGTACCTGTGCACGGCCTCCAGCAGGGTGTAGGTGCCGACCAGGTTTGTGGTAATGAACACTGAGGGGTCGAGCAGCGAGTTGTCGTTGTGAGACTCGGCAGCGAAGTGCACCACAAGATCATGACTGCGTACCAATTCGTGCACCAGACTCCCATCGCAGACGTCGCCCTGAATGAAGGTGAAGCGATTCTCCGGCAAGCCCTCCAAAGACTGCCGATTTCCGGCGTAGCTGAGCTTGTCCAGCACCGTCACGGTTGAATCTGTTTGATCAAGCAGATAGCGGACGAAGTTGGATCCGATGAATCCTGCCCCGCCAGTCACCAGATATTTCGTCATGCGAGTCATCTTATGAAGGCGCCGGCATGGGACCACGGGTGTTCTCGAGTGCCAAACTGAGCGCCATGCGAGGCATCATCTTGGCCGGTGGTTCAGGCACCAGATTGCATCCGGTGACGCTCGGGGTGAGCAAGCAGCTGGTGCCGGTCTACGACAAGCCGATGATCTACTACCCTTTGTCGACGCTGATCTTCGCCGGAATCCGCGACGTGCTTGTCATCACGACGCCACACGATGCCGCGGCGTTCCAGCGTCTCTTAGGAGACGGCTCCCAGTTCGGCATCTCGATCAGCTACGCCCAGCAGCCATCGCCGGACGGTCTTGCCCAAGCGTTCATGATCGGCGCGGACTTCATCGGCTCGGAGAAGGTCGCCCTAGTGCTGGGCGACAACATCTTCTATGGGCCCGGCTTGGGCACTCAGCTGCGAGGCTTCACTGACGTCGAAGGAGGGGCCGTCTTCGCATACTGGGTGGCGGAGCCTCAGGCGTATGGGGTCGTCGAATTCGATGGCGAGGGCCGCGCCATCTCACTGGAGGAGAAGCCGGCCGATCCCAAATCCAACTACGCGGTTCCCGGTTTGTACTTCTACGACAACGAGGTGATCGACATCGCCGCTCAACTGCGGCCTTCGGCCCGCGGAGAATACGAGATCACCGACGTAAACCGCCACTATCTGGAGGCGGGAAAGCTGTACGTCGGTGTCCTTCCCCGCGGTACCGCGTGGTTGGACACCGGAACGTTCGAGTCCATGAACGATGCCAATAATTTCGTCCGCACCATTGAGGCTCGGCAGGGACTCAAGATCGGCTCACCTGAGGAGGCGGCTTGGCGGCAAGGCTTTCTGACCGACGATGAGCTCGAGCAACGGGCGAATGCGTTACTGAAGTCTGGTTACGGCAGCTATCTCGCCGACCTCCTGCGACTGCGCCGGCAAAGTGCAGTCGACGCGGTGCGCTGACAACGCGGTGCCCTGACAACGCGGTGCCCTGACAACGATCTTGTCAGCGGCGGCCGCGACGGGCCCTCAGATAGTCGGCGACGACATACTCACCGAGCCGTGAGATATCCGGGGTAAACACCCGACCACCGGCACGCCGGGCTAGCGCGTCGACAAAGCGTGCGAGGCCCGGGTCCTCACCGAGCATGAAGGTGTTGATCGTTGCCCCGTAGCGAGTGAGCTCGTCCACCTCCGCGATGGTCGCTCGAATGGTCTCCGCGGTCGGTGGCCACTGGAAGTAAGCGTCTCCGCCACCAATCAGATGTGCCGTCGGCTCGCCGTCGGTCACCACGAGCACCACCGGCTCGGCATCTGGATGCCGCCGCACATGACGCAAGGCGAGCATCAATGCATGCTGCAGATTGGTGCCCTGCACCCACTCCGGCTCAGCCTCGGCCAACTGAACGGGGGTCAGCCGGCGAGCAAGCCGATTGAAGCCGATTACCTGCAGCGCATCCTGCCGGAACCGCGTCTCGATGAGGTGGTTGAGCGCGAGCGCTGTTTGCTTCATCGGACCCCAACGTCCGTCATGCATCATCGAGAACGAGAGGTCCACGCACAGTGCTACCGCTGCGCTGGTCCGCCGCTCAGTTTCAGTGACCTCGAAGTCAGCCACATCCAGGGCTACACCGGCGGGACCCAACCCTGACCGTCGCAATGCGTTGGACACGGTACGCGGCGCATCGATCGGTAACTCGTCGCCAAACACCCAGGCGCGCGTCAGCCCGGTGAGCTCATCAGCCGCCCCAGTCCGATGATCATCGTGATCACCGTGACCCGAGGCGTCGAGTTGAGCGAACACCCGGCGCAATGCGGTCTGGCCAAGACGCCGCACCGCGCGCGGTGTCAAGCGAAGTCCGTCCTTGCCACGTGTGAGATAACCCTGCTGTTCAAGCTCTCCTTCCAGCTCGCGGAGCGCCTCCATGTCGCTCACGGCCTCTCGGCCCAGATGCTTGGCCAGCAAGTCGATGTCCACATCATCCAGCGTCGACACCTGCTCACCTTGGGACAGCTGGGCTTCCAGCTGCTCGAGGTCAGCGAGATCAGCAACAGCCTGGACAGCAGCGCTGTATTCGAGCGGCGCACCACCGGGGCGCATGTTCGCCGGCAGATCTCGATCAAGTCCAGGACGTAACGCACGCAGGTTGTCCGCGAGCTGGGCCATCTCCGCGGCAAGATCGGCATCAGCCAGCACGTGGCTCATGAGCTGGCCAAGCTGCTCCCGCTGCTCCGGGCTGAGAGAGGCCATCAACCTCATGCCAGCCGCCTCCCGTCGAGCGAGCGCATCGATCAACTCCTCGACGTTTTGTGGCTGCTCCGGAAAGAACTCGCCGTGGCGCTCCATGAACTCGGCGAACTGGTCGGTCGTGTCCTCCTGTCGCGCATGTGCTGCCAGCAGCGCGTTGAGATCGGCCAACATGTCTTTGACACGTTGCATGGCCTCAGGATCCGGTGACTCAAGCGCCTGCTTGATGCCCGCGAATTGGGCGTCAAGTACTTCGCGCTGCAGCATGTTCTTGATCGCCTCGAAGATCTCGCGCGCTTGCTCGGATCGCCAGGAGTAGTGATCAAGAGCGCGAACAGCGCCGGCGACATCATCAGGCACCGTGTCCAGTTCCAGCTCGGCCAATCGAGCATCGGGTGAGTCACTCGCTGCCAAGGTCTCACGCTCAGCGGCAAGCGCCTGGTCCAGGGCAGCCCGGACCTGATCGAGAACGCCACCAAGTTCACCGCGACGACGGGTTTGCGCGCGCAACTTTCGGACCCTCTCGGCCAGCCGGTCGAGTCCGCCACGACCATCGAGCCCGCGCCGCAGCAGATCGCGGAGGGCATCATGTACGGTGCCGGCCGAAAGCACGTCCTGACCAATCCGGTCAATGGCATCGCGTACATCGAACGGCGGCTTCAGCGGATCCGGACCGCCACGCCAGGCTCCGTACCGGAATCGGTGATGGGCGCGGTCCGACCTGTCTCTCTCGGCGGGATCGCGATCGCTGCTGTCGGAACCCATGATCACGTCCTGTCAGGCTGCCCCATAGATGGTGCGGCCATCGACAATCTCCTTTTCAATCCGACGAGTCAGATGCAACCCCTCCAAAGCGAACTCCGCAGCGGCCGCAACTTCTCCTCGTCCAGCCGCATCGTCGTAGCCAAGCCGGTTCAGCACCTTGAACAATCCGGGCACGGCTCCCAATTGAGCCAGCACGTCTGAGGCCGCAACCAAGTCACCGGTCTCCACAACAGCGCCCTGGGCGAACACCTGGGTAAAGCCCGAAAGGTCCAGGCCGGATAGCCGCTCCCGGAACGTTGCCGCTGTAGCGAGCCGCAGCAGGTGTTCCAGAATCGCGCGTTCCCGGCCCTCCTCCCCCATCTCGAACTCGATCTTGCCAAGCAGGGTTGGCAACACCACGCCAAGATCACAGATTCGCGCCACAGCTGTTTCATGATCACCGGTGCGGGCCGCCCGGCGGAGCGCCGAAGCTGCAACGCCCTCCGCGGCCGCTATCGGGAAGCGAGCCGAGACTCCGGAGCGCTGATCGACAGAGCTGGATTCCCGGAGATTTCGAGTCAGCCGCGCCAAGACCTCGAGTAGATGATCACCAACCTCGGCTACCAAAGTGGCCTCCTGGCGGATCAAGGTCACTTCATCGGCAAGCTCGCTGAGGTAGTGGGTACGCAGCTCTGCGCCGAAGCGGTCCTTCAGAGGGGTGATGATGCGGCCACGATTGGTGTAGTCCTCCGGGTTTGCCGTGGCAATCAGAAAGATGTCCAGCGGCAGCCGCAGCGAGTAGCCACGTACCTGGATATCGCGCTCCTCGAGGACATTGAACAGAGCAACTTGAATGCGTTCAGCCAAGTCCGGCAGCTCGTTGAGACCGAACACGCCGTGGTTGGTGCGCGGCACCAGCCCGTAGTGCACCGTCTCCGGATCGCCGAGCGTCCGCCCCTGTGCAACCTTTACCGGATCAACGTCACCGATCAGGTCGCCGACCGAGGTATCGGGCGTGGCGAGCTTCTCGGTATAGCGCTCGTCACGGTGTCGCCACTCGATTGGCAGCTCATCGCCCATCTCAGCGGAGAGGGCACGACACCGCAAGCAGACCGGAGCGTACGGATCATCGTGTATTTCACAGCCAGCGACGTTCGGGCTCCATTCATCGAGCAACCCGCCGACCGTCCGCATAAGTCTGGTCTTACCTTGACCGCGTTCACCGAGAAGCACCAGATCATGACCGGCGAGTATCGCGCTCTCCAGCTCGGGCAACACTGACTCGTCGAAGCCGACAATGCCAGGAAAAGCAGTGGTTCCTGACCGAAGTCGTTCGACCAAGTTGTCGCGAAGTTCGGCCTTGACACGACGGCTGACATATCCGGACGCCCGAAGCTCGCCACGGGTGGCTGGCCTGGCCTGCAGAGGCTCGCGCATGGACTGACAGTACGACCCCAGACAAGCGCTGATCGTTTCCTGGGTCACCGAGTGGGCCGAGTTGCTCCCGCAATTCGTAGGAGAAGCAGAGTAAGTTGGCTGAGAACAGATGCCGCACGAGGAGCCGCGCGACTGATGCGCACCGCACGACTGGTGGGACTCAGCCCGGATGGCAAGTCCCTGATCGTGGTGACCGAGCGCGGCGAGGAATTGATCATCGAGGCTGACGAAAGACTCCGCGCAGCGGTCATGGGCGACCGGCCGCGGCTCGGACAACTGGAGATCGAGATGCAAACCTCCCTCACTCCCCGTGATATTCAGGCGCGGATCCGGGCCGGCGAGAGCCTCGAAGACATAGCCCGGGTGGCAGGTATTCCGATGGATCGCGTGGAGCGCTTTGCTACGCCGGTTCTTGCCGAGCGCGATCATGTGGCGTCGATGGCGATGTCGTCATCAGTACGCCGCCGCAGTGAGCCCTCCGGCCACCGCAGTTTGCGTATCACGGTCACTGAGCGGCTCTTGGGACACGGTGTCGACATCGACGACATCGCGTGGGACTCCTATCGCTTGGACGATGGCCGCTGGGCCGTAACGGCCGACTACCGGATGTCTGAGGAGAGCCGGCATGCGGTTTTCTTTTACGACCTTCGCGGCCGGTTCTCCGTGGCTGGCAACGATGAGGCGCAGTGGCTGCTAGGCGATCAGGCGGCAGTCAAGGGTGGGCAGCGCGGCCGACCATGGCTGGTTCAGTCATCTTCCGGCGAGGGTGATACTGAACCAACCGTTGATCTGAGCGACAGACTTGCGACTGCACAGTCGGTCCGCCAGGCACCGAAGGACCAGCCGAGTGGTGAGGTTACGGGTGCGGACGAGGCGGATGAGCCAACAGTTCCGGTATCCCCCATGCTTCGTCCAGTTGCGGCCTTCCCCGCTTCACCGCCAACGATCGATGACGTGGTGGATGTCTCGCCAATGGGAACGCTGTACGAGATGCTCGGCGGCGACGGCTATGCCGAGGACTCACCTCGGGTGTACGCGGGGCTGAGCGACGCTACTGCGGTGCCTGAAACCGAGACGACGACAGATGGTGGCTGGGAGCCAGCCATCGTGATCAACTATCCGGTAGAGCCGAGCATCCACGAGGACGCCCTCGATGTGCCGGAATCGGTGGAGTATTCGCCGCAGCACAGCGAGACCAGCGAGGAGGAGTTGCCAGGCACCGACGAGCCGGGCCCACCAGATGCCACGGTGCAGCTTGATGATCGGACCGACGAGGCCCATGAGTTCGAGATCGAGTCGTTGGTGCATCCCGACACTCAGCCGCCGGCCAAGAGCGTGAAGCGCAAGCGAGCATCTGTACCGAGCTGGGACGAGATCATGTTCGGCGGCCCCAAGCGTCAAAGCTGAGTCAAGGATCGGTACCGGTAACGGTGGGGCGTGTTGGGTCGGTTATCCAGTCGCTCCATGAGCCGGGATAGAGAGTCGCTCTCAGTCCGGCCGACTCAAGCGCCAAGAGGCTCTGAGCGGCTGTAATTCCGGAGCCGCAATAGAGCACAACACCGTCCGTATCACCGACAGCGGCGTCGTACAGCGCTGCGATCTCGGCTGGTGTCCGGAAGCGACCATCCGCTTCCAATTTCGCCGTGGTCGGCAGATTGACCGCGCCAGGGATATGACCGGCAACCGGATCTATTGGCTCGTTCTGACCGGAATACCGCTCCGGAGCACGTACGTCGATAAGCCTGGGAGCGCCCGGCTGCCCAAGCTGGCTTGAGATCTCAGCTGCCGTGAGTTGCGCCCGCTGACCTAGACTGGCCACGAAATCACCTTGAGGTCGCGGCCTGGCAGGACCGGATTCTGTTGGCAGGTTCGCGGCAAGCCAGGCAGCCAAGCCACCATTGAGCACCCTCACTCTGCGATGTCCGGCGTCGGTCAGCAGCCACCACAAACGCGCAGCCGCCTGCGACGTCGCCGCATCGTAGGCGACGACTAGCGAATCCAGATTGACGCCGATATCGCGCATTGCCTGCTCGAAGACCGCGGCCGACGGGCAGGGATGGCGACCACCGGAACCGGGTGGGCCGGACAAGTGGGCCTCGAGGTCCACCCAAACAGCGCTTGGAATATGGCGCTCCTCGAAGTCCGGCTTGCCGGAGGGTCCACCCAGCGTCCAGCGCACATCGGCCACGATTGGGGGCTGGCTCGAGTCGAGCAGATCGGCCAGTTCTGCCGGCGAGATCAGCACGGATTCAGAGTTCATCGTCGACAGCCCCAACCTCACCTAGCGGCAGCGGCTCGGAAAAGCTCGCTCGTGCCACAGCGCGCGTGACACGGCGGCGGTGGTGACGGCGGCACAGCACCTCGTACGCGATCTCCTGTAGTACATCACCATGCTCGGCATCAGAAACCGTAATGGTGTCGCCCACCACGACCTGATCACCTACCAGCACCATTCGGCCGTTCACAGTCCGGGCATTGTGGGTTGCTTGCTGACCACACCAGCACAGCGCCCGCACCTGGAGGATCTCGATCCTGTCGCACAACTCAACAAGCCGCTGAGAGCCCGCAAACAGTCGAGTCTGGAAGTCGGTGAGCAGGCCAACGGCAAACACGTCGATTTGAAGCTCATCGACCAGGCGCGCTAATTGATCAATCTGTTCGGCTGAGTAGAACTGCGTCTCGTCGCACACCAGGTAGTCAATCCGTTGCCCGCCGGTGAGCTGAGAGACCACGTAGTTCCAGAAGTCGAAGTCCCAGGTGACTTCGATCGCCGGCCGGGCCAACCCTAGGCGCGAAGAGATCGTGGATTCTCCTGTGCGATCGTGGCTCGTGAAGAGGCGGCCCTTGCGTCCTGCGGCTGCTTGGGTGTAGTCGAACTGCAGGGCCAGCGTCGACTTGCCGCAGTCCATCGGCCCGGTGAAGTAGCACAGCTCAGCCACGCCGGAATCCTGCCATGCGAAGTTTCTGCCGTCAGGCCACGATGAGTGGCACGAGCATTTCAGCTGGTGTCAGTGATCCATGCATACCGATCAACGTGAATTCTCGGGGAAATGCTCTGGTCATGATGGCCCAATCTCCACGCAGCGCGATCAGCACATGACCCCAGCGATCCCGCAGTTGATCATCGGTGGCGGCGAACCAGCCCTCCTCGATCGCTTCGTCTCTGGTCCGGACCCAGGCCAGCTCACCGAGCCGCGCCCGCCAGCGCTCCGCCACCAGATGGGGCGGCTCATGATCAACATAAAGCTGGCGGAAGCGGCCCTCGCCGGCAAGCGCCGAAACACCCGACATCAGTGCGGGATCATCCTCGGCAACAATTCGCTGGTCCGGTGGGATGTCGATCATGCCGTGGTCAGCAGTAATGATCACTGTCACCTGCGGTGGCAGGGCGGCGCGTAGTCGCTCGCACATGGCATCGATTCGGGCTAGTTGGTCGAGCCAGGTGGCCGAATTGCAACCGTGCACATGTCCACAATGATCAAGTTCGCGCTCGTACGCGTAGACAATGCTGCGATCACCGCGTAAAGCTGCCTCAGCGATCAACGCGATCCTGAGATCTTCGGCGCTGTCCTCAGGGAAGGGAACGAAGCTTGCGCCACGCAACGCAGCGACGGTAAGCCCGGTACCCCGAAATCGCGCCAAGGCAACGCTGCTGACTGCGATCCCGTTTTCGACAGCGCGCTCGAAGAAGGTGGATTTGGACTGATATGCGGTCGGTGAGGGGTCGGACTCCCAGGTCAATGCGTTCAAGATCTCACCCGTGGCCGGTACCCGGGAGGTGTAGCCGACTAGCCCGTGCTGCCCGGGCGGCAGACCGGTGCCAAGGCTTGCCAGGCTGGTCACCGTGGTACTCGGTACCGCGGATGTAATCGGCTGGGCGCTTCCTAGCAGCGAGGCCAGGTACGGCGCCTCACGTGCGGCGCGACGGAGCAGGTTCCAGCCGAGTCCATCGATCAGCACCACGACGTAGCGCGCCGACTGCGGCAGCCGGAAGGCATCCTCGGTGAAACCTGCTACCCCCAAGTGCGCACCGATGCTCGGCATCAGCTCACCGAGTGTTGTGGACTGGTAGGCCGGGACAACCATGTCAGGTAGTGACTGGCTCGACGACTCCGGGCGATCTTTTCGAGGGCTAGCCCGCTGCTCGGCGAGTGGCGAGGAGCTACCCGCCAAGGGTGAGCTCATACTGCCGCCGCTCGCTGCAGCGAGCTGGCGAACCGCACCAGGCGCGCGACTCGATCAGGGCCGTCAGCTGCCACGCTCATTCGGACAGTGAGATCATCACCGATCAAGCTTCCGGTGTACCCGTGGTCGGCTTCGCACTGCGGATCGTTACATGTCGCCAACTCAAGATCGATGCGACGTACTGCGCCCCAACCCACGGTCAGCCAGGTTTCGAAGACGTCCTCCGAGCCCGCCTGATAGGCCTCCGGCTGGTTCACGACTCGGGTCAGGGCAACGGTGTTGATCTTGTTCAGGGCAACCGACTCGGTGGAGGACGCCGCGTAGATGCCGGGAGTAGGAGGCTCCGCAGGCTGGTCATCGGTATGCCCGATCAGCAGCCGAGTCGGAGTTAGTGCGAGCACGGTGACATGGCGGTGGATCTCATCACGATTGAACGTCGGCTCGTGGTGTACCACAAAATCCACCAGCTCCTCATCGGCAAGGGCGAGCATGATCGCGTCCTCAACCAGCTCTGGAAAGTAGCCGCAGGCGTCGATCTCCGCGCGCAGATCTCTCCTGGTGGAGCCAATCCTCATGTCGATCATCCTGCCACGCACCACCGACAACTGCGTTCAGCGGCGACTGATTGCCGTTGAGTGCAACCGGCCTGAGGCCTAGAGGATACGAGCTAGCGGGTCTCGTTGATCCGCCGTAGGGGTGATGAACATCCGTGCACCCAGCACTGCTATGGAGCTGACCGAGGCCACACAGGGCCTCAGCGTCACCGATGCCAGCTGTGGAATTGCGTCGGACAGTTGTGCCACCCGATGCAGCAGATCCTCAATTCCGGCAATGTCGACTCCAGGGACGCCGTGACGGCCGAAGAGCGTCGGGGCGGCCTTCAGATCCCGAACCATCTCGTGGGCATCGACGGTCGTCAAGGGCGGCACCCGATAGACGATGTCGCCGAGCAGCTCGCTCGGAATCCCATCTAGGCCAAGGGAGACGATCGGACCGAATGCCGCGTCCTCTCGGCCAGTGATGATCAAAGCTACGCCGGGCGGTGCCATGGCCTGGACGACAGGCTCGGCAACCGCCAGACCTTGATCGCCTGCCAGATCTTGATCGCCTGCCAGCCCGATCTCAGCCACCAGCCGCCGCAGATCCTGCCAAGCCGCAGTCATCTCTGCGGAGGTGTCGATGTTGCGATGCACACTGGCTAGATCTGGTCGACCGCGAACGGCGGCCGAGGTTGCCTTCAACACGACATTCCAACCGAGCTGATCACCAGCAGCGATGGCATCGGTCAAGCTCCCAACGGCGTACTGCGGCGCCAGGTTGATTCCGTACGTCCGCAGCAGCTCAGCGGTTTCGGTGTCTGTCAGCTCCCGCCCCTGAGGTTGCTGGCTCAGGATGCGGTTGACCACTCGCTTGGCCGCCTGAGTGTCGACGTCCAGCATCGGCACGCCGCCAGGATCGCGAGCACGCCATTGGGCGTACGCGGTAAGAGTGGATAGCGCCTGGATGGCATCGACGGATCCGTCAAATCTCGGTAGCACTCCGGGAATATCCGGCGCACCACCGCTCATCAAAGGCGGGTGGAAATCCAGGAAAACGCCAAGCAGCGGCTTGCTGGCTTCAGCGGCAAGGCGCTCGAGGCCGAGAATGACGTCCTCAGTGCCGTCATCGAAGACACTGACTGCCGCACACACCACAGAGTCATAACGCGCGTCTGCCACAGCCTCACGTGCCGCGTTGAGGAATGTAGCGGGGCCCGCCGCGGGCTCCAGCAACTTGGGCTGCGGGTCTCGGAGCAGTCCGACTGACTCCATCTTTTGCGTCATCTGGTGTGCAAGCGTCAAGGAATTGGTGATGATCCGAACCCTCGGGCCCTCCGGCAGCGGCTGCCGCGCGGCGATCTTGGCAACGTCGATCATGTCGCCGCGGCGGTGAACCACCATGACGCCCGCCTGCCGGAAGAGGGCATCGACTGCCTCCTCCGGAGCATGGCCTAGCCCGCCTCGTACGCCGGCATGATGTGCCCGTTGGGTACGTCCAGGGGCGAACACGACGACCGGCTTCTTCCGGGCCAAGTGCCTGGTGATGCGTGTGAACTTCCGCGGGTTACCGATCGAGTCGAGGGTGAGAAGGCAGGCCCGGGTGGATTCGTCGTCTTCCCAATACTGCATCACGTCATTGGCAGTGACGTCGGCGTAATCGCCCGTGCTGATGAAGGACGACAACCCGAGGTCGCTGCGAATGGCGTGGTTGAGCAAGCCGACGCCGACGGCTGCCGACTGGCAGAACATCCCTACTCCGCCGGTGCGCGGCATCGGCCCCGGTGTGGCATTGAGTTGCACAGCGGGAAGCGTGTTGATCACGCCGAGGGCATCCGGGCCGAGTGCCCGTATTCCGTACGCCCGAGCCAGGTTGATGATCTGCTGGTTGTCGCCGGCGGCGTAACCGGTGCCGGTCAAGACCAGCATGCCGTGAACACCCTTGTGGGCCGCCTCGATCACGACCGTGCCCAGCTGGCTCATGGGCACCGAGACGATGGCAAGATCAAGTTGGCCCGGTAGCTCAGCTATCGATTGAGCATTGAGCACTCCAGCCACCTCGACACCATCGCTGCTCACCGCCATGACGTCGCCGTGAAAGCCACCATGCAGCATGGAGTTGATCAAGTATTGGATTCGAGCACTGGGCCCGTAGGCCACAACCCGTTTGGGAGTGAGCAATCGGCGCACCGAAACGCTTTCCGCGCGATGCTCCCGGCGCTCCATAACCCCGACCGAGGTGTCGGTGGGCAAGATCGGAAACTCAACTTCGAGCACCCCATCCTCGATGCCCTTGGAGATCCGGTAGCCCGCATCAGCGAAGACGTGTGCCATCCGGCGGTTCTCCGGCAACACCTCGGCGACGAAGCGGCTGATGCCACGTTCCCGCGCAGCCTGAGCTAGATGCTCAAGGAGCAGCTGGGCAATCCCCCGGCCCTGGTGAGCATCCTCGATCAGGAAAGCAACCTCGGCATGATCACCTTCTATTCGGTCATAGCGGCCCACCGCGATCATCTCGTCGCCAAGGGTAAGAATGAACGCCACCCGATTGACGTAGTCAACCTCGGTAAACCGCTTGACGTCGCGATCACTAAGCCGCGGATACGGCGCAAAGAAGCGGAGATACTTCGACTCGGGCGAAACTCGATTGTAGAAAGCGACGAGCCGCTCGGCATCCGAGGGCCGGATCGGACGCAAGTGGGCAACACCGCCATCCGCGAGCAGCACGTCAGCTTCCCACTCTCGTGGATATCCCGGCGGGTCGCTGTCAGTATTCCAGGGGGCCTGGCTCACGGACACGGCCAAGATCCTACGCAGGTGATGTCGCGACCTGGTTTCCCAGCAGGCCGAACCAGCCATGTCCGGCAAGAAGGCCCAAGGATAGTGTTCACGCCATGGCCGACTTCGTAGCTGCAATCGACCAGGGCACGACGAGTACGCGTTGCATGATCTTCGATCACTCCGGACGCGAAGTTGCCAAACACCAGCTGGAGCATCGCCAGATCCTGCCTAGGGCAGGGTGGGTTGAGCATGATCCAACCGAGATCTGGCAGCGCACCCAAGAGGTCGTGCAGCAAGCGTTGTCACAGCGCAATCTGACGGCTGCTGATCTTGCCGGCCTGGGAATCACCAACCAGCGTGAAACAACAGTGGTATGGAATCCGATCACTGGTGAGCCGTACGGTAACGCGATCGTTTGGCAAGACACTCGGACCGACAAGATCGCAGCCGCGCTGGATCGCGACGGCCGCGGCGAGGTGATCAGACACCGGGCGGGTTTACCTCCAGCCACGTACTTCGCGGGCGGCAAACTGCAGTGGATTCTGGAGAACGTCGCCGGGGTCGGTGCGGCGGCCGAACGCGACCAGGCAATCTTCGGCACCACTGACAGCTGGCTGCTGTGGAACCTCACTGGCGGCATCGACGGTGGCCAGCACATCACCGACGTGACCAACGCCAGCCGAACCATGTTGATGGACCTGGAGACCCTCGACTGGGATTCAGAGTTGCTGGGCTTTTTCGGCATCCCGCCGACCATGCTGCCGAAAATCGTGCCGTCCTCCCACGCCACCGCGTACCAACGCACCCGAGCAGACGGGCCGTTCGGCGGCGAGGTCATCATCGCCGGAGACCTCGGAGATCAACAGGCAGCCATGGTCGGACAGGTCTGCATGAGTGAAGGCGAAGCGAAGAACACTTACGGCACCGGCAACTTCCTGCTCCTCAACACCGGTGAGAAGCTGTACCGCTCAGCAAACGGCCTACTCAGCACCGTGTGTTTCCAGTTCGGTGATGCCCCACCGGTCTACGCTCTGGAGGGTTCGATCGCCGTCACCGGCTCCGCGGTGCAATGGCTGCGGGACCAACTCAAGATCATTAGCAATGCGTCGGAGATCGAAGCACTGGCAAGCCAGGTCGATAGTGCCGCACATCTGTACTTCGTTCCAGCCTTTTCCGGGCTCTTCGCGCCCTATTGGCGTTCCGACGCCCGGGGCGTCATCGTCGGGCTCTCCCGGTTCCATACCCGTGAACACATTGCCCGCGCAACGCTGGAAGCGATCTGCTATCAGAGCCGTGATGTGGTGGAGGCCATGGAGAAGGATGCCGGCATCCAGCTCGATGAGCTGAAGGTTGATGGCGGCGTGACGGCGAACAAGCTCTGCATGCAGATCCAGGCCGACACACTCGGGGTGGAGGTGAGCAAGCCTGTGGTGCCCGAGACCACAGCATTGGGGGCCGCGTACGCGGCGGGGCTGGCCACCGGCTTCTGGTCCTCGGCAGAAGAGCTGCGGGAGAACTGGCAGGAAGACCAGCGCTGGACGCCACAGATCAGTGCCGAAGAAAGGGCAGCCGGCTACGAGGGCTGGAAGAAGGCGGTGGCCCGAACGCTGGATTGGGTTGAGGTGGAATGAGGTATTCCAGCGACGAGGAGAGGAGTGGTGCAGATGGCAACGGTGACTCAGCCCGGAACCAAGGACCGGGTAGCGCCAGATCCTGACCGCAATCTCGCGCTGGAGTTGGTGCGGGCTACCGAAGCGGCCGCGATCAGCTGCTCGCGATACATGGGCTTCGGCGACAAGAACCAAGTGGATGGCGCGGCCGTCGACGCCATGCGCCCAGTGCTCGGCTCGGTCCGAATGAACGGCGTCGTAGTGATCGGCGAGGGCGAGAAGGACGAAGCCCCAATGCTCTACAACGGTGAACGAGTCGGGGACGGCAGCGGGCCGGAGTGGGATATTGCCGTTGACCCAGTTGACGGCACCACATTGACGGCGAAGAGCCTGCCCGACGCTGTAAGCATCCTTGGCGTATCCTCCCGCGGCACGATGTTCTCCCCCGGGCCCGCGGTGTACATGCAGAAACTGGTCGTGCCAGGCTATGCAGCAGGCGCCGTCGATCTCGATGCGCCAATCGGTGACAATCTCACCAAGATCGCCGAAGCGACTGACCGTAGCGTTCCCGAGCTCACCGTCTGCATTCTCGATCGGCCGCGACACGCTGATCTTGTGACAGCAATCCGTTCCGCAGGTGCCCGGATCAGATTCCTGCTCGACGGTGATGTGGCCGGTTCAATCATGGCCGTCACCCCCTCGACAGGGGTCGATCTGCTGGTTGGCGTCGGCGGCACTCCGGAGGGTGTGCTCGCAGCATGTGCTCTTCGCTGTCTTGGCGGAGAGATACTCGGCCGGCTGATCGCGCGTAATGACAAGGAGCGGGCCGCGATCTTGGACGCCGGCTACGACGTTGATCGGATATTGACCACGACAGATCTGGTCGCCGGCGACAACGTCTTCTTCGCCGCGACAGGTGTCACCGACGGCTCATTGCTCCGGGGAGTGCGATTCGAGAGCCACCGCATCGTCACCCAGTCGCTGTCCATGCGATCCCGCTCCGGCACCATCCGGCTCATCGAGGGTCGGCATGATCCGGAGCGGTCTTTCCTGGTCAACCCTTGAATACTCCGATGTTCTCCACCACATCCCCGATCGGACCCGCTGCCCGGGGAGCGGCGCTGGACCGGCTGGCGAGCGAGGATCTGGACATTCTTGTCATCGGTGCTGGGGTCACTGGCTGCGGTTCCGCACTCGACGCCGTCACCCGCGGGCTACGCGTCGGGCTGGTGGAAGCTCGTGACTTTGCCGCCGGCACTTCCAGCCGATCCAGCAAGCTGTTCCACGGTGGCCTGCGCTACCTGGAGCAGTTCAACTTCGCCTTGGTTTTCGAGGCACTCAAGGAGCGCTCGCTGGCACTCAACAAGCTGGCCCCGCATCTGGCCAAGCCGGTGCCATTCCTCTACCCGCTCATGCGGCCGGTGGCCGACCGCAGCTACGCAGGTCTTGGCATCGGTGTGTACGACGTCATGGGGGCCGGCCGAGGGGTGCCGCATCACATGCGCCACTTGAGCCGGAAGCGCACCTTCGAGTCCTTTCCGTCCGCGAACCGGCAGAGTGTCGTCGGTTCCATCAAGTTCTACGAGGGCCTGGTCGACGATGCCCGGCACACCATGATGATCGGTCGTACGGCCGCTCACTATGGCGCGGCCGTGGCCACCAGTACGCGGGTTGTCGGCTTCTTGCGCGAAGCTGACCGGGTGGCCGGTGTCGAGGTTCGTGATCTTGAGTCGGGCGGCACGTTCACCATCCGCGCAAAGCAGACGATCAATGCCGCCGGGGTGTGGATCGACGAGCTGCAGCAGATGCTCGGCGGACGCGGACAGTTCCAGGTCCGGGCATCCAAGGGCATCCACCTGGTCGTGCCACGCAACCGCATCAATTCCATGACCGGGCTGATCACCCGAACCGAGAAGAGTCTGCTCTTCATCATCCCCTGGGGCAGCCACTGGATCATCGGCACTACCGACACCGACTGGCAGCTCGATCGGGCGCACCCGGCAGCCAGCCAAGCCGACATCGACTATCTGCTGGGACACGCCAACACCTTGTTGGCAGACCCGCTCACCCGAGACGACGTCGTCGGCGTCTACGCCGGTCTGCGACCGTTGCTGGCCGGTGAGTCGGACTCAACATCCAAGCTGTCCCGTGAGCACGCCGTTGCTTCGCCCGTCCGGGGCCTCGTGGTAATCGCCGGCGGTAAGTACACGACATACCGAGTGATGGCCAAAGATGCCGTCGATGCGGCGGTCCGTGACCTCGATCAGAAGGTGCCGGCCTCGTGCACCGAAGATGTACCGCTGTTGGGCGCCGATGGCTATCACGCGTTGTGGAACGCGCGGCCCCTGCTGGTCGATGAGACCGGGCTCCGGGATGTCCAGGTCGAGCACCTGCTCAACCGCTACGGCTCCCTGCTACCCGAGCTCCTGGACATGATCAGATCCTCGCCCGAGCTGGGCCATCCGCTTGCCGGTGCACCGGAGTATCTCAAGATCGAAGCGGTCTACGCCGCATCGCATGAGGGTGCACTGCATGTGGACGACATCTTGGCGCGGCGCACTCGAATCTCCATCGAGACCTGGGATCGCGGTCTGGCGGCCGCAGGCGAGGTTGCAGCGCTGGTAGCTCCCATCCTGGGTTGGGGAACCGCCGATGTGGATCGCGAGGTCGAGCACTATCACAAGCGGGTTGCGGCCGAACGTGAATCCCAGCACCAACCAGATGATCTCTCTGCCGACGCTGCCCGTCTCGGCGCCCCGGATGTTCGCATGGGCCGCGTTCACTAGCCCCGAACACCGCCATTGCGTGAGCAGCTCAGCGTTTGGCCGACACTTCGTTACGACACACCTAGACGTTGCCTGAGGCAGCGTAAGGTCACGGCATGTCCTTCAATTCGGCGATGTTGATTTGTTGTCAGCGGCAAGGCGTACCAGTGACCGGGACAATCGCGGCATGAACAGCAAACCCACCACCGCGCGCGAGGTCATTGGTGACTACCTGGCAGAACAATGCACCGTGATCATCGACTCAGAGGCTGAGCTGCGTGCCGGTGAGAACGTCATTCACAAGGCTCGAGTTGCGGTTCGCCGGTTACGCAGCACCATCCGGGTGTTCGCCGACCTCTTCAAGCCTGAACAGGCAGCACGGCTGGAAGAGGAGCTGGTGTGGTGGGCAGGCCTGCTCGGCAGGGTGCGGGACATGGACATCTTGACACAGCGACAGCAGGCTCTGCTTGCCGAGCTGCCGGCTGAGCTCATTCTGGGCCCCGTCGAGGCGACTATCCAAGAAGAGCTTGCTGTCCAGCGCAAGCAGGCCATGGATGAGATGCTCGAGGCGCTGAACTCAGAGCGCTTCGGAAAGTTCATCGGGATGGCGCACCACTGGCGCAGCGACCCACCCTTCACTGCCGCTGCCGATGGCTCCGCGGACTCGATCGATTCCGCGATCCAGAAGGCGAAGAAGAAGGCAGCCAAGCGGCTCGGCAGAGCAGTTTCGGCACGCCGTGCTGCTGAGCCGTCCGATGAGCTCTTCCACCGGGCTCGCAAAGCATCCAAACGCCATCGGTACGCAGTCGAGGCCGCCGTGCCCGTGTGGGGCGGTAAGGCCGACAAGGTCATTTCGCAACGCAAGGACCTACAGGACCTGCTGGGGAACTTTCAGGACAGCACCGTCAGCGCGGCCTTCCTCCGCGAGCTTGGCGTCCGCCGGGGCATGCGTTCCGGCCAGAACGGGTTCAGCTACGGAGTGCTGTATGCCCGCGAGCTCGCCGCTCGTGACTCACTGCTCGACGACCTCAAGCCCTTCCTCTGAAGCTCCCAATAACGGCTAAAAGGCAGATACGACGTCAATGGCTCGAACACCCGCACCACCAGAAGATGATTTCACAGAGCGAATCGTCGACGTCGACGTCTCCTCCGAGATGCAGACCAGCTTCTTGGAGTATGCGTACTCGGTGATTTATTCCCGAGCCCTTCCGGACGCCAGAGACGGGCTCAAGCCGGTACAACGCCGGATCTTGTACTCCATGGATGACATGGGGATTCGCCCGGACCGTGCACACGTCAAGTGCGCGCGGGTGGTCGGTCAGGTCATGGGTCAATACCATCCCCATGGCGACACGGCCATTTATGACGCGCTCGTCAGGATGGCCCAGCCGTGGGCCATGCGATTGCCACTCATCGACGGTCATGGCAACTTCGGGTCGCTTGACGATGGCCCAGCTGCCATGCGTTACACAGAGTGCCGAATGGCACCTGCCGCAGCGGCGATGACTGACGGTCTGGATGAGGACACCGTCGACTTCAAGCCGAACTACGACGGCAAGGACGTCGAGCCGACCGTGCTCCCGGCGGCATTTCCCAACCTGCTCGTCAACGGAGCAACTGGCATCGCAGTCGGCATGGCCACCAACTGCCCGCCACATAACCTCGTGGAGGTCGTCCAGGCCTTGCGCCACCTGATCAAGCATCCGGATGCAGGCATCGACGAGTTGATGCGCTTCATCCCGGGACCCGACCTGCCAAGTGGCGGCAAGATCATCGGTCTGGACGGCATCCGGGATGCCTACCACACGGGAAAGGGCTCCTTCCGGATGCGCGCGACTGCCCGTATCGAGCAGGTGCACCCTCGCCGCAAGGGCATTGTGATCACGGAGTTGCCCTATCTCATCGGACCGGAGCGAGTGATCGAACAGATCAAAAACCTGGTCAACGCCCGCAAGTTGCAAGGCATCGCCGACGTCAAGGACCTGTCGGACCGGGCAAACGGCACTCGCCTGGTGATCGAGATCAAGAGTGGCTTCAATCCCGATGCGATCACCGAACAGCTCTACAAGCTGACCAAGATCGAAGACAACTACGCGATCAACGCCGTTGCCCTGGTCGATGGCCAGCCACGCACTCTGACGCTGCGCGACCTCCTGACCGTTTACCTCGAGCACCGCTACGAGGTGATGCGACGTCGTACTGAATTCGCGCGGTCCAAAGCCCAGGAGCGGCTGCACCTGGTGGAAGGGCTGCTGATTGCAATTCTGGACATCGACGACGTGATTGCGATCATCCGTAGCTCTGATGACACGGCTCAGGCACGGTCGCGGCTGATGGAGGCTTTCGAGCTGTCGGAGATCCAGACCAACTACATCCTCGAGATGCCGTTGCGCAGACTTACGCGATTCAGCCGGATCGAGCTGGAGACCGAGCGTGGCAAGTTGGAAGCCACTATCGCCGAGCTCACCGAAATCTTGGAAAACCCCGAGCAGCTGCGTGCTCTGGTGGGCAATCAGCTCGCTGAGATCGCCCAGCAACACGGCACTCCACGCCGCACGATCTTGCTCGCTGCAAGCGGCGTCACGGCCACCGCTGCCACTGCCCCACTGGAAGTCGCCGACGATCCCTGCTGGGTGCTGCTCTCCTCCGCCGGTCTGCTTGCTCGGACCAATCATGCGCAGCCACTACCGCCGGTCGGTGCCCGCGCCAACCATGACGTCATCGTGTCAAAGATCATTTCGACAGCACGTGGGGACTGCGGACTGATCACCAGCGCCGGCCGGTTGATCAAGATCAGTGCACTTGATCTTCCGACGGTTCCCATCACCGCTCAAGCGCCGAATCTCCAAGGCGGTACCCACGTCAGCGAGCTCCTCACCCTTGACGCTGGGGAAAAGATCCTCTGCCTGACATCGCTGACCGAGGATTCGCTTGGCGTGGCATTGGGCACCGCCCAAGGTGTCGTCAAGCGGGTCAATCCAGAAGTCCTCGGCAAGGACTCCTGGGATGTCATCCGGCTGGAGACCGGCGACCGGGTGGTGGGTGCGGTCGAGCTTACGACGACGCAGGGCGAGCTGATCTTCATCACCAATGACGCGCAGCTACTGCATTTCCCGGCATCGTCAGTGCGCCCACAAGGACGTTCCGGGGGCGGCATGGCCGGCATCAAACTCGGCGTCGGTGGCAGCGTGGTCTACTTCGGCGCGGTATCGGCGGCTGACTCGGTGGTGGTAACCGTGTCTGGCAGCTCCAGGGCGCTACCGGGGACCGACGCCGGGTCGGTGAAAGTAACAGGTTTTGCACACTATCCGACGAAGGGCCGGGCAACGGGCGGGGTACGCTGCCATCGGTTCCTCAAGGGCGAGGATTCTCTGCTGCTGGCCTGGGCTGGGCAGGCCCCGGCCATCGCCGCCGCGGCCAGCGGCAGTCCGGTTCCGTTGCCCCCTGCGGATGCGCGGCGAGACGGATCTGGAATTCCTAGCACTCAGCCCATAGCGGCGATCGGATCGGCTGGAGCGCTCTGACGTCGACAGCGAATCGATGTCAGGGCGCGATAGACACCGGCTGAGCCATCTCACAATGGAGGCCGACATCCATGGATCACACGCCACATCAACGGCCGCACAGGTACGTCGCCAGGAACGGCGCCTTCGACGATCTGCTTGACAACAACAAGAAGTTTGCGGAGAACTTCGATCAGCATGGATTCGATGGACTGGCCAGAGCGGGCGTACTGATGATCACGTGCATGGACTCGCGGATAATGCCCCTCGAAATGGTCGGGCTGACCTTCGGCGATGCCAAGATCATCCGGACGCCAGGCGGCCGGGTTACGACATCGGCCCTTGCGGGATGCATTGCAGGGGTCCATCTGCTGAACGTGAACCGCATTATGGTCATCCCGCACAGTCGCTGCGCCATGGCAGCCGTCGACGACGATGTGATCATCGAGAGGATCCGGAACGCCAGCGGCGCAGATGCCTCCTGGGTACGGTTCGGCGCATCAGCCGATCAGCGAGGTACGCTGCACCGCGACACGGAGAAACTGCGAAATCATCCCCTGATCGGTGATCGTGCTGTCGTCGGCGGCTTCTACTACGACGTCGACACCGGCCTCTTGGAGCGCTGGGACTGACGCTCGGGGACCCCGACGGCAATCTCCTGACAGCTGATCAGGCGTCAATCGCTGCCGCATCGAGCTGATAGGCGCCATCGACGATGAATTCCTTGCGTGGGCCTACATCGTTGCCCATCAGCATCTCGAAGGTCGTCTCGGCGATCAGCCCATCATCCACCGTCATACGGCGCAGCGTACGGTGCCGCGGATTCATTGTGGTCTCGGCGAGCTGATCAGCGTCCATTTCACCGAGTCCCTTGTAGCGCTGCGGCTCTTTGAAATGCATGCCTTTCTTCGTCAGCTCTGCCGCTTTCCGCGCATACTCGGCATCGGAGTAGGTGTAGATGTACTTGTCTTGACCCTTGCGAGGATTGGTCAGCTCGAAGCGGTGCAGCGGTGGTACCGCGGTGAACACCCGTCCAGCCTCCACAAGCGGGCGCATGTAGCGGAAGAACAGTGTTGCGAGCAGGCAGCGAATATGAGCGCCGTCGGAGTCGGCATCCGCCATGAAAATGATCTTGCCGTAGCGGGCCGTGTCGAGATCGAAGCTGCGGCCGGAGCCGGCACCGACGACTTGGATAATCGAGGCGCATTCGGCGTTCTTGAGCATGTCGCCGATGGAAGCTTTCTGGACGTTGAGGATCTTGCCGCGTATCGGCAGCAGCGCCTGAAACTCCGAGTTCCTGGCGAGCTTCGCCGTACCCAGCGCCGAGTCTCCCTCCACGATGAACAGCTCTGACCGATCCACATCATTGCTGCGGCAGTCGACGAGCTTGGCCGGCAGGGACGATGATTCCAGTGCATTTTTGCGGCGCTGCGCCTCCCGATGCTGCCGAGCGGCCACGCGGGCCCGAGATGCGCCGACGACCTTCTCCAGGACCGCGCGAGCTTGCGCCCGCGTCGCGGCTTTGCTCGAGCCAAGGAATCGAGAAAGCTCACCCTCCACAGCCTTGGCAACCAGCCGGGACACAGCAGGTGTGCCCAGGACCTCCTTGGTCTGACCCTCGAACTGCGGCTCGGCAAGCCGTACCGTGACGACCGCCGTCATGCCCTCGAGCACGTCCTCTTTGAGCACTTCGTCGCCGTTCTTCAGCAGGCGTGTGTTTTGGAGGGCACTGCCGAATGCCTTGGTCAGTCCGCGCTCGAAACCGGTGATATGAGTGCCGCCCTTGGGCGTCGCAATGATGTTGACGAAGGACTGGGTATGAGTTTCGTAGCCATCGCCCCAACGGACCGCAATATCGATGTCGAGGTCCCGTTCGACATCGGCGGGCTCCATATGCCCCTCGTCGTCCAGCATCGGGACGGTTTCAGTGAACCGGTCGGTACCGCGCAACCGGATGACGTCGCTGATGGGCTGATCGGGGGCGAGGAATTCGCAGAACTCCGAGATACCGCCTTGATGGAGGTACGTCTCCTCGACAACGTCCTCGCTACGGGCGTCGATAACGTGGAGCGCCAGTCCAGGGACCAAGAAACTTGTCTGCCTGGCCCGATCCTGAAGATCCCGCAGCGACAGCTGCGCATCATGCAGAAAGATCTGTCGGTCCGGCCAGTACGTCACCCGGGTCCCGGTAGTGCCTTTGGCGACCTTGCCGATCTTGCGCAGGGCGCCTCCTGGGGTGAACTTGGCCGTCGGTCCAGGCCCATCGAACGTGCCAGGTACACCGCGCCGAAAGGACATCGCCCAGATCGCCGAATTCCGGTCGACCTCCACATCGAGCCGACTCGAAAGGGCGTTGACCACCGAAGAACCAACGCCGTGCAGTCCCCCAGTGGCGTTGTAGGAGCCAGCGCCGAACTTGCCACCCGCATGCAGTTTGGTGAAGACCACCTCGACGCCCGATAAGCCCGTACGAGGCTCGATGTCCACCGGGATACCGCGACCCTGATCTCGTACCGAGACGCCTCCGTCCGGTCGCAGCGTGACAACAATCTCTTTGCCGTGCCCCCCAAGCGCCTCGTCGACGGCGTTGTCGATGATCTCCCACAGGCAGTGCATCAGCCCTCTGGTATCGGTCGAGCCGATGTACATCGCGGGCCGTTTGCGAACCGCCTCGAGCCCCTCCAGGACAAGCAGATGCCGCGCCTCGTAATCACGGCTCTCTGTTGCGGCGGTGGCAGTTGGCACGGGCTGAGAGTACCTCGCTTCTGAGGTTCGACCGCGGCCAAAGCTGGCAATCCAGACCGTGTGTCGGACCCGAAGTTCAAGTGAGATCGGATGCAACCGTTGTTTGTCGATTTCACAGGATTCGTTACACAACAGTCACTGGTCCGAGACCCAGAACCGGAACAATCAGACGCAGGCGAGATGTTGAAGATGTGCGTGGCGGGTATCAGCATGATGCGCGCCAGAACAGCCAAGATCATCTGATCGTCAGGAAGCGAGGCCCACCGTGAACACAGTCATCGAAGGTCCCGCATTGAACGCCTCGGATCGTTGCGATCGGTGCGGCGCGCAAGCCTATGTCCGAGTCACTATGGCCAGCGGGTTCGACCTTCTCTTCTGCTCGCATCACAGCAAGGAGCATGCCGACAAGCTGAAGCAGGTAGCGCTCAAGATCCACGACGAGTCACAGCGCATGGACTAGACCGCTTAGAGACAACGTCAACCGGTCCCGCCTCCAGACTCCAGTCTGGCTACGGGACCGGTCTTGTGTTGGCGTCACAAGTCAGTCGAGATAATCCCTTAGCACTTGAGACCGTGAGGGATGCCGGAGCTTGCTCATGGTCTTGGACTCGATCTGCCGGATGCGCTCTCGAGTCACGCCGTAAACCTTGCCGATCTCGTCCAGCGTCTTCGGTTGACCGTCGGTCAATCCGAAGCGCATGGAGACGACTCCGGCCTCGCGCTCACTGAGGGTGTCTAGCACGTCGTGCAACTGCTCTTGCAAGAGAGTGAAGCTCACCGCATCCGCGGGGACGACTGCCTCAGAGTCCTCGATCAGATCGCCGAACTCAGAGTCACCGTCCTCACCCAGCGGGGTATGCAATGAGATCGGCTCACGGCCGTACTTCTGGACCTCGACGACCTTCTCGGGAGTCATGTCAAGCTCGCGCGCCAGCTCTTCGGGCGTCGGCTCGCGGCCGAGATCCTGCAACATCTGCCGTTGCACTCTGGCGAGCTTGTTGATTACCTCGACCATGTGCACCGGAATGCGGATGGTACGGGCCTGATCAGCCATGGCCCGGGTAATGGCCTGCCGAATCCACCAGGTGGCGTACGTGGAGAATTTATAGCCCTTGGTGTAGTCGAATTTCTCGACCGCACGGATAAGCCCGAGGTTACCCTCCTGGATGAGGTCCAGGAACAACATACCGCGCCCGGTGTACCGCTTGGCCAGCGAGACCACCAGTCGGAGGTTGGCCTCCAGAAGGTGATTCTTGGCTCGGCGGCCGTCCTCGGCAATCCATTCGAAATCGTCGAGCTGGGATGATTTGATCTTGGTTCGGTCGTCGTTCAGCTTCTCGTCGGCGAACAGTCCCGCTTCGATACGCTTGGCGAGCTCAACTTCCTGCTCGGCGTTCAGCAGCGCGACCTTGCCGATCTGCTTCAAGTAATCCTTCACAGGATCGGCAGTCGCACCGGCCGCCATCACCTGCTGCTCGGGCTCGTCGGCGTCATCAGCCTCCGAAAGCGTGAAGCCCTCATCCTCGGCAAGCTCTTCTTCGAGCTTTGCCTCTTCAGCCGGCTCGAACCCGGACTCGTCGACGTCGTCAAGCGTGCGCTTTTTTCCGACTGTGAGAACGACCTCGTCACTTTCCAGGTCGACCACCACATCAGCGGTCAGCTCTTCGCTCTCAAGATCGACATCGAGCTGATCGAGAGCTAAATCCTCAGGCTCAACGTCGTCGACCGCCTCGGCACCAACGGCATCGGGATCAGCGACATGAGTATCTGAGACATCAGTATCTGAGAGAGGCGGCTCAGTGGCTATCGCCACCTCATCGCTGGTCACAGATTCGTCGTCGATGACGGGCGGCGGTGCGGCGGTCTTCGTCGCCTGGCCGCTGTCGACTGACTTCAGCTGCGCCTTCTTGGCGGTGGTTTTCTTCGCGGACGCGGCCTTCTTGATCGGAACGCTTTCTTGCCGTGCCCGGCTCGTGGACGCAGCCACCGCGCGGGCTGATCTGTGCAGTTTGGAGGGGGGTGTCACAAAGAACCTCTCGGACTGACCTGTTGAACTAGTGCAAGCGAAACTAGGGCAAGCAACGCCCATCGGATGTCAATAGGCGCTCCACGGGTATTCTGACACGAATCTCCAAACGCTCCGCTCCACTGTAATTTCGTGTCGCGACTCGGCTAGTCGGTCTCATGCTCGGCCTTTACAGCCAAGACCGGACAGGCCGCATCGAGGAGTACTCGCTGGGCGTTGCTGCCCAGCAGGAGCTTGCCGACCGGTGATCGGCGGCGAAGCCCGATCACGATGAAGTCCGCCTCGGCCGTCTCAGCGGTCCGGATCAGCTCCTCGGCAGAATCCTGTGCATCTGTTGCAGTCTTGATTTCGTACCCGAGGCCAGATGCGGTCAGTTGCTCAACCAGGCCGGCAACCTCGGCATCCGGGGAGGTGTTGACGACGATCAATGCCGCATCCCGTAACCGAGCCTCGCTCAATGCACGCGTCAGTGCCGCGCGTCCCTCAGCCCGCGCGGAATAGCCCACGACAATGCGCGCCTGGGTCTGCGGCGACATTAGCCAGCCTCCCAGCTATGGACCGGTTCGTTGCTGTGCATTCGCGGCATGTAACTGGCGAGCATGCCGGCTAGGGCTTGCTGGCGTGTCTCGCCGGCTTGCTCCCGCCGGGCGACTTCCGCGACCTGCCACGTCGCTCCGTTGGCCAGACGTAAGCAGCGGCGCTCGATGATCTCCAGGAGCCGGCCGATCTCTGATTCGTCGACCTCCCATTGCCGCAAACCCTCCGCTGCCATGGGCAGCAACTTCCGAACGACCAGTTCAGCCACTCGTACCTGGCCCACCTGCGGCCAATAGACCTCGGCATTGATGCCGTGACGAATACCGGAGACGAAGTTTTCCTGGGCTGCCAGGAAGGACATCTGGGTCCAGATCGGCCGCTCGTCGTCGGCCAACGCGCGTACCAGGCCGGCGAAAAATGCGGCATTGGCCATGGTGTCCACCACCGTCGGCCCGGCCGGAAGCACCCGGTTCTCCACACGCAGATGCGGACGCTCACCGCCGATGTCATAGACCGGCCGGTTCCAGCGATAGATGGTGCCGTTGTGTAGCCGGAGCTCGTCTAGGTGTGGAACGCCACCGCTGTCGAGGACCGCAACAGGGTCCTCATCGGAACTGATAGGTAGCAATGCCGGAAAATACCGGGAGTTCTCCTCGAAGAGATCGAAGATCGATGTGATCCAGCGCTCGCCGAACCACACTCGGGGTCGTACTCCCTGAACCTTGAGTTCCTCACTTCGAGTGTCGGTGCTCTGTTCGAATAGTGGTATGCGGGACTCGGCCACCAACTGCTTTCCAAACAGGTAAGGCGAGTTTGCACCGAGCGCAACCTGTACGCCGGCTATCGCCTGGGCTGCATTCCAATAGCCGGCGAAATCGTCAGGGCTGACTTGGAGATGAACCTGTGTCGAGGTGCAGGCGGCTTCAGGCATGATCGTGTTGGAGACCATCGCCAGGCGCTCTACGCCGTCGATGATTATCTCCAGGTCTTCTCCGCGGGCCGCAAAGATCTGCTGGTCGAGCATCGAGTACCGCGGATTCTCGCTGACGCTCTCCAGGGTCACGTGGTGCGGCATCAAGGTTGGCAGGATGCCGATGATCAACAGGCGCGCGCCTATCGCCCTGGCCCGTGGATCGGCGTCATTGAGCGACTTTCGGACCGATTGCTCGAAGTCGGAGAACCCGAAATCGGCCAGTCGCCGTGGGGCCACATTGATCTCGATGTTGAAGCGGCCAAGCTCGGTTTGGAATGACGGGTCGGCGATTGCTGCCAGTACTTCAGCGTTGCGCATAGCCGGCTGGCAGTCCGCGTCGACCAGATTGAGCTCGATCTCCAGACCAGTCATCGGCCGCTCGAAGTCGAACCGGGCCTCGGTGAGCATCCGGGCCAGCACATCGAGTCCCTTACGAATCTTGTCCCGGTGACGCTTGCGGTCCTCCCGCGTGAACTCTGTCGAGTCGACCTCAGCACCCATGAGGCTATCCTCACGCATCGCGGGCTTTGCGGAAACACTACGCTCGTCCACCATGACCGCCGACGCTTCCGTCACTGCCGCACCACCGGTAGCAAAAAGGCTCCCGACTAGACGTGTCCATCACGGCGACGTCTTTCTCGACCCCTATGAGTGGCTACGTGACAAGGACGATCCAGAGGTCATCAGCTACTTGGAGGCCGAAAACGCCTATACCGAGGCGCAGACAGCCCACCTCTCGGACCTATCCGAGGCGATCTTCAGTGAGATCAAGTCGCGCACCAAGGAAACCGACCTCAGCGTGCCGACCTACACCTCCCATCCCGGCGGTTCGGCGTACTGGTACTACGTGCGAACGGTAGAAGGTTCGGAATATCCGATCTATTGCCGCGTCGTCGCGCCAGATCGGCACACCTTGCCTGAGCCCGAGCACGAGATCGTGGGGGAAGAGGTCCTCCTAGACGGCAACATCGAGGCCGAAGGACACGAATTCTTCTCCCTCGGCGCCCTGAGTGTGTCGCTCGACGGACGGCTGCTGGCCTATTCGGTCGATCTGACCGGAGCCGAGCGGTTCACGATCATGATCAAGGATCTGGTGTCGGGTGAACTGTTGCCCGAGCAGATTCCTGACACCGCCTATGGGGTCGCCTGGGCGAAGAACAGCCATCTCTTCTACACCAGGGCCGATGATGCGTGGCGGCCGTACGTGGTGCTGCGGCATCGCCTCGGCACTGACCCGTCCCAGGACGCCGAGGTGCTGACCGAATCAGATGAGCGCTTCTGGCTCGGCGTCGACGGCAGCAGAGATGATCAATGGATCATCATCGGAGCGGGAAGCAAGATCACATCGGAGTTTCGCCTCCTCAGCACCGATGATCCCGAAGGTGAACCGCGAATCATCGCGCCAAGACGCCAGGGTGTCGAATACGACGTCGAGCCCGCGGGTGATCGGTTGCTGATCGTTCACAATGATGGGGCCGCGGACTTCGAGCTGGCCGAGGCGCCGCTCACGGCCACCAGCCACACTGAATGGACACCGGTGATCTCTTACCGCGAAGGTGTGCGCATCCTCTCCGTTAGCGCCTATGCCAGCCATGCGGTCGTCTCGCTACGACGCGACGGACTTACCGGCATACATGTGATGCCACGCGGTGCCGACGGCGACCTTCGTCCAGGTGCCGACATCTCGTTCGAGGAGCCGCTTTATGTCGTGTACGCACCCGGGGAGTCGGAGTACGAGACACCGACCATCCGGGCGAGCTACGCATCGATGCTTACTCCGGATTCGGTTTACGACTACGACCTGGCAACCGGAGAACTGACGTTGCTGAAGCGCACACCGGTACTCGACGATCCTCGCTTCGGGCCGTACCGGCCGGACAGCTACGTCCAAGAGCGCGGCTGGGCGGAGGCGCCGGATGGTACCCGGGTGCCGCTCTCTATCGTGCGGAAGGTCGACGTTCCCCTGGACGGCTCAGCACCGGCGCTGCTCTATGGCTATGGGGCGTACGAGGCATCGATGGACCCCAGCTTTTCGATCTCCCGCCTCTCCTTGCTGGACCGGGGCATCATCTACGCCATTGCTCACATCCGTGGCGGTGGTGAGCTTGGCCGGAGCTGGTACGAGCAGGGCAAGACTCTGACCAAGAAGAACACCTTCACCGACTTCATCGCATGCGCTGACTTCCTTCTCGAGCATGGGTACACCTCCCCTGACCGGCTGGCTGCCCGTGGGGGGAGCGCCGGCGGCTTGCTGATGGGCGCAGTTGCCAATCTTGCACCTGAGAAGTTCCATGCCATTCATGCCGCGGTGCCGTTCGTGGATGCCCTGACCACGATCTTGAATCCTGACCTGCCGCTTACCGTCATCGAGTGGGAAGAGTGGGGTGACCCGCTTCACGATCCCGCGGTTTACGCATACATGAAGTCCTACACGCCTTATGAAAATGTGCGCTCGATTCACTATCCAGCGATTTTGGCAACGACAAGCCTCAACGACACTCGCGTTTTCTACGTCGAACCGGCCAAGTGGGTTGCCGCCCTGCGGCACTCCGCCAGAAACTCTGAGAAACGTCAGATCCTGCTCAAGACAGAGATGGTGGCAGGCCACGGCGGAGTTAGCGGACGCTACAAGAGCTGGCGGGAGCTGGCCTTCGAGTATGCCTGGATCACTAGCCAGATAACGATCCAAGACTGAGCGCATTCGGGAATTCTGCGCCCTTTGTGAACGTTTCATAGCGGTCACCTGGTACGCGTGTGCTGTGACCTGGTGCGGGGTATTGCATCCGGAAAAGGTGGCTGCTTCGAACCACTAGCGCAGGCGGTCGGACTCGATGACGAGGGCAAATACCGCTCGGGGTTACCCCCGAGTAGGTCTCAGGGATTCTTCAGGGCACACGAGGAATCCAAATCGGTACCTGACGCGTTCTGGATTGTGAAGGTAACGAAAGGGGCCATAGTGGCAACAACTACTCGTTCGCGAGTATCCGAAGGCATCGATGGTAAGGATGCCGTCGGCTTATATCTGGAAGGCATCGCCAAGACTCCGTTGCTGACCGCCGAAGAGGAGGTCGAGCTGGCTAAGACCATCGAAATTGGTCTTTACGCTGAGCACATCCTCTCCGGTGACGTGTCGCTTGCTGAGCGCGGAAAGCGTGCGAAGCGGCCGACCCAGGCTGAGTTGGAGTTTTTGGTTGATGAGGGCCGCCGCGCAATGCAGCATTTTGTGACCGCCAACCTTCGTTTGGTGGTTTCGGTTGCTCGCAAGTACGGCCGTTCTCAGATGCCCCTTTTGGATCTGGTGCAGGAAGGCAACACCGGTCTAATCCGGGCTGTCGAGAAGTTCGACTACACCAAGGGATTCAAGTTCTCCACGTACGGCACGTGGTGGGTACGGCAGTCCATCAGCCGTGGCATCGCCCAGCAGGGCCGGATCGTGCGGCTTCCGGTACACGTAGCCGAGCAGGTCAATCAGGTCGGTGCTGTACGCAGGACTCTGGAACGGCGACTTGGCCGCGATCCTGAGATCGAAGAGATCGCAGCTGAGATGGATCTCGAGCCTGAGCGGGTGCTCGACCTGATGCGCTACGGCCGCGACCACGTCAGCCTCGATGCTCCCGTTGAGGAAGGCGGTGACACCGCTCTAGGTGATCTGATCGCCCGTGAGCCGATGCCGGGCCCGGACGAGGTCTTTCTCGACGCTGAGGAGCATGCTCGTTTAGAGGACATGCTCTCCTCCTTGGATGAGCGCTCCGCCGATGTCGTACGTCGTCGCTACGGGCTTATCGATGGTCGTCAGGCCAAGCTTGCCGATATCGGCGCGATCTGGGGAATTACCGCAGAGCGAGTACGGCAGATCGAACGTCATGCCATTGCAAAGCTGCGGGGTAAGTCGGTCCTCGCTGCGTAACCCCCGCGCGGCTCTCACAGCGACTCCCAGCAGCTCCACAGGGCGATCCGGACTTCCCCCTCCGGATCGCCCTATCTTTTTGGGGGTCTGCTGGTGCACGGCGCTCCCGCCGCCACTTCCTGCCGAAAGTGACAGGAACGACACCAAACTGGGTGATCGATGACACTTTCGACCTCTTGTTGCTGGTCGCCGAACGCTTGGGTCAACCGTTGCGCAGCGGTCGGATCAAGCCTTCTTGGGCGACCGTGGAGACCAAAATGTCATGTTGGAACAGCCGGGCGGTTGCCAGGCCGAGGCCACTAGAGGCCGATGGTGAGACTTGGTCGTACAGCAACCAGTCATCGGCACGAAATGAGCGATGAAACCACATAGCGTGATCGATCGATGCTGCCTGCACGTTGAGCCCGATGAACACGCCATGCGGCACCGTGGTCGCTCCAAGCAAAGTCAGATCGCTGGCATAGGCCAAGGCCGCTTGGTGCAGGCGACGGTCATCAGGTAGCCGTCCATTGGCACGTACCCAGACGCGAGAGCGCGCCGGGTGAAGCCCATCGAGCAGCACGCCGCCCGGCCGGGAATCACCGACGTACCGGACGTCAAGAGCTCCCCACTCCCGCTCCCAGAAGGAGACAGGTCGGCCGGAGGCCTTGAACAGCACTTCCCCGAGCGTTGGACAATCCTCCGGCGGTGGCACGTTTTCCGGAGCGGGATCCAGGTGCTCGAAGCCCTCCTCCGTCTCGTGGAAAGAGCTGGACAGGTAGAAGATCACCTTCCCGCCTTGTCGGGCGACAACACGGCGCGAGGAGAATGACCCACCGTCGCGTACCGACTCCACGTCATAGACGATCGGAATGTCGGTCTGGCCCGGAAGCAAGAAATACGCGTGCAAGGAATGCAGTACGCGTGACACCGAAACCGTACGAGCTGCTGCGATGAGTGCCTGCGACAACACCTGGCCACCAAAGACCCGTTGCAATTGGGTGTCGGGCTGCCGAGCCCGGAACAGGCCGATCTCGATCTCCTCCAAGTCCAAAAGGTCGATGAGCTCGATGACCGACTGCGGCACACGAGGAGCCTAGTGCCCGACGATGAGCCCGGCGGTAATCCAGGCTACGGCCGAGCAAGAGATGCGCAAGGTCGATGAGCCGGTGACAGGCTGAGCGAACCCAAGCGCCGACGGTCTCCTCACCTGTGGTCAGCGGTCGCCAGGCAGCCGACGACCGCGGTCGCATCCAGCTCGTCCGACGTGACGATCCGGCCAGTCATCCCATGACGCTCCAGCGCTAGCACAGTCGCGGATGCCTGACTGCGGCTGGTCTCCACCAGGAGGTGTCCATTCGGCGCGAGCCAGCGTGCCGCCTCTGCGATGATCCGGCGCAGCACGTAGAGGCCGTCTGAGCCGCCGTCGAGTGCCAGCTGAGGTTCATAGAGCCGGGCCTCGGGCGGCATGAGCGAAATTGCATCGGTCGGGACATAAGGAGCATTGGCAAGCAGCAAATCCACCCGACCGCGCAGAGAGGATGGCAGCGGCTCGTAAAGATCGCCTTCGCGTACGCCAGCAGTTACCGGCAGTTGGGACAGATTCCGGCGCGCGCATCGAACGGCAGCCGGGTCTAGGTCAGTGGCGTACAGCTCGATCTCGTTGAGAGTGGAGGCTAAAGCGAGAGACAGTGCCGCGGAGCCGCAACACAATTCAACGACAACCGGCCGAGAAGGCGCTAACGCGATGACATGTCGCAACAGAAGCTCCGTGCGGCGGCGTGGCACAAACACACCGGGATCGATCGCAACTCGCATTCCCGCGAACTCAGCCCACCCGACAATTTGCTCGAGTGGAACTCCCGCCACCCGCTGTTGGACCATCTGTTCCAGCTCGGTTCCTGTCCGTGCGCTAGCCAGCAGTACCTCAGCTTCATCCTCGGCGAACACGCAGCCGGCAATCCGGAGTCGGGTAACGAGCGCCGAGCCGTCAGGCGGGTCAAGCAGCGACAGGTCAGTCGTCCTTTTCGCGTTCGGCGAGGAACTTCTCGAACTCGGCCGCGATTTCCTCCGCACTCGGTACGCGATCGGGCCGCTCCGCTTGCAGCGCGTCATACTGCTGTTCCAAGGTCGCCACGAGCTCTTGAACCTCGGTCGAGGTCGCCATCTCCTCAGCGATGTCGGCAAGGTTGCTGGCCGAGGCCTTCTCCAACGGTTCCAGTGGAACCGCCAGACCAGTTGCCTGGTTCAGAGAGCGGGTCAGGGTGAGAGTGGCCTCCGGAAAAGATGCCTGGGCTAGGTAATGCGGTACGTGAGCAGCGAAACCCATCGCCTTGCGATCCAGCTGGCCAAGGCGGAACTCCAGGAGCCCGGTGAAGCTGGCCGGCACCTCAACGCGATCGATCCAGCTCCGGTAGCCCTTGACCAATGAGGGATCCGTGGCGTGGGCGGTCAATGTTATCGGCCTGGTGTGTGGCACAGCCATGGGAATGCCATGCACCCCAACAGTCATACGTACGCCGAACTGCTCAATCAAGCCGACGACAGCGGAGGAGAGCCGTTCCCATTGCACGTCAGGCTCTGGCCCGCTGAACAGCAGAAAGACCTCGCCATGGCCGTCGGTTACCCGGTAGATGCGAAGGTGCAGGTCTGCGTAGGACTTCCACTGGTTGGTGTCGAAGATCATCGCCGGCCGGCGACTGCGGTAGTCGTGCAGCTGATCATGGTCGAATTCGGCCAGCACCTCATGCTCGAGGTTCTCGAGCAGATTGGCCGAAAACAACCGACCTGCCTGCCCGGCATCGACGAAACCGTCGAGCTGATGGATCAGCACAGGGTGATGGTCCTTGAGCTTGGCTACCACCGCCTCGTCCAAGGTGTACAGCTCCCGCGGATCCATCACGGGGACCAATCTACCTGCGACCGCGGAGTCATCCCGGCGCACGCGTTGCAGCGCCTGGAGTCTGGAAGCTGCGTTCTAGCGGGATTAGTCGTGGTCGCTGAAGGTCGTTCGACCGTTCAGCTTGGCGGCCAGCTCATTGTCGATGCCATCGGCCACATCAGACAGAATGCGTACGGCCTGGCGTAGATGGGCCGGCACGAACGGTCGGGACAACATTGAGACGGTCACGAAGACGCGGTCCTTGATGAGCTGAAACTTCACCCACCGAGCTTCGACGTTCAAGTCGTTGAGCACCTCTGTCGCCCGAGACCGGCCGGCCACATCGTGCACGACTGGGGCAAAAAGGATCACTTCCTGGCCGTCTCTGGAAGTGCGGAGAAAGAGCATGGTCGATCCGACCCTGATTGCCACATCACCATCGGTATCGCGGATTGGCGGGTGGCCGTAGATCTCGGCCAGCTCCGCATCGACCAAATCGTTGAGATGTTGCTGGTTACGCGGCATCGTCGGCTCGAGATCGGGCCGTTCCAGGTGTTCTACCTTGATCGAGGATTCAGGTTCGATCGGGGCCTGAGCCGGCTGCAGCGCCTCGGCAAGCTTGTCTGGAGCGAGAAAGACCGGATGCTGTACGCCATAAACGTCCCGTAGCGCGGACACGGCGAGCTCGCTCATCCGATCAGAGGCGGCCTGTGGCAATTCGATCCAGAAGTTTGCCGTCGGCTGTCTGGAGCCCGCGACAGACGTGCCCTCATCACCGACTACAGGTGGCTGCCAGCCCAATCTTTCCATTGCGGTGAGCTGATCGAGGGACAGCTGGAAGTCCGGTCCAAGTACAGCGTTGCCGGCCGCCTCACAGCGGGTGACCCCTGGACGGGGGCTGCTCAGCGTGACAAACGGCGGGGGCCCGTTTCCTCCCGATGTTGTCCGGATCGTGAGGTCGGCAGTGTCGTCGATCACAGAGATGACCTCACTCAACCGACTCTGGAACTCAGCCCACGCTTGAGCGGTATTCCGGTCGAGGTCGAAGTCGTCGATATCGGCCATGTGCGCCCTTCCCACCCAGGACAACGACAGTAACGCCGGAGGCGTTCAAATGCCCAGCGCTGCCACGACCCTTGATGGTGAAGGGCGACCGAGTTTGGTCGCGAGCCAACGGCTGGTCTCCACAAGTGCTGGCAGATCGACCCCTGTCTCGATGCCGAGGCCTTCCAGCATCCACACCAGGTCCTCGGTTGCGAGGTTTCCGGTCGCCGATTTGGCGTACGGGCAGCCACCAAGCCCGCCCGCAGCGGAGTCGAATTCGGTAACTCCGGCCTCAAGTCCGGCCAGCACATTGGCCAGGGCCTGCCCATAGGTGTCGTGCATGTGCAAGGCGACCCGATCTCGCGTCACACCGGCTGCCGCAAGGCTGTCGAGCACGGCTGCAACCTGGCCTGCGGTCGCAACGCCGATGGTGTCACCCAGGCTTATGGTCGAGCACCCCAACTTAATGAGTCTGGCCCCGACCGCGGCTGGACGTTCCGGCTCGACTGTCCCCTCCCACGGGTCACCGAAGCACATCGACACATAACCACGTACCGGAATCCCCCGGATACCGGCCGCTGTAATGACCGGCGCCGCCATTTCGATGGCGCCGTCCAGGGTGGTGCCCAAATTCTGCTTGGCGAAGCTCTCGGTCGCTGAGACGAAGATCGCGAGCTCATCAGCACCGGCGGCCATGGCACGTTCGAAGCCCCGCTGATTCGGGACAAGCACTGGATAGCGGACGCCAGGACGGCGCCGCAGGCCGATCATCAGCTCATCGGCATCAGCCAGCTGCGGGACCCAACGGGCAGAGACGAAGCTGGTCGCCTCGATGACGGCAAGGCCAGCGTCGCCAAGGCGGTCGATGAATTCCAGTTTGATCTCCAGCGGCACCACCGGCTGCTCGGCTTGGAGTCCGTCACGAGGGCCGACCTCGTAGACGGTGACACTGGCCGGCAGACCGGGTCGTTTATGCACTGCCGGCAGCAGGTCCATACCGGCGACTGTACGCGTGGCGGCGGCTGCCTATCGTTGAAGGATGACCGAGCCTGCGATGGTTCCGACAGCCGCACCTGGGCCAGGAATGGTTCCTGTTGCGCCGGCTGCCTTGCTACGCCGTCCGCGCTCGGCGCTGACGTGGGTCACCATGATCGTCCTCGGCTTGGGCGGCCTGATGATCGCGATCTTGATCTTTCTGCTTGGTGGTCCTACTGATGCCTTGATCGCCACACTATTGGCTGCGATCTCATTTCCTGTTTTGATCTTGATCTGCTTCTGGCTCGACCGCTATGAGCCTGAGCCTGCGGGCTATCGTCTCGCGGCCCTTGGTTGGGGCGCGGTTGCGGCAGTGGTGTTGAGCTTCATAACCGAACAGTTCTTGTTCGGCGTGCCCGGGACGACGGAATTCGTCAACGCCGCGGTGGCTGCGCCGGTTATCGAAGAGCTCGCAAAGGGCCTGTTCTTGGTCGCCATCGTGGTCTTCCGCCGCTCCGAGGTGGACGGAGTACTGGACGGCATCATCTACGGCGCCCTGGTGGGGATCGGCTTTGCTTTTGTCGAGGACGTCGTCTATTACCTGCAGTCTCTGCAAGCTGGTCAGCTTGGCGTCACGTTCTTCCTGCGTGGAATCATGGGGCCGTTCGCGCACCCACTCTTCACCGCCGCCACCGGCATAGGTATCGGGCTCGCGGTCTCAAGTCGTCATCCGGGCGTACGGGTGATGGCACCAATTCTCGGCTTTACGGCCGCCATCTTGATGCATGCCGTGTGGAACGGCAGCGCGTTCTGGGGTGCAGACGGCTTCTTGATCGCGTACGCCGCGATCATGCTGCCGCTCCTGGTGGTGGTACTGGGGATTGCCATCTGGGCTCGCTCCCGCGAGGGCAGGATGCTGACAACTGCCCTGCAGCAGGTAGCGCAGATAGGGTGGATCCGGTCAGAAGAGGTGCGCTGGATTGCTCGCCTATCGGATCGCATGTCGGCACGCGGGTACGCAAGACGCATCGGTGGCAAACCCGCCGGTGCAGCGGTGCGGGCCTACCAGCAGACCATGATCGAAGTGGCTTTCCTGCACCATCGAGCGATGAACGGGACGGCTCCTGCTGATCTCAACCATCGCATGAGCTTGCTGCTACAACGCGCGGCATGGTTGAGGCCCTATGTCGTGTTTCCGCCGTCGCCCCGGGTAGCCACCTTGCCGCCCACCGGCCCTGCGGGACCCTGGGGTCCGCCGCCCATTCGACCGGGGGCATCCAGTTTTCCCGACCGTGGCTGATCATGATCAGGTGCTGGATCAGCCAGATAGGACGTCTCCGACGTGCGGGTCGCCGCACGAACCTCGCACTGCTTGTCATGGTTCTTGCGGCCGCAGCGACCGGCGTGCTCGCCTTTGCTGCCGGCACGCCAGTCCCGGCCAAGATCGCCACACTGGCCCACGGGCTCTTTGGGCTCGGGCTCATTCTCCTGGTGCCTTGGAAGACCGGAATTGTTCGGCGCTCTCCGATGCTGCGAACCGCGAGCCTGATCTTGGTCGCCCTCATCGCAATCTGCACCATGTCCGGCCTTGTCGAGGTCTTTGTTGGGTACGGCGTGTTGTGGCGGGTCACTCCCATGCAGCTACACGTCGGGTCAGCGCTGCTAGCAGCGCCGCTGCTCCTGTGGCACGTGCTGCGCCATCGGCGGCAACGTTTGCGCCGCGTCGACCTGTCCCGTCGTGTGCTGTTGCGTACCGGTGTTCTTGCCGCAGGCGCTGCGGCGACGTACGGAGTCCTCGAGGCAGCCGGCTGGCTCTTGGGATCCCGCTCGGCCGACAGAGTCGCAACCGGCTCACATCTGGTGAGCCCGGATGCCGCACCGGCTACCATCTGGCTGTTCGACCAAGTGCCCACCGTCTCCGCAGATCATTACGTTGATGTTGCTGGGTCTGTGTTCTCCGTGTCAGATCTCGTGTCGCGATCCACGCCGATCAGAGCACGGCTTGACTGCACCAGCGGGTGGTACACCGAGGCGGAGTGGACCGGCGTCAAGCTGGCTGATCTTGTCCCTGATGATCAGCTGGCCTCGGCGGCCAGCATCGAGGTGATCAGCCTGACCGGATACCGTCGGCGTTTTTCAGTCGAGGAGGCTGGCTATCTCTGGCTGGCCAGCGGCTATCAAGGTGAGCCGCTGCAGGCTGCACACGGCGCACCGGTTCGCCTGATTGCGCCACATCGGCGGGGCTTCTGGTGGGTCAAGTGGGTGGAATCGGTGAAGCTGAGCGATGTACCGAGCTGGGGCCAGGCGCCCTTTCCGCTCTCATAGGGGTCGCGTCAGCTCGCCGATTCGGTCAGCTCCCGTGGCACAGCGATGACGTCGACCAGAGCGCCGTTGCGCCATACCGTGATTTCCACGCGGCGGCCGATGGCGTCCTCGACCATCCGGCGCTGCAGCTGGGTGCTCGAGCCAAGCGACGTGCCGGCAACCGCGACCACGATGTCTCCGGATCTCAGCCCGGCGGCATCGGCTGGACTTCCGGCCACAACCTGTGCCACCCGTAAGCCGTCGCGCCTACCGAGCTTCTTGACAAGTGCCGGCGGCAATGGCGCTTGGCTGCCGGCAATCCCGAGCCAGGCGCGGCGAACCCGGCCGGACGTCATCAGAGCACTGATGATGCGCTCGGTTGTCTCGTTGATCGGGACGGCTAGACCGACACCGATACCGGCCACAGCTGTGTTGACGCCGATCATCCGGCCGCGGCTGTCTGCCAGCACACCGCCGCTGTTACCTGGATTTAAAGCAGCATCAGTCTGGATCACCTCATCGACGACCCGGCCTTGCTTGGTGGGCAGCGATCGACCGAGCGCGGAAATGATGCCAGCAGTGACGCTCCCGGCCAGGCCGAGCGGGTTGCCGACGGCAACTACGAGTTGGCCCACCTGCAGCTTGGTGGCGTCGCCGAGGGCCACGGGGCTGGGTACCTCGCCTCGGGCACGTAAGACGGCTAGGTCGGAGAACGCATCCCGGCCGACGATGTCGGCAGTCAACTCACTGCCGTTGGAGAATGCGGCGGTTACCGTGTTGGCGCCTTCGACCACATGAGCACTGGTCAGGAGGAAGCCATCATCGGTCAGCACGCTGGCACTGCCGGCGCCATCGCCGAATCTGGACCGGACGCGGAGGCTCGCCACGCTCGGCAAGACCTGTTGGACCACATGGGTCACCGCCGAGGAGTAGGCGTCCAACGCCTCACGGTCGCGATCGTCAATCATGTTGTGATAACGCGTATGGCGCCGATGTGTTCCCTTGACCCTTCGGCTTACCCTGCCCGCTAAGCCGAAGGTCAAGGTTGATCGAGGATCAGCTGCAGCCGCTGGTCGATCCGCAGCCTTCACAGACGTAGCAGCTGCCACTAGGGCGCATCTTCGTACCGCAGGTCAGGCACAGCGGCGCGTCGACGCTCGTGCCAGTGATCTCTTCGAAGAGCTCCGCTGTGGTGTGTGCGCTCTGCGGAGCTGGCTTAGCACTAGCGCCGTCCATCTCGTCGGTTCGGACCTCGTCGCCCGGGTCGTTCTTCAGGGATTCGGCCTCGCTCAGCTCTTCCTCGATCGGCAAATATGATCCGGTCTGGACCTGCCGAGCGCGTTCCGTGGCGGTGTAGATGCCGAGCTCAGCGCGCTCCGCGAAGGACAGGTAGTCCAGGGCCAACCGCCGGAAGATGTAGTCCATGATCGACTGTGCCATCCGAATGTCCGGGTCGTCGGTCAGGCCGGCGGGCTCGAACTTCAGGTTGGTGAACTTCTGGACGAAGGTTTCCAGCGGCACCCCGTACTGCAGAGCTATCGATACCGCAATCGAGAAGGCATCCATGACGCCCGCCAGGGTCGAGCCCTGCTTGCCGAGCTTGAGAAAGACCTCACCAAGGCCATCATCCGGGTAGGAGCCGGAGGTCATATAGCCCTCGGCACCTCCGACTGAGAAGGACGTGGTACGGCTCGGTCGCGACTTGGGCAGTCGCTTGCGGGTCGGCCGGTAGACCACCTTCTCCACGACCTCGGGTTCGACGGCAGCTGCCTTCTCATCATCGGCCTTCCCGCTCTTGCCGTCGCTGAGTGGCTGACCCACCTTGCAGTTGTCGCGGTACACCGCCAGCGCCTTCAGGCCAAGCTTCCAGCCCTGCAGGTAAACCTCGGCGATGTCCTCCACTGTGGCCGACTCAGGCAGATTCACGGTCTTCGAGATTGCACCTGACAAGAACGGCTGCGCCGCCGCCATCATCCGAACGTGGCCCATGGGCTTGATCGCACGCTGCCCCATCGCGGTGTCAAACACCTCGTAATGCTCAGGTTTCAGCCCTGGCGCGTCGATCACGTGACCGTGTTCGGCGATGAACTCAATGATTGCCTCGGCCGTCTCGTCGGCGTAACCCAACTTCTTGAGTGCTCGTGGAATCGTCTGGTTAACGATCTGGAGCGAGCCGCCGCCGACCAACTTCTTGAACTTGACCAAGGAGAAATCTGGCTCGATACCGGTGGTATCGCAGTCCATCATGAAGCCGATAGTCCCGGTCGGAGCCAAGACACTTGCTTGAGCATTCCGGTAACCATTGACCTCGCCGATTTTGATCACACCATCCCAAGCGGCCGTAGCCCGCTTACGAATGTCGGCATCCATCGCGTTGATGGTCCGCAGTGCATCATTGGCGGCTTGGTGCTTACGCATGACTCGCTTGTGAGCGTCAGCGTTGCGGGCATAGCCCTGATACGGCCCCACGATCCCGGCGAGCTCGGCCGACCGGCGATAGGACACACCGGTCATCAGCGATGTGATCGCTGCAGCAAAGGCGCGGCCACCTTCGGAGTCGTAACCGTGGCTAGTGGCCATCAGCAGTGCACCGAGATTGGCGTAACCGATACCGAGCTGACGGTAGTCACGAGTCGTCCGACCGATCGCCTCTGTCGGGAAATCGGCAAAGCAGATCGAGATGTCCATCGCGGTGATGATCAACTCCACTGCCCGCTCGAACGCTTCGGCGTCGAAGGTGTCATCGTCGCGCAAGAACTTGAGCAGATTGAGACTCGCGAGATTGCATGAGCTGTTATCCAAGCTCATGTACTCCGAGCAGGGATTAGATGCGGTGATTCGACCGGTCTCCGGGTTTGTGTGCCAATCGTTGATCGTGTCGTCGTACTGGATTCCCGGATCCGCGCACTCCCATGCGGCTTGCGCCATCTTGTTGAACAGCTCACGAGCCTTCACCGTCTCGATAACTCGGCCGTCGGTACGGGCACGCAACGCGAAATCATCGTCATCTTCGACGGCTCGCATGAACTCATCTGTCACACGTACGGAGTTGTTGGCGTTCTGGTACTGGACCGAGGTGATATCACGGCCACCCAGGTCCATGTCGAAGCCGGCATCGCGCAGCGCTCTGATCTTGTCTTCCTCGCGCGCCTTGGTCTCGATGAACTCCACGACATCGGGATGGTCCACGTCGAGGACGACCATCTTTGCAGCGCGACGAGTGGCTCCGCCCGACTTGATTGTCCCGGCACTTGCATCGGCGCCCCGCATGAATGAGACCGGACCGGAGGCTGTACCACCTGAGCTGAGTAGTTCCTTCGAGGAGCGGATTCGAGAGAGGTTGATGCCGGCGCCAGAGCCCCCCTTGAAGATGAACCCTTCCTCGCGATACCAGCTCAAGATCGAGTCCATCGAATCGTCCACCGACAGGATGAAACAGGCTGACACCTGCTGCGGAGAGGCGGTACCGACGTTGAACCAGACTGGTGAATTGAACGAGAAGTACTGGTGCAGCAGCATCCAGGTCAGTTCGTGCTCGAACACCTCCGCCGACTGGGTGTCGGCAAAGTAGCCGTAGTCCTCCCCCGCCTTGCGGTAGGTCTTCACTACGCGGTCGATGAGCTGCCGCAGGCTCTGCTCACGGGCTGGCGTACCGAGCGCGCCCCGGAAGTACTTGGTCGTGACGATGGTCGAGGCATTGACACTCCAAAAGTCGGGGAAGTCAACACCCTTCTGCTCGAAGACCACCTCGCCGGTCTTCCAGTTGGTTTGCACCACGTCGCGGCGTTCCCATGTCACCTCGTCATATGGGTGCACGCCGGTGGTAAAGACGCGGTCAATGCCTAAACCCGCGTGTTTCGGCGCTGCGCTCTTGCGCTCCAGAGCACTTTTGTCTGCCGGGGCACTTTTGTCTGCCGGAGCACTTTTATTTTCCGATCGCCCATTCGCCGAACGGGTGGTTTCGGTCATTTCTGCCTTTCTAGTGAGACCGGCGCTAATCCTGGCACCGACGATTGAGGTGGCTTGGAATGGTGGGCAGGGCCCGAGCTAACAGTCTTACGGCGGCTCGGGACGGTCATCCGCGCGCTGTCGGCCTGGAGTCAGCCGGTGCGGAATGAAGTTGCCTATCTTGTGATCCGCTGCGCGATCGGGAATCAGCGGCTCGATCCCCGTCGGTTCCTGCTCGACGCGAAGCAGCGCAATCTCGGCTTCAAAGTCATCTACCGACCGGAACTGGCGATAGACGCTTGCGAAGCGCAGGTAGGCGACCTGATCAAGCACTCGCAGTGGTCCCAGGATTGCGACGCCGACTTCGTCGGCCGGTATCTCTGGTTGACCCAATGCGCGCAGCGAGTCTTCAACCAGTTGCCCCAAGCGGGCCAGCTGGTCCTCGGTGACAGGGCGGCCCTTGCAGGCCTTGCGAACTCCGTTGATCACTTTGTCGCGGTTGAACGGCTCGACGACACCACTGCGCTTCACAACGACGAGCTGCATCTGCTCGATGGTGGTAAACCGTCGCTCGCAGGATGGGCATTGACGACGGCGGCGAATGCTTGTGCCGTCCTCGGTGGTCCGTGAGTCGAGCACCTTGGAGTCGACGTTGCGACAGTAGGGGCAGTGCATTGTTCGACTCCTTTCTGTGCTGGAGAAGCTGTGCTGGAAAATCTGTGCTGGAGAAGCTGTGCTGGAGAAGTTTGGGAACAGATCTGGGGATCATCCTGTGGACTACCAAGGAGATCTTGTGGACCGCCCTGTGAACTTGTGTGCGTAACGAACCACAAGTTGTGGACAAACCACATGCTTGTAACTACTACATGTAGACACCGTACGTCTTAAGACAATTGTCTGCAAGAGCACTGACACTTTTAGCTGGGCGTGGCGTCGAGGCTGCATTTGCCACGGCGAACCGCTGAAGTCAAAGCAGGTTACGCGCCAGCGTGTAGACCACTGCGACCACGAGTGCGGCCGCCAACCAGTGAGTCGGACGTACGCGTCGCAAGCCTTCGGCGAGCCGCCGTGGCAAGCGAACAGCCGGTCCCCCGACCGCCTCAACGACCCAAAGCGCGCCTAGTACGCCCATCACAACGAGTCCGATCAGCGCGAGCGGATTGAACTCGAACGCCGCACGCACATCACCATGGAGCAGCGCCTCACCCATCCGGGTGCCGCCGCAGAGCGGACAATCCCAACCCGTGACGGCACGGAACGGGCACGGCAATCCAATACCGGTGGTCATATACAGGACACTGAGCGCAATCCCGCCGACAAAGAAGGCGGCCACGTACCCCGCTGCTCGCGTGGCACGGAACGGATGGACGTCGGTGGAGAACACCACGTTCTCATTGTGCCCGCGACCGCGCGATCCAATGTGCGTCATAGCAGTTGAGACGTCACAACGACGCGGATCACCTACACTCGGCACGTCCCAGCGCACTTAACAAGGACGCTTATGACCGACCAGTACGGCAGCCAGCGGCCAGAGACGCCGTCGAGCAATGTGCAGGCGTCCTTAGCCCAGTTGCCGGTCGGCTATCGCCCGCCACCGGAGCACTTCCGGACCTCTCCACGAGGTGACTACGCCAGCTGGAGCAAGCGCGTCCGCGCCAGATTGATCGACCAGCTGCCAACGTATCTAGGCTTGATCATCTTCTACTCCGGCTACCTGGTCCTGCTCATCCGACTGGGACTGACCAGGGAATCCACTCCCAATGTCGAGGGCGCGGCCGTCACGATGATCATCGGTCTCAGTGTCATGGTCGCCAGCATCCTCTGGGTTGCCTACAACCGCTGGTTGACCGCAGGCAAGACTGGACAGTCGCTGGGAAAGCGTGTCACCACGATCAAGCTGGTTGGGATGGAGACTGATGCACCGATCAGCCCCAGAAATGCCTTTATTCGTGATCTTGTGCATATCCTCGACGCGCTGACACTGGTGGGCTACCTATGGCCCTTGTGGGACGACAAGAGACAGACCTTCGCTGACCAGATCATGAAAACCATCGTGATCAATGAAGCGTTGGATGGCCCGGCTTCTTGATCTTGGCCGACGGAGCGGTCGATGTGGCAGTGGCGTAACGTCAATGGATACAGCGTCAATGGATACAGCGTCAATGGATACATCGGACGAAGGGAGCAGACGATGCCACTATTGCGAGGCCGGCGTGAGGAAGCAGGCTCAACCAGGTACCGGATGCAGGAGAAACTCTTTGCAATCGGCGACGACTTCTGGATCGAGAACGAGGCTGGCGAGCGCACCTTCAAGGTGAACGGAAAAGCTCTTCGCGTACGTGACACGCTGATCCTGGAATCGCCGCGAGGCGAGGAGCTGTACTCCATCCAGCAGAAGATGCTGCACATCCGAGACACGATGGACATTGACCGTGCCGGAAAAAAGGTCGCCACTGTGAAGAAGGCGCTGGTGACTCCACTCCGAGAGCGCTTCTCGATCGATGTTGAGAATGGTGACGACATGGAGGCCAAGGGCAACATCGTCGACCACGAATACAAAATAGAGCGCGACGGAGATGAAGTCGCCGAGGTTTCGCGCCGGTGGTTCCGAGTGCGCGACACCTACGGCGTGGAGATCAAGCCGGGGCAAGACGCCGGTCTGGTATTGGCCACCGTGGTTTGTATTGATCAGATGACGCACGACGTCGGGTGATCTGACGTCTGGCGCCAATGTGATGTTCACTGATGCGGTGACCGTTCACCGATGCGCCTGCGGCGCTCGCTGGACAGCGGCGTCCTAGCCAGCACCTGTCACGCGCACGGCAGTCAGGCCAATCACCGCAAGTGCCGCAATCATGATGATCGCAGCAACTACCATCACCACCGCAATCCCGCGATCAGTGAGCTGGCACCTCGTCGGACCTGCAGCCGTGCGAGGCGTGGCCACCTTCCGCGGCATGTCGGACGTGTGAGCAGGTGAAATGGCGGCCTGCGGGATGAAGACAGAAACTGTGTTCATTGGAACTGTGTTCATTGGAACTGTGCTGATTGGAACTGCGCTCATTGGAACTGTGCTCATAGAAACTGCGCTCATTCGATTCGCCTCATCTCCATAACTCCTCTATGAAAATTGTCGAACTCATGTTCGATAGAACGTACGTTTGATTTGTACCGCATGTCCGGCCCGCCGCCAAGCTCATTCGCACAACCATTCGAGGCGTGTCGCAAATCATCGAATCATGGCGGTCTGACACTTCCGTTTGCCTTTGCCCTCAGCAGCGAAAGATCTTCAACACGCTCGAACAGATGTTTGAATGTGTCGGCAGATTTCTCTATCGTCAGCCTTATGGCACACAGCGACTCGAAACCCCAACCGAAATTCCCTGAGCCCAGCAAGCGGCGTGGACGTCCCCGCGCGAGCGATGTGGCGGCTCAGCTTGGGGAGAGCGCGTCCCTCGCCTCGCTTCCAGATGGCCCTACCGACGCCGACGGGCTGACGCTTCGGCAGCGCCGAATCCTAGAAATGATCAAGGACACGGTTGAGAGGCGCGGATATCCGCCAAGCATCCGAGAGATGGGTGATGCTGTGGGCCTGGCATCGTCATCGAGTGTGGCGCACCAGCTCAAGATGCTCGAAGCCAAGGGGTTCTTGCGCCGCGACCCGAATCGGCCCCGAGCGTTGGAGGTGTTGCTGCCAGGCGAACCTCGCGCGGCCGGCCGACAGCTTTCGCTCTCCGATCGGACCAGCAGCGATGATGACACCGGTGTTGGGGATGCTTTCCCCCAGCCCGTTCATGTTCCGGTACTGGGACGTATCGCCGCGGGTGGACCGATCCTCGCCGAACAGAGCATCGAGGATGTCTTCGCGCTACCTCGTCAACTGGTCGGCGAAGGCACAATGTTCTTGCTGGCCGTGCGCGGTGATTCCATGATCGAAGCGGCAATCTGCGATGGCGACTGGGTCGTTGTCCGGCAGCAACCGACGGCGAACAACGGTGACATTGTCGCGGCATTGCTCGACGACGAAGCGACCGTGAAGACCTTCAAGCGAACCGGCAGCCAGGTGTGGCTGATGCCGCACAATTCCGCGTACGACCCCATTGATGGAAATCACGCCACAATCTTGGGAAAGGTCGTCGCGGTACTGCGCCGGGTCTGACGCAGGAAACCTGTGCATGCCGCTAGAGCATGCTGGGTTCGGAGGTCGCCATCTCCATCGTGAAGCGGGCAACAGCACGAAGCTTGTTGGTGACGTCGAGGGCTGCGACCTTGTACGCCTCTGACAACGTTGGGTAGTTCAAGACCGTGTCAACGAGGTAGTCGACCGTTCCACCACATCCCATGATCGCCTGGCCGATGTGTATGAGCTCGGTGGCGTTACTGCCGAAGACGTGCACGCCTAAGATCTCGCGGGTGTCGGCATGCACGATTAACTTCAACATGCCGTAGGAATCCCCGATGATTTGGCCGCGCGCCAGCTCGCGGTAGCGGGATATGCCGACCTCGAAGGGAACCGACTCACGAGTCAATTCTCCTTCAGTCTTACCGCAGAACGAGATCTCCGGAATCGTGTAGATGCCGATCGGCTGCAGACTTCGGAGCTCATTGGCTGGCTCATTGAACGCGTGTGCCGCAGCAAGGCGGCCCTGGTCCATCGAGGTTGAGGCCAGGGCAGGGAAGCCGATCACATCACCGACCGCGTAGATATGTGGCACCTCTGTCTGATAGTTCGAGTTCACTACGAGCCGTCCCCGATGATCGGTCTTAAGCCCCGCAAGGTCGAGGCCCAAGTTTGCCGTGTTGCCTTGCCGACCTGCGGAGTGCATGACGACCTCGGCAGCGATCTTCTTCCCGGAAGCGAGAGTCGTGATGGTGCCCCGTCCGGAGCTCTCTACCGAGGAGACCTCCTCACCGAAACGGAAGGACATGGTGTGATCACGTAGATGGAACTTCAAGGATTCAACGATTTCGGGATCGCAGAAGTCGAGCATGTTGTCACGCTTCTCCACCAACGTGACGCGGCTGCCTAACGCAGCGAACATTGACGCGTACTCCACGCCGATGACGCCGGCACCGACCACCACCAAGGAGCCCGGCACGGTGTCCAACGTGAGAATCTGATCCGAATCGAGGACACGCAGGCTGTCGAAGTCGACGTTCGACGGATGGGCAGGCGTCGTACCAGTTGCGATGACGACGTAGTTCGCGGTTAGGGTGCGGAGTGCTCCCACGCCTTCGATCTCAACGGTAAGCGTGTGCGGGTCGAGGAAGCTCGCAGTTCCCGGCACCAATTCGATGTGGTTGCGCATCAGCTGCGAACGGATTACCTCCGTCTCGCGACCGACCACGTGCTGCAGCCGGGCAAGCAGGTCGGAGATGGTGATCTCTTCCTTGACTCGGTAACTAGCCCCGTACAGGTCACGAAGCTGCATGCCCGTGAGGTAGAGGACGGCCTCACGCAAGGTCTTAGACGGGATGGTGCCAGTGTTGACGCAGACGCCCCCGACCATCCCCTTGGTGTCGACAATGCACACCTTATGGCCGAGCTTGGCCGCCATGATCGCAGCCTTCTGGCCGCCAGGACCCGAACCGATGACCGCCAGGTCGAAATCGTACGTGTGCTCCATAGCGCAAGCGTGCCAGACGAACCACACCTTTGCCAGCTATGGATTTGGTGGCGGCAGCTCGCAGAACCTAGATGATCATGATTGGCGGGAGAGGCGCCGTAGCGCTTGAACTGCCACCTGCCGGTCAGTCGTCTGCCACATGTCCGGCATGGAGGCCTTGAGGAAGGTGCCATACCGCGCGGTGACCAGACGCGGATCGAGTACGGCAACCACTCCCCTATCCGTCAAGCGACGGATCAGCCGGCCGGAGCCCTGCGCCAGCAGTAGCGCGGCATGGCTTGCGGCGATTCTCATAAATCCGTTGCCGCCTGCCTCGGCGACGGCACGCTGGCGCGCCACCGTCAACGGCTCATCGGGGCGAGGGAAAGGGATGCGATCGATGATCACAAGCTGGCAGGTGGCACCCGGCACATCGACTCCTTGCCACAGCGACAACGTGCCGAACAGGCTCGCTCGCTCTTCTGCGATGAATCGCCTGGTGAGCTCAGGTAGCTGCGCATCCCCCTGGCACAGGATCGTCAAGTTCGGCAGCTGCTTACGGGTAAAGACCGCGGCAACCTCGGCAGCCTTGCGCGAAGAAAACAACCCGAGCGCTCGGCCATCGGATGCCTCCACCAGCTTGGCGATCTCGGCCAGGGCGGCCTCAGACAAACCGTCCCGACCTGGCGGGGACAAAAAGCGTGCGATGTACAAGATGCCCTGTCGGCGATACTCGAACGGCGAGCCCACGTCCAGTCCTCGCCAGCGAGCGACGCCGTCTTCATGATCATTCGCAGTGGCTTCGTCTTCCTCTCGATCATTCCGCAGCTGCGAGGAATCAACGCGCTCCTCTTCCTTCATTCCGACGCTGCTCGCAATCGGGGTGAAGTCACCGCCCAGCTTGAGTGTCGCGGACGTCAATACGGTGGTGTGTTCGCCGAAGATACGCGACCTGATCAGTCCCGCCACCGACAGCGGTGAGACTCGCGCTTCGCACCCGAACCGTTCACGGTCGGCCACCCACACCACGTCGTGTTTGCCGAGCGCGGCCATCCGTTCCGCGATGTCGAAGATCTCTTTGACCGCGGCTGCAGTCTGCCGTCTGTCAGGAGCTTGGTTATCTCCGCTGCTCAATGCGGTGATCACAGCCCGGGCTGAGTTCCGTACCGTCTCGCACGCGGCGACGAACGAGCTATCTGGATCCTCCACCCGCTCCAGCGGCGCGGCGTCTAACGCTATGCGTAATGTCCTAGCCGACTCCAGGAGATCTTCGGTGGCCTCATCTTCGGCATGGATCTGGGCGCGACGAGCGGCACGCTCGATCATCTGCGGACTCAACTCTGCCGATGCGGCACCAGTGACCCGGGATACCAGCTCGTGCGCCTCATCGATGATCACCGCCTTGTGCTCGGGCAGCGCCGTTCCCCCGTGCATGGCGTTGATGGCAAGAAGTGCGTGATTGGTGACAACGAGATCAGCCGCTCGCGCCGCGTCTCGTGAGCCTTCAACGAAACATTCCGCTCCATAAGGGCAGCGCTGCACACCCAGGCATTCCCGAACTGGAATGGAGACCTGCGACCACGCTCGGTCGGTGTGGGGCGGCGCGTCGTCGCGATCGGCCAGCGCGCCCTCTACCGCCTGATCCTCTGCCCAGGCGCGCAGCGCCAGAACCTCCGCGCCAAGGACAGACTCCGGCGTACTCTGCGCGGACGCTTTGATGGTTTCGATGAGATCGTCTGCTGGAATCAGCGCCCCCTGATCTTCCGCAGTGACCTCGCGCACCCGCAGCATGCAGGCGTAGTTGGTGCGACCCTTGAGGATCGCGTGCCGCGGGCGTCGCCCGGTAACCGACTCAACTGCATCAAGTGCTGCGGGAATGTCGTTGTTGGCCAGTTGGGCCTGCAATGCCAGGGTTGCGGTCGCCACAACAATGCGTTCGCCTGGATGCCGAATCAGCCAGAGCAGCGCAGGAGCGAGATAGCCCAGTGATTTCCCGGTTCCGGTGCCTGCCTGGACCAGTAGATGATGTCCTGCTGTCAAGCTCTCGGCGATGGCATCAGCCATCTGGACTTGACCAGCTCGATGGGTGCCGCCGATCGCCTTGACCGCGGCGGCGAGAACATCGCGGTGCTCCGCCTCCAGACCAACGGCCTTGGTTGTTGCGGTCACCGCAGAACTCTAATCTCGGCTGGCATCACAGTTGGGGCAACCAGCCCGCATCGTTTATGCGCGCCTCAGTGATGCACTACTCACGAGCTCGTACGGGGCGAGTTCGGCAGCAAGCGATGGGCTTACCCGAGCGGTGACAAGCGTGCCGTCTGCCAGGTGTTCTGTGGTCAAAAACTCGCCAGTCTGGTGAATGCGGTTGACCAGATCACCACGCTCATACGGAACAAGCGCGCGAATCTCGATCTCCGGCCGGGGCAGCGAAGATTCGATGGTCGCACGGAGCTTGTCGATTCCCTCTCCGGTACGCGCGGAGACGAATACAGCGTCGGGATAGGCGCCGTGCAGCATGCTCAGCGTTTCGGCTGGCGCACGGTCGATCTTGTTGATCACGATCAGTTCCCGAATATCGCCGGCGCCAATGTCGCTCAAGACTCCTCGCACGGCGGCAATCTGACCAATCGGATCCGAGCCCGACCCATCCACGACGTGCATCAAGAGATCCGCAAGCGCCGACTCCTCCAAAGTCGAGGCAAATGCTTCGACCAGGTCATGCGGCAGATGGCGTACGAAGCCAACCGTGTCGGTCAACGTGTACAGCCTGCCGTCCGCTGCAGCGGCCCGGCGAGTCGTCGGATCGAGCGTCGCAAAGAGGGCGTCATCGACCAGCACACCAGCGCCAGTGAGCCGATTGAGCAGGCTGGACTTGCCTGAATTGGTGTACCCGACGATGGCCACCGACGGGACCTCGTGACGGCGACGTTCCGCGCGCTTGGTTTCCCGGGTGGTGTCCATCTCACGCAGCGCAGCTCGCAGCTTCGCAATGCGGCCGTTGATACGGCGCCGATCGGTTTCCAGCTTTGTCTCGCCCGGACCACGACCGCCAATACCGATCCCGCCGCTGGCGCGACCGCCCACCTGTCTGGACAGATTGCCGCCCCAACCACGCAGCCGCTGCTTCAGGTACTGCAGTTGCGCGAGTTCGACCTGCGCCTTGCCCTCAGCGCTCTTGGCGTGAGCGGCGAAAATGTCGAGGATCAGTGCCGTTCGATCAATGACCTTGACTCCGACGCGATCCTCGAGATTCCGCAGCTGGGCGAGTGTCAGTTCGCCGTCGCAGATCACCGTGTCAGCGCCGGTGGCCACCACCACATCACGCAACTCGGCGACCTTACCGCGGCCAATGTAGGTCGACGGATCCGGTCGCTCTCGGCGCTGGATCAGGCCTTCTAACACTTGCGACCCAGCGGTTTCCGCCAACAGCTTGAGTTCGGCGAGCGAGTTCGCGGCACTTACTTCGCTGCCAGCGGTCCATACGCTGACCAGAACCACCCGCTCCAACCGAAGCTGGCGGTATTCGACCTCGCTGACGTCGGCGAGCTCGGTGGACATGCCTGCCACGCGACGCAGCGACAGCCGATCCTCCAGGGCCTGCTGGTCTCCGTCGTAACGGGCTTCATCGGTTGCTGGTGGTTCGAGCCGCTCGATGAGCAGCTCGTCATCTGATGTGGGCTGAAACTGTGGGTCTGGTTGCGAAGCTGTCATGTCCCAACCAGAATCTCACGGCGCGACAAGTCGTCGCGAAGCGTTTTTGTCGTGGTCTCGCTGATCGGCCTGACTATGACGCTTGGCACGGCTTAAAAAAGCGTGTAGCCACCGTCGATGACCAGGACCGTGCCGGTCATGAACGAGGACGCATCCGAGGCAAGGTAGACCACGCTGGGACCTAGTTCTGACGGCATTGCATACCGCCGCATCGGCGCGTCATCGATCCAGTGGCGCTTGAATTCTGGCTTGTCGACTGGAGCCATCTCGCTCTTGATGTAGCCGGGTGCCAGGGCGTTTACCCGTACGCCGTACGGTGCCCATTCTGCGGCCAGCGACTTGGTGAGCTGGTGAACCGCAGCTTTTGACGCGTTGTAAGCGGGTTGCCACTGCGGTCGGTTGACGATGTTGGCGGAGATGGAGCCGATGTTGATGATGGCGCCACTGTGTTGCGCCACCATCTGCCGGCCGAACTCTTGCGAGCAGTGCCAAACGCCGTTGACGTTGACGTCCATCACGAGCTGCCACTCTTCCTCGGTGACCTCAAGGGATGGCCGGTGAATACATGCGCCGGCGTTGTTTACCAGCACATCAACCTTGCCAAGTCCGTCCATGATCTCCCCGACGGCCCGCCGCACCTGATCGGCTTCGGTGACGTCGGCAGCCACCGCGATGGCACTGATCCCAAGTCGCTCCAGCTCGGCGGTCACCTCCGCTGATCCGCCGGTGTCTCGCACCAAAAGGACCACATCGCTACCGGCCTCAGCCAAGGCTGTGACAAGTGCGCGACCAATGCCTCGATTGGCGCCGGTTACGACGGAGACCTTTCCGGACAGTGAAAAGGCATCGAGAACGGACATGTGGCGGCTCCTCTGTTTGCTAGACCGGCCCGGCTGCAGCACTTCCGGCGGAGATGGGAATGTGAGCTTCCAGGACGGCGCGGTCAGGCACTGTGAGCTCGCCCCGTGCTACCAAAACCGCCGGCCCGGTCAGGTAGGCCTCATCGCTGGTCAGCTCAACCTCAACAGTGCCGCCGGGTACGTCGACACGATAGATCACCGGCAATGGGGTGTGATCCTGAGCATGGGCCCGTGCCACCGCTGCGGCAGCGACCGTACCAGTTCCGCACGAGCGGGTTTCGCCGACTCCCCGTTCATACACGCGCATAGCGATGTGCTGTGGGCCGTTGTGGCGTACGAATTCGAGGTTGACGCCCTGCGGAAACTCCTCTGCCGGATCCCAGTGGGGGGTGGTATGGAGGGACAGCCCATCAAGGTGATCCACAAAGCTCACAGCATGAGGGTTGCCCACATCTGCCCTCAGCGCTTTGAACTCAGCTCCATCAGCGGTGGTGACAACGACCCAGCGATCTCGCGTCGTGACGGGCCCCATGGAGACTCGAATCCTGCCGTCTGGCAACGCAGTCGCCACCTTGAGACCACTTCGGGTAGCAATGTTGACGATCGGCCCACTGGTCAGGTCCTGCTCGAGCAGGAAGCGGACGAAGACCCGGATGCCGTTTCCGCACATCTCTGCAATCGATCCATCGGCGTTGCGGTAATCCATGAACCACAGCCGACCGTCGCCATCCCAGCTCTCGATGTGCTTGGCGAGCACCGCCCGGAGCAGGCCATCGGCGCCGATGCCCGCTCGGCGGTCGCAGATGAAGCGCACTTCGGCTGCACCGACGTCGAGCATCGACTTGCGATCGAGCAGCACAACGAAGTCGTTCTCAGTGCCGTGCCCTTTGGCGAACGACCAGCTGCGCATGACGCTCAGTCTTTCATCCCAGGTGGAGGCCCAAGGCCAGCTGGCGCGGCACCAATTCCGGTCGGTCCCGCCACAGCGTACGCAGCCGAGACCAAATCTGGACGGTCATAGGACAACCAGTGGATCCGCGCGTCCTTCCGGAACCATGAGTCCTGGCGGCGAGCGAACTTCCGCGTTGCGCCGATGGTGAGCTCTCGTGCTTGGGCCTCCCTGATCTCCCCGTCCAGATAGCGCAGCACCTGCCGATAGCCAAGGGCGCGGGATGCGGTCATGCTTTCCCGCAGACCGGCGCCGGCGAGTCGGCGGACTTCGTCGACGAACCCCGCGTTCCACATCGCTTCCACACGCGCTGCAATCCGAACGTCCAAGGCGGTCCGGTCGATGGCCAGACCGATCTGCACAACGTCGTGAAGCCGGTAATGATGCTCCGGCAACAGAGCCGAGAACGGCCGCCCGGTCAACTCGATGACCTCCAGCGCACGAACGATACGTCGGGTGTTACCAGGGAGAATGCGCGCTGCCGCCGTGGGATCCACATCGCTCAATCTTTGGTGCAGCCGCTCCGCGCCCAGTGTTGCGAGGTCACCCTCCAGCCGAGCTCGCAGCGCCGGATCGGTCCCCGGAAACTCGAAATCATCGATGACGGCTCGTACGTACAACGCGGATCCGCCCACCAGGATCGGCACGACGTTTCGTGTTTGGCAGTCAGCAATCACCGCTCGTGCGGCCTGCTGAAACTCCGCGACAGTCCAGGTTTCCCTTACCTCCAGCAGGTCGATCATGTGATGGCGTATTTCGGCGCGCTCAGAGGCTGAAGGCTTCGCCGTACCGATGTCCATACCGCGATAAACCAGCATCGAATCCGCATTCACGATCTCCGCCGGCTTGTTTTCCGCTCGATAATGCCTAACCAGTTCGGCACCCAATTGCGATTTCCCGGCAGCAGTTGGGCCAACCAGTACGACGGTCACGTTCAAAGTTTGGCTCAGCATGTATTGCGGCAAAGGCAATCCGTCGACAATTTTCGGAGCCTGGAGTAGAAAGGACGTTGGTCTATTTTCCTGAGAGGTGGCACTGATGGGCATCTTCGACAAGGCGAAGGACGCTATGAGCGGGCAGCAGGACAAGGTCGACGCCGGCGTTGACAAGGCCGGCGATATGGCCGACGAGAGGACCGAGAGCAAGTACGCCGAGCAGGTCGACCAAGGCCAGGAGATGGCAAAGGACAAGCTCGGCGGCCTTACAGACGATCAGCCGGAGCAGCCTGCGTAAGCATTGAGTTTGCCTAGCGCCACCGAATTGACAGGGCCCCGAATTGCCAGCGCGTGGTGACCTAACCGCCAGCGATTTCAGGAGCAGTCGGATCGACTGACTGTCGCTTCTGCTCGCGCTGGACGTACTCCTCAATAGCCTCGACGTTGTTCTGTGACCGTCGTGCTACGGCAACAAGATCGCTCATCGTGGCAACTTCCTCGACTTGCTCCTTGATAAACCACTGCATGAACTGGTCCGAAGCGAAGTCGTTCTCCTCGCGTGCGGTTTTCGTCAGCTCGTTGATCTGTGCCGTGACGCGGCGCTCCTGCTCGAGCGCGAGTTCGACGGGCGCGACAATATCAGGGAAGTCGACCTGCGGAGCCTTCACTCCGGGAACGACGACCGGAGCATCCTGATCGATCAGATACTTGATCATCATCATCGCGTGGTCTCGCTCCTCGAGCGCCTGGACATAGAAGAAGCTGGCCATCTGCGGCATCGTGAGGGCGTCGTAGTAGACGGCGCATGCCACGTACTGCTGATGTGCGGCGAATTCTTGCCCGATCTGAACGTTGAGTTGCTCGACAAATCGTTCGGCGGGCATGTCGCAGATCCTCCAGCAACTCGGTTAGTGCACGGCGCAGGTTTCGGCGGCCTGCACGATAGCAGGGACGCCGACGGCCGGCATGCCGAGATTGATTGCTCCACGAGGAGAAGGTTCCGATGCCGATCGGCCGGCTTGCCAGGCGTCGCCGCCACGGGTGCGGCGCAGGGCGACGAGTCCGGCATCAGCGTTGAGATAGTGTGGCGCGGCGTAACTGATGATCACCTCGGCCATGTCGCCAGGCCGTGGACGCTCTGGCGGCGCCTCAGGGACCGAGACGTGGACGAGGCGGTTGTCACGTGCCCTGCCGGACATCCGATGGGTCACTGCATCCTTACGGCCCTCGCCGTCGGCGAACATCACCTCAACCTTCCGCCCGACCTGCTCGAGGTTCTCCTCCATAGCGACGTGACCGACCAGCTCTACCAGGCGGTCATAGCGCTCCTGGACCACTGGCTTTGGAATTTGATTAGCCATCGTCGCCGCCGGTGTTCCTGGGCGGATGGAGTACTGGAACGTGAAGGCCGATGCGAATCGCGCAGCCGCGACCACGTCGAGGGTTGCCTGGAAGTCCTGCTCGGTCTCTCCTGGAAAGCCGACAATGATGTCGCTGGTAATGGCGGCCTCTGGCATCGCGGCACGCACCTTGTCGATGATGCCCAGATAGCGTTCGCTGCGATACGAGCGGCGCATCGCCCGCAGCACGGCATCGGATCCGGACTGCAGTGGCATATGCAGTTGCGGCATGACATTGCCAGTTTCGGACATCGCCGCAATGACGTCGTCGGTGAAGTCCTTCGGATGAGGCGAGGTGAAGCGGACCCGTTCCAGACCGTCGATCTGACCGCAGGCGCGGAGCAGCTTGGCAAATGCCTGCCGGTCACCGAACTCCACGCCGTACGCGTTCACGTTCTGACCGAGCAGCGTCACCTCTTGAACGCCCTCGGCTACCAAGGCTCTGATCTCGGCGAGGATGTCACCTGGTCTGCGGTCGGTCTCTCGACCTCGTAGCGCCGGCACGATGCAGAAGGTGCAGGTGTTGTTGCAACCGACGCTGATGGACACCCAGGCCGCGTACGCCGAATCTCGCCGAGTCGGCAGATTTGACGGGAAGGTCTCTAAAGCTTCTTTGATCTCAACCTGCGCCTCGTGCTCAATTCGGGCGCGTTCCAGCAGTACGGGCAACGAGCCGATGTTGTGCGTGCCAAACACCACATCCACCCAGGGCGCCCGGTCGAGAATGGTGTGTTTGTCCTTCTGCGCTAGGCAACCGCCGACGGCGATTTGCATGCCGGGCCGTGCCTTCTTGGCCGGCAACAGATTGCCGAGGCTCCCGTACAGTCGATTGTCGGCGTTCTCACGCACCGCGCAGGTGTTGAAAACCACGACGTCAGGCAGCGCGTGTTCGGCAGATCTGAGGTAGCCCGCCTCTTCGAGCAGGCCGGCGAGCCGCTCGGAATCGTGCACGTTCATCTGGCAGCCGTATGTGCGAATCTGATACGTGCGCGGACGAGCGGATGGGTGCGTCTCTTTCACTGCCGACATAGCAGACCAAGAGTAATAGTCAGATCCCCTTGACGATAAAGTGCCAATCCGTGAATACCGCTCCCACCGGTGAACAGTACGAAATCATCTTCGGTACCCAGCGTGCGGTTGTCACCGAGGTTGGCGCGACGCTCCGCAGCTTCTCAGTCGACGGCCGCGATGTGGTGCGCGGCTTCGATATAGCGGAGCCAAGCAGCGCCGGTCGCGGGCAGAACCTGATTCCCTGGCCGAACCGGGTTCGAGACGGTCGCTACGTCTTCAACGGAGTCAGCCAGCAACTGGCATTGAGTGAGCCGGATCGGCACAACGCAATTCACGGACTTGTCACTTACCTCCCCTGGGTCCTGATCGATAAGCAAGCCGACGCGGTTACCAATCGGGTGCGTATCTACCCACAGCATGGCTGGCCTGGCACTTTGGAGGCGACGATCACTCATCGGCTCGGCGCCCAAGGCCTGACCGTAAGAGTAGAAGCGACCAACATCGGCACTGAAGACTTGCCCTTCGGGTATGGAGCACATCCCTACCTGACCGTCGGTGAGTCAATAGTCGATGACGTGGCGCTCACTGTGCCTGCTGCGTCCTATCTGGAGGTCGACGACCGGCTGCTTCCGGTCAGGATCTCCTCGGTTGCGGGGACCGCCTATGACCTGCGCGGAGGCCCTGTGCTGGGATCGGTGAATCTCGATACAGCCCTGACCGACCTACACCGTGGATCCGACGGCCGCTGGCGGGTCGTACTCGTCCTCGGCGAACGAAGTGTGGAGCTGTGGGGCGACGAGGCGATGCACTGGGTGCAAGTCTTTACCGGCGGGCCGAGTCGTCAGTCATCCATCGCCGTCGAGCCCATGACGTGCGGCCCGGATGCATTCAACCTGGGCCCGACCCACCACGACTTGCGCGTACTGGGCGCCGGTGAGACCTTCGTGGGCGAGTGGGGAATCTCCAATAGATAGCCTTGCAATACGTCTCAGTAGCGCAAAGAACTTACGGTCGTAACCGAAAATCCACACGTATTGCATGCTTTTTCGCCGACCAGTCGTCTAGGGTCGGGCCATGGCGAAGTCCGAACTCTCGTCAGAGGAGGCAGGCACTCAGGCGTCACCCGAGGCCGAACCTATTCCGGATCCGACCACAGGTCCGTCGGTGGCGCCAGACCATCTCGGCAGCCCCTTGGTGGTGCTCAGTGACGTTGATAAGCACTTCGGAGATCTCTATGTGCTTCAGAAGATCAATCTCACTGTGCGCAAGGGTGAGGTCGTCGTCGTCCTAGGCCCTTCAGGATCAGGCAAGTCGACATTGTGCCGGGTGATCAACCGGCTGGAAATGATCGAGTCGGGCAGCATCACCATCGACGGTCAGCACCTTCCCGAGGAGGGCAAGGCACTGGCTCGCTTGCGTGCCGATGTCGGGATGGTGTTCCAATCGTTCAATCTCTTTTCCCACAAGACCGTCTTGGACAACGTCACGCTGGGTCCGATCAAGGTGCGTAAAACGCATGCCGCGGAGGCCAAGAAGCGCGGCATGGAGCTGCTCAGGAGAGTTGGAGTCGACTCGCAGGCTGAGAAGTATCCGGCGCAGCTCTCAGGCGGCCAGCAACAGCGGGCGGCGATTGCCCGGGCACTCGCCATGGATCCCAAAGTGATCTTGTTTGACGAGCCGACGTCAGCATTGGACCCCGAAATGGTGAACGAAGTGCTGGACGTCATGGTCTCCCTTGCCCGCCAAGGCATGACCATGATCGTGGTGACCCATGAGATGGGCTTCGCACGGAAGGCCGCCAATCGGGTCGTCTTTATGGATGAGGGCCAGATCGTCGAGGAGGCTGATCCAGAATCCTTTTTCACAAACGCGCAAAGTGCGCGAGCCAAAGACTTCCTGAGCAAGATCTTGACCCATTAACTCAGCGACGTAGTGCCGCTACCTCTCATCCGCACCGGTCATTCGCTACCGAATGAAGCCAGACCGGTCATCAGCCAAGATCCGTGTCCGGCAAGCTCGGGCCGCACAACACAAGGAGAAATAAGGCAATGAACATCAGCAAGAAGATCGTCGCCGCAGCGGCGGGATCGGCGTTGGCGCTCACTATGGCTTCGTGTGGTGGTGGCGGTGGCGCCGGAAGCGCCACGGGCGACACCCTCACGATTGGCATCAAGTACGACCAGCCGGGGCTCGGCCAGAAAGTCGGCGAGGATTTCAAGGGCTTGGACGTAGACGTCGCGAGATACGTCGCCAAGGAACTTGGCTTCGAGGGCGACAAAGTGATCTTCAAGGAGACTCCCTCGGCCCAGCGTGAAACTGCTATTCAGGGCGGCCAGGTCGCATTGATCTTCGCGACGTACTCGATCACCGACGCGCGCAAAGAGAAGGTGTCCTTCGCCGGGCCTTACTTCATCGCTGGTCAGGACCTGCTGGTGTCTGCTGATAACAGCGACATCACCGGACCAGAGACAATGAACGGCAAGACCCTGTGCTCAGTCACTGGCTCGACTCCGGCGGAGAAGATCAAGAAGGAATATGCGACCACGGTGAAGCTGTTCGAGCAAGACACTTACTCCAAGTGCGTGGAGGCGCTGGTCGGCGGGACCGTAGATGCGGTGACTACCGACAACGTGATCTTGGCCGGCTTCGCTGCACAGCCGCAATACGCGGGCAAGCTCAAGGTTGTCGGTAAGCCGTTCTCGACCGAGCGGTACGGCGTTGGTCTGAAGAAGGGCGACACCGAGCTGTGCGGAAAGGTCAACACGGCACTCGAGAAGATGGTGTCTGACGGATCCTGGCAGAAGGCGGTCGACGCCAATGTCGGTCCCTCGGGGTTCAAGGTCGACACCTCGACGAACCCACCCAAGCCCGATCCCTGCGGCGCGGCGTAGGGCGTCCTCGAACGTGTGCATGCGGGCCGGCACGATGCCGGCCCCGGGTGCCAGAAGGTGCGTTGAATGCTCAGTGGTCTGTCGGAGCTCTTAGCCGAATACAACGTGCCCGCCGCGTTCTGGATGACAATCAAACTCACCGTCGCGGCGGCCATTGGGGCTCTGCTGATCGGCACTGTCGTCGCGATTATGCGGGTGTCGCCAGTGGCGGTATTCAGATCGTTCGGCACTGCGTACGTCACGCTGATCCGCAACACGCCTCTTACGTTGATCGTTTTCTTCTGTGCCTTCGGGTTCTACATCACCCTGCAGTATCGGATCGGGCCACAAGATTCGCCCATCGATGTGCAGAACTTCCGCTGGGGGGTCTTGGGGCTTGCGATCTACCACGCCGCCTTCATCGCCGAGGCTTTGCGCAGCGGCATCAACAGCGTGCCGAAGGGCCAGGCCGAAGCTGCCAGGGCCATCGGCCTCGGCTTTGGCGCAACGCTATCCAATGTGGTGCTGCCTCAAGCCTTTCGCGCCGCCATCGCGCCCCTGGGTAACGTGCTCATCGCGCTCACCAAGAACACCACCGTGGTGGCCACCATCGGTGTGGCTGAAGCGTCGTACCTGATGAAGGGAATGATCGAGTTCCGTCCTGACTTGATCTACGCGATCTTCGTCATCATGGCGACGGGATTCGTGATCTTGACACTTCCCGTCGGAGTTCTTTTCACTACGCTGTCGCGACGACTGGCGGTGAAGCGATGAGCGCCGGAGCGAGTGTGCTGTTCGATGCTCCTGGGCCGCGAGCGCGTCGCCGCCATCTGGTCATAGCCGTAGTTGGCAGTCTCGGCATACTTGCGCTGCTCTACCTGGTAGTCAGCGCTCTGGCGGCAAAAGGCCAGTTCACAGCAGCCAAATGGAGCCCGTTTCTCGATCCGGTGACCTGGACGTCGTATCTATTACCTGGCCTCAGGGCAACTCTGGTCGCCGCCTTCTTCTCGGTGATTCTGGCGATCATCTGCGGAATCTTGCTGGGAATGGGGCGACTGTCCGAGAGGGCTCCGGTTCGCTGGGCCTGCGGCGTCTTTGTGGAATTCTTTCGCGCGGTTCCCGTGCTGATGATGATGCTCTTCGCCTATTACGTCTTCCTCTTCGGCTTCCAGATCTCCGGAGAGGCTCTTCCGCTGCTCGGCGTGATCGCAGGACTTACGTTCTACAACTCCTGCGTTATCGCTGAGCTCATCCGCTCTGGAGTCGGATCGCTGCCGAGAGGTCAGCGGGAGGCCGGGCTGGCCATTGGACTTACACCGTTTGCAACGCTGCGCCTTGTGCTGCTGCCCCAGGCCATAACCATAATGCTGCCCTCTATCGTCAGCCAGCTTGTTGTGATCTTGAAGGACTCTGCACTGGGTTTCCTGATTTTGTATCCAGAACTGGTTCGTAGCGGCCAAACCCTGGCCTCGCTCGAAGGAAACATCATTCCGACGTTCATGGTGGTGGCCGCTATCTTCATCATCATCAACTATCTGTTGACGCGGCTCGCTCATTACTTGGAACGCCGGCTGCAGACGCGGCGACGAGGGCCGAGGGTGCCGCAGACCGGACCTCTCATGAGCCCGTCACTCACGCCTGGTGGCGCTGTGGCGGCACCAGGCTCGACCTAACGGGTCCGAACTAGCGCGCCGTCTCGGTCGCTCGCGATTCCCGGACCACTGTCACCTTGATCTGGCCTGGGTAGGTGAGCTCTTCCTCGATCTGCTTGGCAATGTCGCGAGCGAGGACCTGTGCCGCGATGTCGTCGACCACGTCGGGAGCGACCATGACTCGGATCTCCCGGCCAGCCTGCATTGCGAAGACCTTGTCTACCCCCTCGCGAGCGGCAGCGATCTCTTCCAGGCGCTCCAGCCGCTGAACGTACGCCTCGATGCTCTCGCGTCGCGCGCCCGGTCGGCTACCGCTGATCGCGTCCGCCGCTTGAACAAGGACAGCTTCCACCGTGCGCACTTCCACCTCGTTGTGATGCGCCTCGATGGCATGCACGACATCCGCGTGTTCGCCGTACTTGCGCGCAAGATCAGCTCCGACAATCGCGTGTGATCCCTCAACCTCATGTGTGAGTGCCTTGCCGATGTCATGCAGGAAGGCGGCGCGCTTGCAATGGGTGACATCGAGGCCGAGTTCGGCCGCCATAAGTGCGGCGATGTGGGCACTCTCCACGAGATGTTTCAGCACGTTTTGCCCGTACGAGGTGCGGTAACGCAGCGTACCCAGCACCGGGACCAGGGCTGGATGCAGATCTGAGATTCCAACCTCGGCCATCGCGTCCTCGGCCGCCCGCAAACACTGTGCCTGGATCTGGCTCTTGCTCCGCTCATGCACCTCCTCGATGCGAGCGGGGTGGATTCGGCCGTCAGCCACGAGCTCGGTCAGAGTCATTCGGGCTGTTTCCCGCCGAACCGGATCGAAGCAGGACAGCAGAACCGCTTCCGGCGTGTCGTCAATCATGACGTTCACCCCGGTGACCTGCTCGAACGCGCGGATATTGCGGCCTTCCCGACCGATGATTCGGCCCTTCATGTCATCGCCTGGGAGGTGGACCGCCGAAACCACGGACTCTGAAGTCAGCTCGGACGCCAGACGCTGGATGGCTCCGACAATGATTTGCTGCGCCCTGGTATCGGCTTCACGAACCGCCTGACGTTCGATATCGCGAGCAAGCAGAACCGCCTGCCGCTTGGCATCGTGCCCGACTGAGGCGACGAGCTCCGCCTTCGCCTGCTCGGCGGTTAAGCCGGCGATGCGCTCGAGGGTGCTCTGATGCTGCGCTTCCAGCTCCCCGAGCATCCGTCTCTGGTTCTTGAGCTCGTTCTTCAGTTCCTCCAACTGCCTGCTTTTATCCTCTAGGCCTCGTATGTCAGTGTCGAGTCTTTCCTCACGATCAGAAAGGCGTTGCTCACGACGTTCCAGATCGGCCCGCTGCTCACGAAGCTCAGTGCGCCGAGTCCGTGACTCTTCCGCGGCTTCAGCCCGGGCGGCCTGAGCCGAGGCAAGCAACTTTTCGGCTTTAGTGCGTAGTTCTTGAACCTCAGACTCCGAGCCTGGCTGCTCGTTCCTAGACGAATCAGCATCGCCACCAGCACGGGCATCCGAAGTCGCTCCAGAGGGCGCCCGAAGCGCCGTTCCAGTCGATTGAGGTGTTCCTACCTGGGTTGTCCCTGGTTGGGCTGCTCCAGACTGATAAACGCCAGTACTATGGCGGCCACGTCGGGCCATGATCAATGTGGCCAGCCCAACAACTGCGATGAGTAAGAAAAGACCGACAACTATAAGTGCTTCAAAGACCCCGCCCACGGTCGCGCTCCTGTCTACACGCTTGCACGTGCACTCAAGAGGATCCGCAACGCTAAAATCAAATAACCGACGTTCAATCAGTGAACGCCGGGTCCCCCAAATAACTCCTTTTGACGCGAAAGAAACTGTTTCATTGGTTAACTCATCCGGAACAGTGTTTGATCCGGGCTTTCGTCATATCGTTCAGGCGCTGGCAGATACCTCGTGTTTGCAGAGTATGTCCGGCCATCGCCTTGGTCAAGCACATATGTGAGATCTCACTCTGGCTCGGTCTGTGACTGCCCCGTTGGTCGCCCAAGCACCTCGTTCAACACTTGCATCGTGGCAGCCGTATCGAATCCACGTCGGCCGAGTATTCCGGCCAACCGCCGATACTGCACATCGCGCGGCAGTCCGCTCATCGTCGCTCGTTTTCGCTCGACTAAGTCGCGAACAGTGATCAGTTCTGAGTTGAAGTCGACTTCATCGAGTGCTCTGTCGATGTTGCTGCGTTCTACTCCTTTTGCCTGCAGTTCACGCCTGAGCGCCCTACGGGAGAGATGCCGACGCTGCTGGCGCGAAGTGACCCACTCAACTGCAAACGATGCATCGTCAACGAGTCCGACGTCCTGCATTCGATTGAGTACGGCCTCCTTGGCGCTTGGCGGGACATTCTTAGCTTCAAGAGCTTGGTCAAGTTCGTATCTGGTATGCGCTCGTGCCGTCAGTTTGCGTAGTGCAATGCTGCGGGCAACTGATTCAGCGTCCATGTGATCATCAGATGGTTCCACATCGGACGGATTAGCTGTTGTGGCTGGTTGCACTTCGCCGTGCTGTTGCAGCCACCTTCGCGCGTCGATCGGCACTGGGCTAGAACTCCACCTCACCGGTCACCGGATCGATGCCTGCGGGTAGATCAATCTTCGGACCGATGCCCATCCGTTCCTTAATCTTCTTCTCCAACTCATCAGCCAGATCAGGGTTGTTTCGCAGATAACTGCGAGCGTTCTCGCGTCCCTGACCCAATTGATCGGCATCGTAAGTAAACCAAGCCCCAGCCTTACGAATGATTCCGGTGTCCACACCCAAATCAATCAGACTGCCTTCGCGACTGATTCCTTGCCCATAAAGAATATCGAACTCAGCTTGCTTGAATGGGGGCGCGACTTTGTTTTTGACTACCTTCACCCGCGTACGGTTGCCAACCATTTCTTGTCCGTCTTTGAGCGTCTCGATACGCCGCACATCCAGCCGCACTGACGAGTAGAACTTAAGCGCCCGACCACCCGTTGTGGTCTCGGGTGATCCAAACATCACTCCTATCTTCTCCCGAAGCTGATTGATGAAGATCGCTGTCGTGCCAGCGCCGCTCAAGGCACTGGTCATCTTCCGAAGGGCCTGACTCATGAGCCGTGCCTGAAGACCGACATGGTTGTCACCCATCTCCCCCTCGATCTCAGCCCGAGGTGTCAGTGCGGCGACCGAGTCGATCACAATCAGGGATAAGGCACCAGAGCGGATCAACATGTCGGCAATCTCCAGCGCCTGCTCGCCGTTGTCCGGCTGACTGACCAGAAGGGAATCTGTATCTACGCCGAGACGCCCTGCATAATCAGGATCCAATGCATGCTCGGCATCGATGAATGCGCAGATACCTCCCTCAGCTTGGGCGTTGGCGATCGCATGCAGGGCCACGGTTGTCTTGCCGCTCGACTCCGGACCGTAGATCTCTACCACCCGACCCCGAGGGAGCCCGCCGATACCGAGAGCTATGTCGAGGGCAATGGAGCCGGTGGGAATGACCTCGATTGGCGCCCGGACCTCCTCACCGAGGCGCATCACCGATCCCTTTCCATACTGCTTGTCGATCTGCGCCAGTGCTGCCTCGAGTGCCTTCTCGCGATCTTCCGCAGCTCGATTATGGGTGGGCCGATCTTGGGTGGCCATCGTGATCCTTCCCTCGCCATCAGACATTTCTGAGTCTCCGGCGCTATGTGTGTGTCTGAAAGTCTTGCGCTGTGACCCTAAGGACGAGCACTGACAATCGTTCGGTCGCACGGAATTCTGTGGATAACCGATCCGACGCCTGGTGGATAACCTACCGAACGTCTGTTCGAACTGTATTCGACACGCCGGGCTGGGAACACATCGACCCAGCCGGCTGATCAGCACACACAGCTCCAACCCTTTCGAAGGTGCAGCCGAACGTGGCTCAGCCACCTTGCTAGCGGTCCCGTGCGGGGAGCTCCAAGGCCGCCCACACGGCCCGCCAGATGATCTTGCACGGCACTCCGTCCGCCAGCGCCTGCACAACAGTGCGCTGGTCAAGTGCAGCAAGGCTGTATTCCGACGCCCAGACGCGGAAGTATCCCGCACCGAGGTGTAGCCGTAGCCGCTCCCAGAGCTCGGTCTCCTTCATAGCCGCCATTGTGCCCGCGCAGATCGTCCGACAGATCCGGTCGCCAAAAGCTGTCAGTCGGCGAGGGCAAGATAGACAACGTGCCTGCTGATCCACGGCCTGCTAATCCACAGCCTGCTGATCCACGGCCTGCTGATGCCGGGCCTGCTGATGCCGGGCCTGCTGATGCCGGGCCTGCAGACGTACTGCCGGCCGATCCACTGGCGGTGTTCTCCCTGGCTACCGCGACGTGGTTTCGGGAAGTCTTCGCGCGTCCGACAGACGCACAGGTAGGCGCCTGGCAAGCCATTTCCAGTGGCGACAATGCGCTGGTCATCGCGCCAACTGGTTCGGGAAAGACGCTTGCCGCCTTCCTTTGGGCCCTCGACGATCTGACGCGTTCGCCACAGCCCAACCAGAAGCAGCGCTGCCGAGTCCTCTATGTCTCTCCACTCAAGGCCCTGGCGGTCGATGTCGAACGGAATCTACGCGCGCCACTTGCCGGCATCACCCAGACTGCCCTGCGACTGAATCAAATACCGCCCAGCGTCACAGTCGGTGTTCGCTCTGGTGACACATCGGCCGCAGACCGGCGGAGTCTCATCAGCCGGCCCCCCGACATCCTGATCACTACGCCAGAGTCGCTGTTCTTGATGCTGACGTCTGCGGCCCGCGACATCCTCCGCTCGGTCCGGACGGTCATCGTCGACGAGGTGCATGCCCTTGCCGGAACCAAGCGTGGCGCCCACCTGGAAGTCTCCCTCGAGCGCCTGGAAGCACTGACAGAGTCCGATGGACCTACCTCGCCGGCACCGCGTCCGCTGCAGCGCATCGGTCTGTCTGCGACTGTACGACCAGCTGAGCGAGTCGCAGCTTTTCTCGGCGGGTCGCATCCGGTGCAGGTCGTCGCACCACACGCGGACAAGTTATGGGATCTTTCGATTGTCGTGCCGGTTGAAGACATGAGCGATCTGGGTGCCACCGCCTCGGCACCCACCCACGGTGGCCCATCAAACCTCGACGACGAGCAGCCCCCGCCCAAGCCGCCCTCGATTTGGCCACATGTCGAGAACCGCATTCTCGACGTGATCACTAACCATCGCTCCAGCATTGTGTTCGCCAACTCCCGCCGGCTCGCGGAGCGGCTTACCGCTCATCTGAATGATCTGCACGCGGAACGTCTCGGAGAGTTGACCGAAACCTTCCCTCCACCAGCGCAGGTCATGGCTCAGTCTGGCGCCTCGAAAGGACACGACGGCAGCAGCGGTGCGGTGATCGCCCGGGCCCATCACGGCTCGGTCAGCAAGGAACAGCGTGCCCAGATCGAGGACGACCTCAAGGCCGGGCGGCTGCCTTGTGTTGTGGCGACCTCGTCATTGGAGCTTGGAATCGATATGGGCGCCGTCGATGTCGTTGTGCAAGTCGAGGCGCCACCTTCGGTCGCCAGCGGACTGCAACGGGTGGGTCGCGCGGGCCATCACGTAGGAGCGACGTCTCACGGTGTGTTCTTTCCCAATCACCGCGGAGATCTGATCGCCTCAGCCGTCGTCGTTGAGCGCATGCGACAGGGCGCGATTGAGGAAGTCGCCGAGCTGCGCAATCCGCTGGACGTACTCGCGCAGCAAATTGTGGCGATCGTCTCCGTGGAGGACACCAAGGTAGACGAGCTGTACGCCTTGGTGCGGCGGGCGCACAGCTTCCGGGAGCTTCCGTACAGCGCGTTTGATGCCGTCCTCGACATGCTGAGCGGGCGCTATCCGAGCGAGGAGTTCGCCGAACTCCGGCCGCGTCTGGTCTGGCATCGCGACACCGGTGTGTTACTGGCCCGTCCGGGAGCTCAGCGGCTGGCCGTGACGTCGGGCGGCACGATTCCCGATCGCGGGCTCTTTGGCGTTTTTCTTGTCGGCGAAGGCAATGCGTCCGGCCGGCACCAAGCGGGCCGTCGGGTCGGCGAGCTCGACGAGGAAATGGTTTACGAGACTCGAGTCGGCGACGTTTTCACATTGGGTACGACAAGCTGGCGCGTGGAACAGATCACCCACGATCAGGTGTTGGTTTCCCCAGCTCCCGGCGCCCCAGGACGCCTGCCGTTCTGGAAGGGCGATGCACCCGGTCGACCGTTGGAACTGGGACGGGCGTTCGGCAGGTTCGTCCGTGAGGTGGGCGCAATGCGACCCGAGGCGGCCACAGTGCGACTGCGCGAGGCCGGGCTAGACGAATTTGCTGCTCGTAATCTGGTGTCCTATCTGGCTGAGCAGCAGGCGACTACTGGCGCACTACCAACCGATGTAACTGTTGTCTTCGAGCGATTCCGTGACGAGCTTGGCGACTGGCGAGTCTGCGTGCACTGTCCCCTAGGTACGGGAGTCCTAAGCCCTTGGTCACTTGCTATTGAGCACGCCGCCCGGGATCGCTACGGCATGGAAGTACAGGCGACCGCAACGAACGACGGCATAGTGCTGCGAATCCCGGACACCGAATCCGAGCCGCCGAATGCTGAGTTGCTGGTGTCCGACCCGGAGCTCATCGAGTCGGCGGTTACCGACGAGGTGGGCTCATCGGCCCTGTTCGCGGCCCGATTTCGGGAAAATTCAGCCCGCGCACTGCTGCTACCCAGACGTGACCCGAAGTCTCGTTCGCCATTGTGGCAGCAGCGGATGCGTTCGGCGCAATTGCTAACGGTTGCGGCTAAATACCCGGAATTCCCGATCGTCCTGGAGACCATGCGGGAATGCCTGAACGATGTTTTCGATCTTGACGGTCTGCTCGACGTCCAGCGGCAGATCGCCTCGCGATCAGTTCGCATTGTCGAGGTGGAGACAAAGGAGCCTTCGCCCTTTGCCCGCTCGCTGCTGTTCGGCTATGTCGGTGCATTCGTCTACGAGGGCGATGTACCGCTTGCGGAGCGGAAAGCGGCAGCACTCTCCCTTGATGCAACTCTGCTGGCGGAGCTGCTCGGCAAGGATGGCATCAAGCAGCTGCTTGACTCCGAAGTCATTGCCCGCATTGAGGCTGATCTGCAGTGTCTCAGTGCGGAGAGACAGGTGACAACGCCGGAACAGACGTTCGATCTGCTGCGTACTGCCGGACCGTTCACCCGGCTCGAGCTGGCGGCCCGAGCTGCGCCAGGGTTTGACGTCACTGAGGCGGTCGACGCCCTCATCAACGATCGTCGGGTGGTCGAGCTTCGGATTGCTGGTGCGGAGATGCTGGCGGTCGCTGAGGATGTACCGCGACTGCGCGACGGACTTGGGATACCGATTCCACCAGGAGTTGCGGCAACGTTCAGCGAGATCGCGCAACATCCCATTGATGATCTTGTGCTGCGCTGGGCCCGTACCCACGGACCATTCGTGATCTCCCCGATTGGCCAGCGCTACGGATTGGGACGTGCGGTCGTTGAGTCGGCCTGCGATGGGCTGGTGAAGTCTGGGACGTTGGTCGCCGGGTCATTCCTGGAGATGGCAGGTGAGGCGGCCAACGAACGTCGCCAGTATTGTCACAGCCAGGTGCTGGCGTTGATCAAGAGACGGACGCTGGCACTGCTGCGTAAGGGCGTCGAGCCGGTCGAGCAAGTCGCCTTTGCGCGCTTCCTGGCACAGTGGCAAGGCATCGGCTCAGGCAGTCGGGGTGTCGATTCCGTATTGGGGGCAATCGAACAGCTGTCGGGATACCCCGTGCCGGCCAGTGCCGTAGAGTCGATGATCTTGCCGGCGCGCGTGGCCAACTACACGCCTTCGATGCTTGACGAGCTGACCGCGGCCGGTGAAATCTATTGGGTCGGGGATGGACCCATCGGTGATTCGGATGGATGGGTGCGCTGGTACGTCGCAGATCAGGAGCCGCATCCCGCGCGGGGGGAGCCGGAACAATATCGCAGCCAGGAAATTCTGGCCGCCCTTGCCGAGCGGGGGGCATCGTTTTTCGATGGTTTACTGCCGTCGGGATTGGCAGTCGCAGACCGCTCTCACTATGTCGATGCCCTGTGGGAGCTGGTCTGGGCAGGATTGGTGACCGCTGACACGTTTTCTCCTGTTCGTAGCCTGGCGGCCAGCGGAGCCCACAGGAGAGCTAGCCGGCCAGCTCCCAGGACCCATCGGATTCGGCTTGCAGGCGGAGGCCTGGGGCGCCCGGCTCGTACGCCGCGCATGATCACGCCGACGACGGCGGGTCGCTGGTCTTTGATCCAGCGGTCCTCATCATCACCGGGTGATCGCTTGGCCTCCGACATTTTTGCTCTGCTCGACCGCTATGGCGTGGTAACCCGCGGCAGCGTCCTCACCGAGAACGCTGAAGGCGGCTTCGGCGCCGCCTATCGAGCTCTCAGTGCTCTCGAGGAGACAGGCCAATGTCGCCGCGGCTACTTCGTCGAAGGCTTAGGCGCAGCCCAGTTCGCGCTCACCGGAGCGGTAGATCGACTGCGCGGTCACCAGCGAGCATCAGCAGAATCCGCTGCCGTGGTGCTGGCAGCCTGTGATCCGGCCAACCCGTACGGCGCCGCTCTGCCGTGGCCTGATCGCGAGGGCCACCGACCGGGCCGCAAGGCAGGAGCTCTGGTGGTGTTGATGGACGGCGCAGTGATCTTCTATGTGGAACGCGGCGGCAAGACGATGCTGTCCTTCAGCGAAGACGCCACCAAGCTGGCGCCAGCGGCGGCAGCACTTGCCAAGTCGGTCCAGGATGGTCTACTCGGGAAGCTGACTGTCGAGCGAGCCGACGGAGCACACATCTTCGGCTCAGCGCGCGTCAGTGAAGCACTGCAAGATGCCGGCTTCCGAATGACCCCACAAGGCTTACGGCTGCGGCCGAATCCCTAGGTGCATGGGCGGCCAGCCCTCAGGCGGCGGCCTGAGCCATGGCTCGTATGCTGGGCAGTGCTGTCACGCCTTCGTAAACGGCCATCTTTTCGCTGACCACGTTGAGCACCACGGAGAGCGGCAGATCCAGTGCCGCGCAGATGGCGGCAAGCAGTTCGCTCGAGGCTTCCTTCTGGCCCCGCTCCACCTCGGAGAGATAGCCGAGGCTGACACGAGCCTTGCGGGATACCTCGCGCAGCGTCTTTCCCTGGGAGACGCGCTCTTCACGGAGGGACTCACCGATGAGCTCGCGCACCAGCACCGGCTTCGTCGGGAGTTCCTCGGATCGCATATGGAAACTGTACCCATCGTCAGTGACAACACCAGAGCGATCCACGTCGCGCGCCGCCGTGTCTGAGCATGCTGGCGCGCCGCTGTCTTGGACGAGCGAGCGAGCAGCCAGCCTCGGTTAGCGGTCGGCCCTTCAGCATTGGCCGCTGGCTGCGAGCGAGCGAGGAAGGCAGCGGGCCAGAGCAGCGCCAGCCTCAGCGCGCGGAGCGAGCAATCGAACACGGCTAGCTGAAGCTCGCGTCGACACCTTCTGCTGGGGCGCCATTCGGTTCGAGTGCTTCTGCCAGCAGCTCCAGTCCAGCAGCTGCTGCCTGCTCACGGATTTCGGCGCGATTGCCTTGCAGCCAGAGCTCCTTCACGCGTAGCAGTTCGCCAGCGTGGTAGCTGACAGCGATGAAGACCTGACCAACCGGGTGACCGTCTTGTGCGTCCGGTCCGGCGACCCCAGTTGTTGCCAATCCCCAATCGGCGTTGCAGCGGTTCGCCACGCCACGAGCCATCTCTGCAGCGGTACGTGCTGCCACCGGGCCAAGCTCGGCTAGCGTGGCGGGGTCGACGCCGGCAAGGGTCGTCTTGAGTGAGGTCGCATAGCTGATAACGCCACCCACATAACTCGCTGATGCCCCCGGTACATCGGTGAGCAGCGCTCCGAGCATTCCTCCAGTCAGGGACTCAGCACTTGCCAGAGTCTGACCTCGACGAGTCAGCTCAACGAGAACCCTCGCGGCCAGCGCGGACCTCATCAGCCGGCGCGGGCCCGACGTCGCAACCGAAGTGCTTCACGCACATAGTCCAGGCCGGTCGCCATTGTGATCACCCATGCCGCTGCCATGACAATCATGGCGACGACGTGCGCGGGCCCAGGCAGGGGCAGGAGGTACATGATCACGGCAATCGCTTGAGTCACAGTCTTGATCTTGCCGCCGCGACCGGCTGCCATAACCCCGTAGCGGAGTACGACGAAACGCAGCGCGGTGATGCCCCACTCGCGGACCAAGATCGTGACAGTCACCCACCACGGCAGCTCATCGATGATCGACAGGCCGATGAACGCCATGCCGGTCAGCGCCTTGTCTGCAATTGGGTCGGCCAGCTTGCCGAACCGGGTAATGATGTTGTGCTTGCGCGCCAGGTGACCGTCGAGCAAGTCGGTCAAGATCGCCACGCTGAAGATCACGGCAGTCAGGACACGCCACCATGGTTGTTGCGGATGGGCCAACAGCATCCACGCGAAGATCGGCACCAACACGATGCGGAACGCAGTCAGCGCATTCGGCAGATTCCACGGACTTGTCTCAGGTTCGGCCATAGGCCCAACGGGATGGGTCTCACTCGGCGCCAGGGCATCTGGATCGGGTTTCGGTCGGAGCTTGTCAGGCCCGGCTTCTGCACGATGTGCGTCGTCGATCATGATGACTCGAATTCCTGCCCTGCAGAGGGCCCGCGATGGCGGTCAGTCACGGTGGCCCACAGATCGACGCCTTCGCCGGCGCACACCACAGCATCCACAAGATCGCCACGCCTTAAGCGGTCAGAAGTCATCAAGAAGACATTGCCATCGATCTCGGGACCCTGGTGAGCCGCGCGGCCGACGATCTCCTCATCGGTGTCCTCGACCAGGACCTGGACACGTTCCCCCACCCGGGATGCAGCTCGCTGGCTCACCAGCTCGTCGGCTAGATCTGCTACACGCGTACGGCGGACCTCGATCTCCTCAATCGAGTGCTGTCCATCCAACCGGCATGCCTGCGTACCCTCCTCAGCCGAATAGCCGAAGACACCAACCGCATCCAGCTCCGCCGCGGCAAGAAAGTCGCAGAGCAGATCGACATCGGCCTCAGTCTCTCCCGGAAAACCGCAGATGACGTTGCTGCGGATTCCGGCGGCCGGCGCCAACCGTCGGATCGACTGAATCAATGCGAGGAACGATTCGGCGTCACCGAAGCGCCGCATCCGGCGCAGAATACCGGAGGCAGCGTGCTGAAAAGAGAGATCGAAGTACGGAAGGACTTTCGGTGTGCTGGTCATGACATCGATCAGGCTGCTCCGCATCTCGGCTGGCTGCAGATAGGAAACCCGGATCCAGGAGAGGCCGTCGAGTTCGGAGAGATCGGTGAGCAGGCGTTCGAGCAGCCGGATGTCGCCGAGGTCCTTGCCATAGCTGGAGGAGTTCTCGCTGACCAGAAAGATTTCATGAACCCCGCCGTCCACCAGCCAAGTTGCCTCAGCCAGAATCTCGGCAGGCGTTCGAGAGACGGATGCGCCGCGAAATGACGGGATGGCGCAGAACGTGCAGCGCCGATCACAGCCGGACGCGATCTTCAGCGGCGCCGAAGGCCCACCGTCGAGTCGTTGCCGAAACACACGTGGTCCACTTGCCGGGCCAGCACCGTTCAGCTGGGCGGCCCCGTGCCCGGGAATCGTTACGGCATTCGCGACCGCTGGTCGCGCCGCGGGTGCCAAGGGCAACATCAAACGACGGTCACGTGGGACGTGAGGTTGGTGGCGCTCACCCGCCAAGATCCCCCGAAGCCTGTCGGCGATATGGCCATAGTCGTCAAAGCCGAGAACGGCATCCGCCTCTGGCAGGGACTCGGCCAGTTCCCGACCGTAGCGCTCCGCCAGGCAACCAACGGCCACAACGGCCTTGGCTCTGCCAGCCTGCCTGAGATCACTTGCTGCCAGCAACGTATCGATCGAGTCCTTCTTTGCCGCATCTATGAACCCGCAGGTGTTCACCAGTACCGCCTCGGCCTCGAGCGGATCGGCCACTAGCCGGAAACCGCCATCGTCGAGTCGAGCGGCAAGCTCTTCGGAATCGACTTCGTTGCGGGCGCAACCGAGTGTGACCAGGTGCACTGCTGTCGGCTTGGGCCCTGTCGGCTTGGGCCCTGCCGGCTTGGGCCCTGCCGGCTTGGGCACTGTCGGACCATGGCTGTCAGCCCGAAGGGCGGACGCTGCGGACTCAAGCATGGCCGTCCCAGTATGACCGATGACGAGATGAACCGGCTTTTCGCGTACGGCTAGCGGCCTCGCCGCGACGCTCAGACTAGCCCTGCCTGAGGTTGTCCAAGACCGCCTCCAGCTCGTCTGGGGTAACCAGCACCTCCCGAGGCTTTGATCCTTCCGAGGGGCCAACAATGCCGCGCGTTTCCAGAATGTCCATGAGCCGCCCGGCCTTGGCAAAGCCGACGCGAAGTTTGCGTTGCAGCATAGAGGTCGAGCCGAGCTGCAGGGTAACCACAAGCTCCACAGCTTGCAGCACCAAATCAAGATCATCACCGATGTCCTCGGCGACTCGCGCCGAGGATTCGGAGGCCACCGTCACGTCCTCCCGGTAGGTGGGCTTGAGCTGATCACTCACATGAGTGACAACCGCGCGTACTTCCTGCTCGGTCACCCAGGCGCCTTGGATGCGAATCGGTTTGCTCGACCCCATGGGGAGAAATAGGCCATCACCCTGACCGACCAGCTTTTCCGCACCTGGCTGGTCCAAGATCACCCGTGAGTCGGTCATCGACGACGTTGCGAATGCCAGCCGGCTCGGCACGTTGGCCTTGATGAGGCCGGTGACCACATCGGTACTGGGCCGCTGCGTTGCCAGCACAAGATGAATTCCGGCGGCTCGTGCCAGTTGGGTGATACGGACAATCGAATCCTCGACGTCGCGGGGAGCCACCATCATCAGGTCGGAAAGCTCATCGACGATCACGACCAGATACGGATACGGCGACAGCACCCGATCCGATCCGTCCAGCGGAAGCAGCGGTTCACCACCGTTCGAGCCTGCAGCCGATGGCTTTACCGAGCCCGCCCGTACGGCCTTGTTGAAGTCGTCCACGTGCCGGAAGCCGTACTTGGCCAGGTCGTCATATCGCAGGTCCATCTCGCGAACAACCCACTGCAGAGCCTCGGCCGCCCGCTTGGGATGGGTGATGATCGGCGTCACGAGGTGTGGAATTCCCTCGTACGCAGTCAGCTCGACCCGCTTCGGATCGACCAGCAGCATCCGGACCTCATCTGGTGTGGCCCGCATCATGATCGAGGTGATCATGGAGTTCACGAAGCTGGATTTGCCCGACCCGGTGGCGCCGGCCACCAGCAGGTGCGGCATCTTCGCCAGATTGGCCACCACGAAGCCACCCTCGACATCCTTACCCAAGCCGACCGTCATCGGATGATGATCATTCCTCGCACGGGCCGATCGCAGCACGTCGCCCAGAGAGACGACTTCCTTGTCACTGTTGGGAATCTCGATGCCGATCGCGGACTTACCGGGAATTGGTGACAGGATGCGCACATCGGCACTTGCCACGGCGTACGCGATATTGCGGCTCAGCGCCGTAACCTTTTCCACCTTGACCGCGGGACCCAGCTCGACCTCGTATCGGGTAACGGTCGGGCCGCGACTGTACCCGGTGACGTGTGCATCGATCTCAAACTGCAGCAGAACTTCGGTCAACTGATGGACAACAGCATCCGACGCGTTTGTGCGCGCCTTGTGTACGCTGCCATGCTTCAAGATCGCGGAATCCGGAAGCAGATACTGTACGTCTCCCGACAGCTGGAGCTGTTGGACTCGCTGTGGCATCGGCGTGTGCTGTGGAGCCTCCAACTCCTCGCCATCCACACCGTGCACCGTTACGCCGGGTGGTAGTCCAGCCGTCACATGAGATCGCGGCTCTAGGGAAGATTCGGCCGTCTCGGGTTCGGACCCCTCGACCTGCAGCGCATCATCACCGCCGCGCCGCTGACCAGGCTGATCGCCGATCACCGGAGTGTCGTAGGCCTTGTCGCGGCGGTATTCCAGCTCCCGAACCACTTTACCTTCGATCACCACAGGACGATGCTGCAGACGGGCGCGTGCCGACCGTACGCGATCCGGGATTTGGTGCAGCGCAACCCCGACAACCACCAGTACGCCGAAGAGCAGCAGTAAGACCAGCAAAGGCACGGCGACGTAAACGGTCAGCAGATCCGAAAGCAGGCTGGATGAGATATAGCCGATGATCCCGCCGGCATTTCGTAACCGCTCAGGTTCATTGGTCCGGGGTAGTCCTCGGGCGATGTTGATCAAGCCCAGCAGACCGAGCATGATCGCGCTCCAGCCGATCATCTGCCGCCCGGCCGGACCATTGCGATCGGGGTGCCGCAATGTTCGCCAGGCCATCAGCAGCAAGAGAATCGGTGCCGCGTAGCAGAGCGTTCCAATCGTGCTGGCGACACCGATGAAAATGGCATGCCCCGCCGTGCCCGGCAGACCCCACCAGACTGCCGCCCCGACAACGATGGCGCTACCGAGCAGGAACAACCCGATTCCGTCTCGGCGGAGTGCTGGATCCAGGTCCTCAACAGCCGGCCCTACCCGTCTTACAGCGCGGCCGGTCGCGGCGGCAAGTCCGCTCAAGATCGCAGCTACACCAAGAAGGAGCTGATCAAAAACAGAGCGGCGTTGCCGACGAGTCCGTGATCGGCTGCTGCTGGATCGCCGCCGGGCGGCACTGGGCTGCGCCGCAACGGCGGATCTGGATTTCCTGCTTCCTGTCGACCGTGATCTCGCACGCCGGGACGATCCAGCGCTGCTGCGGGACCGCGGTGGGGAAGACGCACGGGTCGCCATGCTTGTGAGGTTACAAGATCAACGGCTCGATGGGCCGGTCACACGCCGAGGCCGGCTCACACCCACAGGCTGAGGCTCTGCATGGTTCGATTGCTCCGCTCGCTGCACTCGCTCCGCGCGAATCGCGCCTTGGAGCGCGCCTACTTCGTCGTCGCTCAGGGACGGAAAGCACGTCACCTCCCTCCTCGTCAGCACGGCCTGTGGGCGCGATCCGGCTTGCTGACGATCTGCACAGGCTGCAAAGTGTGCAGAGGGCATGCGAGCTAGGTCAGCGTAACTTTCGGCACTGGGAGATGCTCCCGCAGCTGCCACAGATGATCAGTCGGCCCGATACCGCTGCCAAGGGCAAACCCGGCAGCGATGGCGCCTGTGACATAGGTCTTCGCAAGGGCCATCGCCTCGGGAACGCTGTGGCCCAGCGCAAGCTGGCTGGCCAAAGCAGACGCAAGAGTGCAACCCGTTCCGTGTGTATGGCGATTGTCGTCTCGAGCGGCGCCAAAGCTGAAGTCCCTGCCATCCTGGCTCTTCAAATGATCGATAGCCTCACCCTCGCCGTGGCCACCTTTGATCAGCACCCACCGCGGCCCAAAGCTCAACAGAACATCAGCCAGCACGGTGGCTCCGCTGTCAGCGGCGCGTCCCGTCAACACAGCAGCCTCGTCGAGATTGGGAGTGATGACCGTGGCGTACCGAAACAACAACGTGCACATCGCACCGATCGCCTGCTGATCGATCAGCCGATCGCCGTGCTTGCTGACGCAGACCGGATCCACAACCAGCGGTATTTGCGGATCAAGATCAGAGACCAGATCCGCGACGCAGGCCACAATCTCCTCACTGCCAAGCATCCCGATCTTGACCGCATCGACGCCGATGTCGTCCACAACGCTGAAGAACTGAGCTCGAATCGCCTCTAGTGGCAGCGGCCAGATCCCTTGTACGCCGACCGAATTCTGTGCAGTGACGGCGGTAAGCACCGACATGCCGTGCACGCCGTGAGCCAGCATGGTCTTCAAGTCCGCTTGAATACCTGCTCCACCACCTGAGTCGGAGCCGGCAATAGTGAGAACCCGAGCAGTAGGCAGGCTCATCTGCCAGACTCCGAGGCGCGAGCAGCGCGGAAATGGTCGAACCCAGCGGACGCCTCCCATACCCCGCCATCGACCAGGACGCCCGTCTGATCATGGTCTGCAAGCTCGACGCGGCCAATGATCAGCCAGCCCTTCGGCACGGAGTCCACAGATGGAAAAGTGGCCGCCAGGGCGTGATCATCACCGCCGGTGAAGAGGAAGGTGTACGGATCCGCGCCGGTCGCCGCGGCAACAGCCTGCAATGGTTCGGCGACCTCAAAGGCATCCTGGTGCACGTCAATGATCACACCAGATGCCTGGGCTACATGTCCCAAATCGGCCAGCAGCCCATCGGAGATGTCGATCATGGACGTTGCGCCGGCTTCGGCCGCCACAGCTCCAGCGCCGTAGCTGACCTGAGGCACCCGCTGCGCCTCGACGAGCACACGCGGTGAGCGAAAACCCCTCCCAAGTACAGTCAGGCCCGCAGCGGCCCAGCCCAGCCGGCCGTTGACGGCGACAATGTCGCCGGGCCGCGCTCCGGATCGCAGTACAGGCTCTCGACCGTCAAGTGAGCCCATGGCGGTGACGGCGATCGTGATGTCACGGGCTTTGGTCAGGTCACCACCGAGCACGCTTACCCCGGCCGTTTGCCCTTCCTGAGACAGGCCGTCGGCGAAATCAAGTACCCATCCCACATCCAGCTCGGCCGGCGCAGAGAAGCCGACAAGCAGAGCAGTTGCGCGAGCGCCGATCGCCTCAAGGTCGGCGACGTTGACAGCAACCGCCTTACGTCCTACGTCCCGAGCCTCCGACCAATCACGCCGGAAATGCACACCCTCGACGAGCACATCCACCGACGTGGCGACAGCGTCCTTGATCGCCAGCACAGCGGCATCGTCTCCGGGACCAACGCGGACGTCAGCTGCCAAGGACAGCCGCTCGGTGATCGCTGCAATGAGAGGAAACTCCCCTACTTCAGCTAACGTGACGTCGCGGCTCAAGCTCACCAAAACCTCCCCGAGATGCGGATACCCGCACTGCCGCCAAACCCTGTAGCGTGACGCACATCGGCGAGCGTACGCCGTCTGTTGTCAAGGACCGGCTCAGCGCCCTGAGACTACGAAAAGATCGCCGCGGAGAAAACGCAGGAGGTACCACCTGATGGTCGTGCAGGCATACATCTTGGTCCAGACCAACGTCGGCAAGGCAGCTGAGGTCGCCCACGCGATTGCCAACATCCAAGGTGTCACGTTGGCCGAAGATGTGACTGGGCCTTACGACGTCATCGTGCGCGCCGAAGCGTCCAGTGTGGACGAGCTCGGTCAGCTGGTGGTCGCCCGCGTGCAAACGGTCCCTGGCATCACACGCACGGTGACCTGCCCGGTCGTTCACATCTGATGTGTTGAGCTATCGCAGCCCAACAGGGCGGCGTAGCGCCAAAGTGATCAATCGCTCGACCAACTCCGGATACTGCACGCCGCTGGCCGCCCACATGCGCGGAAACATCGAATGCGGCGTGAAGCCCGGCATGGTGTTGATCTCATTGATCACGACCTGTCCATCGCGAGTGACGAACATGTCAACCCGTGCTAGACCCTCGCAGCCAATCGCCTCGAAGGTTTTGATGGCCAGCCGCTGAACCTGATCAGCGAGCTCCGGCTCGACCTTGGCCGGCACATCAAGATCAACCTGCTCTTCTGGCAGGTACTTAGCTTCAAAGTCGTAAAAGCCGGACTGGCTGTGCACGCGTATCTCGGCTACCACGCTTGCTATCGGTGACCCGCCGTCAAGATCATCCAGCACACCACATTCGAGTTCACGTGCCCCGATGAATCCCTGCTCGATGATGATCTTGGGATCGTAGGCCTGGGCGACCTGAATGGCGTGCTCAAGACACGCTGGATCATGCACCTTCGAAATGCCCAAGCTGGATCCGCCACGAGCCGGCTTGACGAACAGCGGATATTCCAGCGCAGCAATAGCCTCCAGGCACCCCGCCTTGTCCCGCCGCCACTCCGCCGGCGTAATCGGGACGAAGGGCCCAACCGGCAGGCCGGAGGCGGCTAGCACGAGCTTCATGTAGTGCTTATCCATCCCGACGGCGCTGGCCAGCACGCCGGCACCCACATAACGGGTGCCCATCATCTCGAACAGCCCCTGAATGGTGCCGTCCTCACCAAAGGGTCCGTGCAGTAGTGCAAGCGCCACATCGACCGGACCAAGCTGGGAGAGTGCGGATTGCTCCCGAACAGCGAGCTCGCTGCCACTCGACACGCGCATCAACAAGGCATCAGCAGCATTCTCGCTGAGCTCTGGCAAGCTGCCGTCGGTCACCACCAGTCGGCTGATCGTCTCCGGATCAACCACGATCCAGCGTCCGGTACGCGTAATGCCAATACCCACCACATCAAACCGATCCCGATCGAGCGCACTGAGCACCCCAGCTGCGGTGAGACAGGACACGCCGTGCTCGCTGCTCGTTCCCCCGAAGACAACCGCGACGCGGTGCCGAGAACCGTTGACCCTTCGGACGCTCGGCTGGCTTTCACTCACGATTCTCGACCTTAGCCGGGCTGGACGGATCTCGCCGGTCGCGCATCAGACTGGAGCCTGTGACCAAGCAGCCGCACCATCCTGATAGCAGTTCCCAAACCCGATTACGTCCTGAGACCGTGGCAGTCACTGCCGGGCGCCCGGAGCGAGTAGTGGATGCACCGCTCAACCCGCCGGTTATTTTCGCGTCTACCTTCATAGGTGCGCATGAGGTGAATGCTGCCGAGATCGGGTATGGCCGCTACGGCAATCCCACCTGGCAGGCCCTTGAGCAGGCGATCGGTGCTCTGGAAGGCGGCCTTGCGCTTACGTTCGCCTCCGGTATGGCTGCGGCTCATGCCGTGCTTGAACTGATGCCGCGGAACGCCGTCGTAGTGATTCCTCGCAACTGCTATCTCGGTGTTGCCGAGGCGATCGATCGCCGGGCGGCCAAATATGGCTGGCAGGTGCGGCGGATCGACGTTGCGCATACGCCAGAGGTGCTGTCCGCCGCCGAAGGCGCCGATCTGGTATGGATCGAGTCGCCCACCAATCCGATGATCGAGGTAGCTGACCTGCCGGCGCTGGGGGAGAACCTTCCCGATAAAGCGCTCTTTGTGGTCGACAACACCTTTGCCACGCCACTGCTGCAACGCCCTCTCGCCTGCGGCGCTGACCTTGTCGTGCACTCAGCCACCAAGCTGCTATCCGGCCATTCCGACGTACTGCTCGGCGCCGCAGTGACAAGAGCCGACGACTCTCAAACATTCCAGGCGTTGGACACCGCACGTCGCTCTTTCGGCGCTGCGCCGGGTCCGATGGAGGCCTACCTTGCACTGCGTGGTCTCCGGACCCTGCCACTGCGCCTCCGCCAGGCTCAGGCAAGCGCGCAAATCCTTGCCGAACGGCTCGTCAGCCACAAGCAGGTGCAGCGTGTACGATTTCCCGGGCTTCCGGACGACCCGGGCCACGACGTCGCTCAGCGCACCATGCCGGGATTCGGCTCACTGATCTCCATCGATCTTGCCGATGCGAAAAGCGCAGAGACATTTATCGACGGCTGCTCGCTGTGGGGATTTGCCACCAGCCTCGGTGGAGTCGAGTCCACCATGGAGCGTCGCCGTCGGTGGGGAGGCGAGTTGCTCTCGGTACCGGAAGCTTTGGTACGGATGTCGGTTGGGATCGAGCACGTCGAAGACCTGTGGGCTGACCTCGCGCAGGCCCTTGATCAACTCTGCTGAACCGACTTGTCAGAATCTGAGCACCAAATATGGTCCTGGAATTCTGACAAGTCGGCGTAGTGGAGCTAGTAGCGCTCCGGTTTGGCCGAGCGCGACATCAGCGCCGTGATCATCTCCGCCGGCGTCAGCTCGCCGGCGATCACAGCAGCCACGTTTTCGACGATGGGCAACTCCACATCATGTTTGGCAGCCAGTTCAGTGATCGATGCGCAGGACTTCACGCCTTCGGCGACCTGTCTGGTCGATGCGGTGATCTCTGCGACGGTACGTCCCCTGCCGAGCTCCTCACCGAAGCTCCGGTTCCGCGAGAGCGGCGATGAGCACGTCGCAACCAGATCTCCCAGTCCGGCGAGGCCAGAGAAGGTGTATGGATCGGCACCCAGCACCAGACCAAGTCGGCTGATCTCAGCAAGACCCCTGGTGATCACAGACGCGGTCGCGTTCGCGCCCAGGCCGAGGCCCATCGCCATGCCAACGGCCAGTGCGATCACGTTCTTGGTTGCTCCACCAAGCTCACACCCGATCACGTCGGTGTTGGTGTACGCGCGGAACCGGGCGGTATGACATACCGCCTGAAATGCCTCAGCGGTCGCAGGGGAAACGCTGGCGACAACGCTGGCTGACGGCTGCCGTTCGGCGATCTCTCGAGCCAGATTGGGACCGGTGACAACGACAACGCGGTCCGGGGCGATCTGACCGGCCTCGGCGATCACCTCGCTCATCCGCAGGCCGCTGCCGAGCTCGATCCCTTTTGCCAGGCTCACCACGATTGCGTTTTCCGGGATTTGCCAATGACTGAGGTTGCTCCGCAGCGATTGCGAGGGCACGGCGAGCACCACAAAGTCGGCCCCGCTCATGGCCTGCTGAGGATCACTGACGGCTTTCAACGACTCAGGTAGTGCGAGGTCGGGAAAGTAGTCGGGGTTGCAGTGATCGAAGTTGATCTTGTCTGCCAGTTCCGGACGCCGCGCCCATAGGGTCACCTCGTTGCCGGCATCGGATACCACTAGCGCAAAGGCAGTCCCCCACGATCCTGAACCCATGATCGTGATGCGCGCGGGAGCGCGTACGCCGTCGGTGGCACTCACTGCTGGTCTCCGGTTGTCATGTATGTCCGCGGATCGTAGCGATGTGCAGGCGGCGCTGCCTGCCGCAGTTCAGCGACCAAGACGGTGATGGCGTCCATGATCCTGTTCGTCGCCTCATCGAGCGTTGCAGCAGTCACAGATTCGGGACGAAGATCATCGAGGATAACCGGACCACCTGCCGCGACTCGTAAAGTCTTGCGAGGAAGCAGCTTGGGAAAACGCGGCTTGCGACCCGGCATGAGCTCTTGTGCACCCCATTGCCCGATGGGCACGACCGGGCACCGGGTCTCAAAGGCGAGTCGAGCAGCACCCGTCTTGCCTTTCATGGGCCACAGCTCCGGATCGTAGGTGATGGTTCCCTCGGGATAGATCACCAAGGCACGGCCCTGCTCAATGGCCTCAGCCGCCGCAATGAGCGCGTCCTTGGATTGTGCCGACCCACGCTGAACCGGGATTTGCCCACAAGCAGCAATGATGCGGCCAATCACTGGGATGTGGAACACCGATGCCTTTGCCAGGAAACGCGGCCAGCGCCCAGAGAAAGCAACAAACTGACCGATCGCTAACGGGTCGGCATTGGAGATGTGGTTTGCGACAAAGATCACTCCGCCGCTCTGCGGCACCTTGTCCTGCCCTCTCCAATCCCGGTTGGTCAGCGGCTTCAGGATCGCGTTCACAATCCTGACAACGGTTGAGATGGTCTGCGCTCCGGGTTCGTTATTGACCTCCGACAGCGGCCTGAGCACCGTGTGCCGGCTGGCGCCGGGCTTCTCGGGCATCAATACCTCGGTTAGGGTGGATGAATCTGCTGATCGAGCAAGGTGCTTGACGTCGCTCAGACCGGTCCTCCTTGAGGTGGACACACTGCCTTGAGTGGCTTCACCTTACGGGATCGTGGCAGCATCTTCTGGTGCTTATCCGGGTGCACGGTGGCGTCAACTCCAGGTGATGGCGACACCACTTGCTGCAGGCGTGATCGCCTTGAAGCCAACTACGCATGCAAAATCTCGCCTCGCGGTGCCTGATCCCTTGCGCCGAAGGCTTGCCTGGACGATGGCGCTCGACACCTTGGCCACGTTGTCGCGGGCATTGCGCCATGTGCTGGTTGTCAGCGACCAGCCCGCATTGGAGACGCACCTTCGCCGAGCGGGAGTTGCCGCGGAGGTGATCAGTGAGTCAGGCCATGTCGGCATCAATTCGGCACTTAGCCGGGGGGCACAGGCGCTACGAGCGCAGGGATTTGCGACGGTCCTGGCCAGTGTAGGTGATCTTCCGGCCTTACGACCGGAGTCTGTGCTCCGTGTCCTCGACGCCTCGCGACCTCATCGGCGATCGTTCGTCGCGGATGCCTCTGGCACCGGCACCACGATGCTGGTGGCACATGATGTCGAATTAGCGCCACAGTTTCAGGGCCGGTCTGCTGCCGCGCACCATGCTTCTGGTGCCGTCAGTCTCTCCGCGGAAGCGATCGGATCACCGGTTGCAGACGCCCGCCGCGATGTCGATACCGAAGCCGATCTTGTAGTAGCAATAGGGCTAGGCGTCGGCCCGGCAACCGACGCGCTTGTTGATCAGGAAAGGCGCCGGCTCGGCCGGTACGAGTTGATCACAGCCACGCAATGGTGCGATGCCGACGGCGAGCAGCTTGCTGTTACGAGCTCCGGAAGACGGATTGTCCTACCAGCCGCAGCTCTCCATACTGAACTCCGGTATGCCAGAGTCGGCCAACGGCTGCACTCAGTCGAGGCTCGAGGGCGCGTTCTGTCTGCCTGGCTCTAACGCCCGGAACTAACGCTTGGCCGCAGTCTTCTTGGCCGTGCCCGTGGTCTTCTTGGCAGGAGCCCTGGACACCGTCTTGCTCGCCGACACCACGGTCCGCGATGTCGCCGCGGTGCCGCTCGTGGCCTTGCTGGTCGCCTTCTTCGCCGGCGCCTTGGGCACCTTCTTGGCTCCCGAGACATAGGCCTTGAGGTCCGAGCCCGCGCGGAAGCGTGGCACGGCCGTGGCCTTGGCGCGCTTGCGCTCGCCGGTACGCGGGTTCCGGACTATCCGCGCCGAACGAGGAACCCTCTCGAAAACACCGAATCCGGTGATCGAGACCTTTTCCCCAGCTGCAGTCTTGTAGGTGATCGTTTTCACCACGGCGTCAAGGGCCTTGGCTGCTTCGCTCTTGCTGCCGTCGTAGTACTCGGACAGCGCCTGAATCAATTCAGCCTTGTTCACAGCTTCCCTTCTCGATGCGATTCCAAGCCTGCTGGGAACTTGGGCAGCGTACCGTACGCCCGCAGGCCCAACGCTAGGGAAGATCGCGCAACCAGACAATCACCTTGGACGCACATTTTTGATGTCTTGTTAGGAAAACGGAACGAGCGCCGTACTAACCCGAGCTTGCGACCTTTGCCGGCAAGGTCTTCGGTTTGTACGCCGGTCGATTCTGCTCGAACGCGTCAATGTGATCAACATGCCGCAGCGTCAATCCGATGTCGTCCAAGCCCTCCATCAACCGCCATCTGGTGTAGTCGTCGATCTCGAACTCGGTATGAAAACCCTCAGCTGTGATCTGCCGCTCGGCAAGGTCGACGGTGATCGGCACAGCGGGATGCTCCTCGACGAAATCCCACAACTCTTCGATGATCTTCTGGTCGACGACTGCGATCAGCAGACCGGCCTTTCCGGAATTGCCGCGGAAGATATCTCCGAACCTCGATCCGATCACGACCTTGAACCCGTAGTTCTGCAGCGCCCAAACCGCATGCTCACGAGAGGAGCCGGTGCCGAAGTCGGGACCGGCGATCAAGATCGTCGCGCCGGCGTATTGCGGCAAATTCAGGACGAAATTGGGGTCGTTTCGCCACGCTGCGAACAGGCCGTCCTCAAAGCCGGTCTTGGTCACTCGCTTCAGATAGACCGCCGGAATGATTTGGTCGGTGTCAACATTGCCGCGTCGCAGCGGAAGTGCCGTGCCGGTGTGAGTGCTGAACGCGTCCATGATCATCGTGTCCCGGAGAGATCGGCTGGGGAGCTGAGCGTGCCGGTCACCGCGGTTGCCGCTGCGACCAGAGGTGACACCAGGTGGGTCCGGCCGCCCTTGCCCTGCCGGCCTTCGAAGTTGCGATTCGAGGTTGATGCCGCCCGCTCACCTGGCGAAAGCTGATCAGGATTCATTCCCAGGCACATGGAACAACCGGCGGCGCGCCATTCGGCTCCGGCCTCTTTGAAGATCACATCGAGGCCCTCCGACTCGGCTTGCAAGCGGACGCGCGCCGAGCCGGGCACGACCAGCATCCGGACGTTCTCCGCCACATGGTGTCCCCTGATGACGCCAGCCGCAGCGCGCAGGTCCTCGATCCGACCGTTCGTACACGAGCCGAGGAAGACGGTGTCGACTCGGATCTCACGCATTATCTGACCCGGCCTGAGCGCCATATACTCCAAGGCCTTCGTCGCGGCGGTCCGGTCTGCCTCCTCGGCAAAGGTCTCTGGATCCGGCACCGCAGCGCCCAATGGAATGCCCTGACCCGGATTGGTGCCCCATGTGACGAAAGGCGTCAGCTTATCTGCATCAAGATCAACTTCTGTGTCGAAGACGGCATCCGGGTCGGTGCGGAGAGTCTTCCAATAGGCCAGGGCGGCGTACCAGTCGGCTCCTTCGGGGGCGTGCGGGCGTCCCTTGAGATAGGCAAAGGTGGTCTCGTCTGGCGCGATCATGCCGGCCTTTGCGCCCCATTCGATGCTCATGTTGCAGATGGTCATGCGGCCTTCCATGCTCAGCGCTTCGATTGTGGAGCCGCGGTACTCCACGATGTAGCCCTGGCCGCCACCTGTGCCCACTTTGGCAATCAGCGCGAGCACGATGTCCTTCGCGGTGACGCCGACCGGTAGTTCACCGTTCACGTTCACCGCCATGGTTTTAGGCCGCGCCTGCGGCAGCGTCTGGGTGGCCAAGACGTGCTCCACCTCAGAGGTGCCGATGCCGAACGCGAGCGCCCCGAAGGCGCCGTGCGTGGACGTGTGTGAGTCACCGCAGACGACGGTCAGCCCTGGCTGGGTGAGGCCTAGCTGCGGTCCAATGATGTGCACGATGCCCTGGTCCAGGTCACCAAGGCTGTGGATACGGACGCCGAACTCGCGCGCGTTCTTCCGCAGCGTTTCCACCTGAGTCCGCGACACCGGGTCGGCGATGGGTCTGTCGATGTTCAGCGTCGGGGTGTTGTGGTCCTCGGTCGCAAGTGTCAGATCGGGACGGCGTACCTGCCGCCCGGCCTGCCGGAGACCATCGAACGCCTGAGGGCTCGTCACCTCGTGGACCAGGTGAAGATCAATAAAGAGCAGGTCGGGCTCGCCTTCGGCGGTTCGTACGACGTGGTGGTCCCACACCTTCTCACTCAGCGTCTTGCCCATGATGGTTGATCTTCTCCTGTCCCCCGTGATCTGCCGCAGTTGATTTCTCGGATTCCAACGAGCGGCAAGCTAATCTTTGCACTTGCCTTCCAGCATTCGAGACGGCAGTATCAAGGCATGGACAACTCTAGCGGTGTCGGCGTCCTCGACAAAGCCGCCCTGGTGCTCAGCGCCTTGGAGACTGGACCGACCACCCTTGCAGGCTTGGTGGCAGCGACCGGATTGGCACGGCCGACCGCCCATCGGCTTGCGGTCGCCCTCGAGCATCATCGTCTCGTTAGCCGAGATCTGCAAGGCCGATTCGTACTCGGGCCGCGACTCGGCGAACTCGCATCAGCTGCCGGTGAGGACCGGTTGTTGGCGACTGCTGGACCTGTACTCGCTCGGCTGCGTGACATCACGGGCGAATCTGCTCAGATGTTCCGCCGGCAAGGGGACTACCGGGTATGCGTCGCTACTGCGGAGCGAATGTCGGGATTACGTGACAGCGTGCCCGTCGGCACGCAGCTGACCATGAGCGCAGGGTCGGCGGCTCAAGTGTTGCTGGCTTGGGAGGAGCCTGAGCGCATGCAGCGAGGGTTACGAGGCAGCCGGTTCTCCGCGGTTGCCTTGGCGGCGGTACGCCGGCGCGGCTGGGCCCATTCGGTTGGTGAGCGGGAGCAGGGCGTCGCCTCGGTTTCGGCACCCGTACGCTCCCCGTCCGGGAAGGTCATCGCCGCGGTGAGCGTGTCTGGACCGATCGAAAGACTGTCTCGGCAACCTGGCCGGCTCCATGCACCCGCTGTCATTGCGGCGGCGGAACGGCTGAGTGAGGTGCTGCGCCGTAGCGGCGCTGAGTGACTCCTCGGCTTGATCAACTGCACTTGTGAAACTCCAATTTCCGACCACTGCGGACTTTTCGACTTCTGATGCGGCGACCGGCAGTCCAATTCCCGACCGGTGACGGGTTATTGGGCCGCAGGGCGTGGCCGTTAGGGTCTGCGGTGTGGAGGAGTCTCTGATACACCAGCGGGCTGTCGGCATCGATCATGCGGTGCAGCGCTGGCGAGAGCGACGCGCTCGGGATGCCGGCTATGTCGTTGAGGTGGTGCCCTACACCGGTTACGGTTCGACCAGCTGGCTACGGGTGCTTGCCCGGATTGTATTGGCGAAGGAATCACGGCGCCAGGCCGACCCACCCGCGGGAGCGCGCGGCTGGCGGAATTTCATCGGCGTCCCGGTTGAGAAGGCAGCCGTACATCTCGATATCGGCGGACGAACGTATGAGATCCAGGCCGATAGCAGCGGGATCATCGACGTGGTCGTCGATGTTGATCTTGAGCCAGGCTGGCATCGCATCGAGCTGCGCTCGGAAGGATCCGAAATCGCCCCTGCGCTGGTGTTCGTCGTCGATCCCCAAGTCACCTTCGGGGTGGTGTCCGATATCGATGACACCATCATGGTGACTGCACTGCCGCGACCACTGCTGGCCGCCTGGCACACCTTCGTTGTAAACGAGCATGCCCGAGCGACAACTCCTGGCATGCCAGTCCTGTACGAGCGATTGAGCAGCCGCTATCCAGGAGGGCCGTTCATCTATTTGTCCACGGGAGCCTGGAACGTCGCGCCCACCCTGACTCGCTTCCTCTCCCGCAACCTGTATCCGGCCGGAGCGTTGCTGCTTACCGACTGGGGGCCGACGGCAGACAGCTGGTTCCGCAGCGGTCGGGCGCACAAGCGCAGCAGCCTGGAGCGCCTGGCGAATGAGTTTCCTCAGATCAAATGGCTGCTGGTGGGTGATGACGGACAGCACGACGAATCGATCTATCGCGACTTCGTGGCCCAACATCCCGACAAGGTGGCCGCCGTTTGCATTCGCCGACTAAGCCCAAGCGAGGCTGTGCTCGCCGGAAGCAGCTTCCGCGGCCACGCCAGGAGCGGTGATTCGCCAGTGCCATGGCTCTATGCCTCTGACGGTGCCGGTCTGACGAACAAGCTGGAACAACTCGGTCTGCTGGAGCCGGCACCGCAACAGCCCGAGATTGAGGCCTGAGTTGGCCGCTCGGAGATCGCCCAGCTGGAGATCGAGGCGGGCATTGAAGCGATCCTCCAGGAGCAGCCGCACCTTCCCCCAGTTTGGCTCATCGGCCCGAGCTTCGGATGGGCCTTTGGGCAGCGAGGTGGCATGAAGATTGTCGACGCAGACGGTAACGACGCCTCCGGTGCCGCTCGCAAGGCGATGGGCGCGGAACGGTACGACGCGGTCATGCGATATGCGAACTACACCGTCGAACGCGGAATCCTGGCGGCTCGAGCTGTCGAAGCAATGGGACCCAGAGGTCTTGCGGCGCAGTACGAGGCCGTATTTAGGCGGTCATAGGACTGCGGGCCCTGACGTTAACTTCCCCGAACCAAGTCGTAGGCCTCTGTGATCTTTGGCTCAGGGAGCGTATCCGGCATTTGGATGCCGCGCTCTTGTGAGACCTTGTTCATACTCGGCATTAACTGTTCTTCGGTGAACCGCTGGATGTCTGCTGTGCTCTCCCAGATATCAACGACATGTGCGCCATTGGCGCTCTCAGTCACCACATGTGCGATGAGCCCGGCTGGCGGGTTCTCGCGCACGTTCATGTCAGTGGTGACGGCCTCAACGTCCTCTCGAGATACCCCTTGGAAATCTTGTTCCAGCAGTACGACCACTTTGTCCTCCCTGACTCCCAGCCTGGTAACCCTCCATAAGCAGTCTGGTCCGGTTGTCGAGGTGCCCGCAAGCTCAAATGTGTGGTCGCTACTCGAACTTGTCCACGCTCAGTGAGAAGCGCAACTGCGGGGTAATCAAGATCATTTTCGTTGCCGACGATCACAATCATTCTCCCCATCAGCCGCGAGCAGCACCTGCTGAAAGTCTTTGCCTCCTTGGAATTACCAAGAACCGCCCCGTCTGCTGGGGCGGTTCTTAATTCTTTGCTTACTTGCTCCAGCACTAGACATTTCGTTCCTACTATGGGCCTCGACCAATGTCGCCGATCGAGCGTCCGTAGGACGGTAGGACGGTCCTTGAGCGCAGTTCATTGGGCAGCCGAACCTCGGAGGTCGAATGACCGGATGCGGGTCGAGCTAGGCCTGATCCAAAGTGACGTCGGCCGCGGCAGAGCGATAGTGCCGGATTCGATGTCGACGGTGAGCATGACGATGCTTCGGTTCGGCCGCGCATACGTCGGGGCCATCCGCTCCGGCAACGTCCAGATGTTCTTCCCGGAGTGCAACCTGCTGATCCGGGCGGGCGAGCGCGACGCGAGCGGCGTCCCCGACTACAACGCGGTGGTCGAGGTCCTGCCCGCGCCGTAGGCTGGTGCCGAAGGTGCCAGATCACCCAGCGAGAGGACCGACATGGCGAAGCCGACGATCGTGCTGGTACACGGAGCCTGGGCCGACGGCTCCAGCTGGAACGCCGTCTCGACCGAGCTGCAGGGCCAGGGCTTCACCGTCCTGACCCCACCGAACCTCCTGCGCGGCGTCACGACCGACGCCCCGTACTTCGCCTCGTTCCTCGCGCAGCGCACGAAGGGCCCCGTCGTCCTGGTCGGCCACTCGTACGGCGGTTTCGTCATCACGAACGCCGCGCTTGCGGGCGGCGACGTGAAGGCGCTCGTCTACGTCGACGCGTTCTTGCCCGACGAGGGCGAGACGACCTTCGGGGTCCTAGGCGACTCGGGGTCGGCGCTGGCCGTACCGGACCCGACCACGGTCCTGGACGTCGTCGGATACCCCGGGGCGCCCGAGGGGGACGCCGACGCCTACCTTAAGCCGGACGCCGTCCACACCGCCTTCGCGCAGGATCTCCCCGAGGCCGACCGGTGGCTGATCGCGGCGAGCCAGCGCCCGCTCACCCTGGCCGCCAACACCACCCCGTCGGGCGCCCCGGCCTGGAAGACGCTCCCGAGCTGGGCGGTGATCGGCACCGAGGACAGGATTATCCCGCCCGCAGCGCAGCGCAGGATGGCTGAGCGGGCGGGCGCCACAATCACCGAGGTGGACGCCTCGCATGTGTCGATGGTGTCGCACCCCGACGTGTCGGTCGCGGCGATTCTCGCCGCCGTCGCCGCCGTGGGGTGACCGAGCGCGGTCCGGCCGGCCCCGTGAGCGCCGCCACCCATAGGCAGGGGAAGATCATGTACCGGTACTGCCGAAGGCCGGGCCCCGGTCGCTAGCCGAAGGTGAAGACGTACGCCTCGACGCCCGCATCGAGCAATGCGATCTCGCACGTGCGGACGGTGATCGACCCGGGCTCGCGCACCAGCTGATAGAGCCGTGCCTGGACCAGCATTCCCCGGCCCTCCTCGTCAACGTTCAGCCCGTGGGCTGCGCCGGGCGCTTCGCCGTCGACCAGCATGCGGAACGGAACAACCGTGCCGCCTGCGAACGCAGGACGAGATGGACGTCGCGCGCATGGAAGCGGAAGGCGATTCGCCACCCGGTTTCGTTGAGCACGCTCGCCCGCTCCTCGATCGTCCAGTTTCCGGCCAGCGTGGCGGAAGCGTGGCGCGTAGATCTAACGGTGCACCTCGCTATTCACATTCCAACTAAATCGGTGACACAGGGTACGACGGATACGGACTGCTCTAGTGGATCATCGGGAAGCTCGCGTGGCTGGTTGCTACGCACAGGGGTTCGGCGGGCAACACGTCAGCGTGTTCCCACAGCGCTCGATACCATGATCAACCCGACGTTGCAAGATCTGGGCTAGGCTGCGCCGGTCCGCTGAGGGGTCGGTTAACGGATCTGGGATTGGGTAGCAGCCGGATCGCCTGAAAGGTTATCGGCTGGCTTGGGGCTAGCAGGGGCCCTCGCGCGCCGCCACGCTAGTGTGGCCGCGCTAGCGTCCACGTGCGGCGTCACCGCGCATTCCTCACTCAATCCGCACAAGGAGATCGATCCGCCGTGACCGACATCCAGCGCAACAAGCAAACCGTAGTAGAGTTCTACGAGCTCGCGTTCAACGCCAAACAGCCCGAGCAGGCCGCCGAGAAGCACTTGGGCCCGCAGTACATCCAGCACAATCCGCAGGCTCCCGACGGTGCGGATGCGTTCATCGGCTTCGCTACCGGGTTTGCCGGGCAGTTCCCCGAGCTAAACATCGAGATCAAGC
>JBJMIR010000057.1:0-46566 GCA_045806785.1 Propionibacteriaceae bacterium | reverse complement strand
CTCGAGCACAGCTACGACTTTCTGCTGAGCCACGGTACGCCGCGTACAGGACGGCGGAGCACCGGCCAGGAACTGCCGACATAACGCCCTGAGCGGCGCCTAGCGGTGATGTCCACCGAAGCCATCCCCGTCGGGCCTGTGGCACTGCCTGAAAACCGTCGGTGGAAACGTCCAGGGACTTGTCCGGGGAGGTTCACGGGCGCGAACGACGGCCGGAACGCAGAGGATCTGCTACATGGTGACGACAACGACACTCCAAGTCCAGTTCCGTACCGTCCACGGAGTCCGGATCCGGTACGCCGATAGCGGTGGTTCCCACAAGCCGACGCTGCTGCTTACCAGCCCCTGGCCAGAGAGCGTTTACGCATTCGCGCCGATGTGGACCACGCTTGCCGAGCACGCCCGGCTCTTCGCCGTTGACCTGCCCGGTTTCGGCGCATCCGAACGTCGAGACGACCTTCTGTCTCCACGAGCGATGGGCGAGTTCCTGGCCCAGCTCATCGCCGAGGCAGATCTTGGTGGGCCGCACATCGTCGGGCCCGACGTCGGAACCGCCGCCGCCTTGTTCGCGGCCGCGGCATATCCAGAGCGGATGGCAAGTGTGATCGTGGGCACCGGCGGGGCTGCGGTTCCGATCCAGCTCGGTGAGCCGCTGGCGTCATGGGTACTCGACCCTGACCTCGACAAGTACCGCAGGATGGATCCACGCGTGATCGTCGGCGCAGCGGTGGACAGGATCGCGGGCGGGGTGCCCGACGAGATTCGCGCCGACTACCTCGCTTGCTATGAGGGTGACCGCTTCGCCGAGTCCATGCGGTATGTCCGTAGGTATCCCGAGGAGCTGCCCGTGCTTGCTCAGCTGCTACCCCATATCACGGTCCCGGTCATGATCATCAACGGCCGCCACGACCAGGTAGTCCCGCTCGTCAACGCTGAGTTTCTCGACGAGCGGCTGCCTAACAGCCGTCTCGTGATCATCGATGCCGGCCACTTCGTCTGGGAGGAGGCGCCAATCGAGTACGCCTCGAGCATCCTCGATTCCATTACCCAATAAGGGGAGTCTGCCGCCGCTGACAGGCAGCGACATCACGTGTGCAACGGCGCGGCTGGTTGTTACGTCGCGTTATGCGAAAGCGAAAGGCCGAGACCGGGGAGGGACCAGGGAGTCCGACGGGTGCGATTCAGCGGTCCATCCGCGAGTGTCATTCGTGACATGACTTAAGGAGGCAGCTGTGAGCATGACAGATGTCCGCGACGATGAGAGCGGGATCGCAAATGTCAAGAAGGTCGACTTGAAGTTAGAGGCGGTCGTCATTCCCGTCTCGGATGTTGACCGTGCAAAGGAATTTTACTCGGGTCTCGGGTGGAGACTGGACGCTGATTTCCCCTTCGATAATGGTTTCCGGGTTGTCCAGTTCACCCCGCCCGGCTCGGGCTGCTCGATTCAATTCGGCGCCAACATCGCCTCAGCTGCGCCCGGCTCAGCGCAGGGCCTGTACTTGATCGTCTCCGATATCGAAGCTGCGCGCGATCAGCTCGCCGCTCGGGGTGTCGAGGTCAGTGACGTGTTTTATCCGGGTACACCGGGCGCTCAGTTCCAGCGTGACGACACCAGCGGTCGCGTCACTGGGCCTGCGCCGGATCGCGCCAGCTACAGCTCATTCGCGATATTCACCGACCCGGACGGCAATGGTTGGCTGCTGCAGGAGATCATTACACGTCTGCCCGGGCGGATCGATGCCGCCGAGACGGCATTCGCTTCAACCGCCGACCTGGCGAGCGCACTTCGGCGCGCCGCGGCTGCCCACGGTGGACACGAGAAGCGCATACGCATGGCCGACGAGAACTGGCCGGATTGGTACGCGGCGTACATGGTTGCCGAGCAGGCCGGCACGGAGCTTCAGACATGAGCGACTACGACGTCATTGTCATTGGCGGCGGCTCGCCGGGTGAACACTGTGCGGGAGCACCGGCTGCCGGTGGCCTGCGTGTCGCACTTGTTGAGCGTGAGCTGGTGGGTGGCGAGTGCTCGTACTGGGCCTGCATCCCCTCTAAGACCTTGCTGCGGCCGGGCGAGGCGGCGCATGCCGCGAACGACGCGGCCGCGCCGGCAGAGGTGGACGTCGAGGCTGCGCTCGGCTGGCGCGACTTCATGGTCTCGAACTATTCCGACGCCGGGCAGGAGCGCTGGCTGGCTAACACCGGAATTGATCTGTTTCGCGGCACCGGCCGACTGGCTGGCGCAGGTGTAGTCGAGGTTGACGGCGCACGCCACACCGCAGACCATGTTGTGCTTGCGAATGGGGCTGATCCGGTGATCCCGCCGATCCCTGGCTTGCGCGAGCTCGACGGGATCTGGACAAATCGGGAAGTCACTGGAATGAAGACCGTGCCCCGTCGGCTGGTGGTGCTTGGTGGCGGGCCGGTCGGCGTGGAGATGGCGCAGGCCGTCCATCGCCTCGGTGGCCAGGTCGCAATCGTGGAGGCCGCACCGAACCTGCTCGCCCACGAGCCCGCACCGCTCGCGGAGGCACTCGCCGAGGTGCTGCGCCAGGAAGGCATCGAGATTTTTCTCGGCGTCACGGCGACCGCCGCCCTGCGGGAGGACGAGGAGTACGTCCTCAAGCTCGACGACGGCCAGAAGCTGCGAGGTGATCAGCTGCTGGTCGCGACCGGCCGCCGGCCGCGCGTTAAGGACGTCGGCCTGGACACGGTCGGCGTAAAGGTGAATGGGCATGGCGTTCCTGTCGACTCCCGCCTTCGCTTAGGTGAGGGCTTGTGGGCGGTCGGTGACATCACCGGCATCTGGCAGCTGACCCATGTCGGCAAGTACCAGGGAGAGGTCGTGGCGTGCAACATCCTCGGCGAAGTGCGGGAGGCCAACTACGACGCCGTACCACGGGTCGTCTTCACCGATCCGCAGGCGGCCGCCGCCGGCGCAACCGAAGGCCGCTTCAGCGGTACGGCGCGGCTCTCCGAACTCCCAAAGACTGAGACATATACCCGGGCGTATGCCGAGAGTAAGGGCTTTTTGACCCTGCTGTCCGACGGTGAGCGCCTGACCGGTGCTTACGCGCTCGGTCCAGAGGCGGGCGAGTGGCTTCAGCAGGCGACGCTGGCTATTCGCGCTAGGGTGCCGATCGCGGTGCTGCGTGACACGATCCAGCCCTTCCCGACCTTCTCTGAGATCTACGTCGAGGCGATCAAGGCGCTGCGCGAGCAGATTGCGCCAGCACAGCAGCCAGTAGGGAGCGGTGCCAGATGAGTGAGGCTACCGCGACGGCCCGGCCGCCGGCCCAACGCGAGGGGAAGCTGATCGGGCAGACGGTCCTCGTGATCGGCGGCAGCGCCGGCATCGGGCTCGAGACGGCACGGCTCGCCCGCGAGGAAGGAGCCGAGGTGATCATCACGGCGCGCAACCCCGACCGCCTGCATAAAGCGGGCCTCGAGCTCGGGGCGCGCATCGCAGCGTTCGATGCCACCGACTTTGACCGGCTCGAGCGGTTCTTCGATGAGCTGCCCACACCGATCGACCACGTACTGATCACTGGCCCAGGACCTTACTATGCGCCGCTGTCGGAGTTTGACGTCGAAAAACTACGCGGAGATGTCGATGCCCATCTCCTGCTGCCGCTGGTGGTCGCCCGAAAAGCCGGGGGCAAAGTCCGGCCGGGCGGGACACTGCTTTTCATGGGCGGCACAGGTGGCCGCCGTACGGCACCCGGCTTCTATTTCCTCTCGGCGCTCACTGCCGCTGGCCCTGCCATGACGAAGAACCTTGCACTTGAGCTCGCGCCGATCCGAGTGAACCTTATCGCCGCCGGATTTGTCGACACACCGCTGTCGGCAGGCATCCTCGGCGACCAGCTGGACGCGCGCCGCGAGCAGCTCCGTACCACCCTGCCGATCCGACGGGTCGTCGGCCCGGCCGACATCGCCGCGCTAGCGGTCCACCTCATGACAAACACGGCGGTCACTGGCGCGACGTTCGACATAGATGGCGGCCAGCAGCTCGTGGGAATTTGAGGCGCTTGCCCAGGAGCTGATCCACGGAGTGGCCTTTTCCGTCCCGTTGGGCAGCGGCGTTCAACGCGCCGGTCGGTCCGATGACATGGTGCGGCCGGCCCGGTCCTCTGCGGAGAGACCGGCTGTTGACAACAGCTGTGTAGGCCTTACTGCTCTCGATATCGAACTCCTCCGGCTGGTCTCGGAGGTGCTCGTCGAATCGATCGACTGCACTGTCTGCGGCGCACAGCTCGATCGAGCGGTCAACGTGCAACTCAGGCGCGGATACTTCAACGCCGCCCGGATCATCATTGCCACTCATTGCCGTGGACGGAGGCGGCACTTGTCATACGGCGAGAGTCGTCGAAACAGCCGGTCATCTGTACCTCGGGCACGCGCATGCCGGGCGGTCGAGACGTGTCGCCCAGCGCTGAAATGGCCGACGACACCACGCGGCGGCCATTGCTCATTCCGCTGGGCAGTGGGACGGGCGTCGCCTTGATCAATGTCAGTATCCTCTCCTCGATGGCCGGGTTCTTGGACGCCGGCGTCGTTAAACTGGAAGTTTGCTGTGAACTCAGGCGCTTAGGTTTGAAGCCAAGAGCGTCAAGGCGCTTAGACACCGGCTTCGCGTCATTCTCGAGGCGCCCCAACTGTTGACGAGTTTCGGTGCCAGAACGCGGTTCGCTGAACGCTTGGGTGGTCAAAAGATCGGTAAGACCGTTGCACGTCGTGTGGCAACTACGGGAGGTTATGGGCGTATCGAGGTAGCGTGGAGCGGCTAGCGCAAAGGCGACAGGGCCGTACCTCGCCGGAAGGCGACCGGTCATGAATGGGCGCGGGCTAATTCCTTGCCCTTTCGAGAGTGTCTCTTTCGCGCTTTCCTTCAATTAATCATTTGTCACAATATTCGACACTTCATTTCACCTTATCTAGTGCTAGACAATTGTCGTCCGATCGCTATGGAATTGATTCGATGATTAAGCTCACCATGATCATTATGGCATTCGCCATCGGTTGGCTGTGCAATGCGATATGGCTCCGGTTCGGCAAGCCTATTCGGCGCCAGCGGCCTCGCCGTCCCGCGACTAGCCGAATCGTGCACCTGGGGCGTCCTACTTTCCCAACTATTAGTCCATGGGTTGGGCCAGCCAAATCAGCAGCTGCCACCGAGACCCGAGAGGTGCAGCGGTTGCGCGCCAAGCTGGCGGCAGCATCTGAGGTATGTGAGCTGGCAGGGCGACGGGAGGAGTTGGACTCAGCGCTGGCCGACCTAGACGGTCGGAAGCCCTGATGACGCACGCCAGGGCGGGAACGGCTACCGAGAACAAATGGGTGAAGGAAGGTGATGCCAGGGCTCCGACCAGGGAGTTTCACGGGCGCGGGCGCATTGTGTGAAGCGACACTCTATTGCCATCACCAAATTGACGGGCGGCATAACGTGTTCAGGCCGAAGTTTGAGCGGTGTTTCAGTTCACTCAACCGTTAGGAGGCATTGATGGAGTCCGCAGCCTCGACCAGGGCAGCTGCCCGGGAGGACATTCGCCCGTTGACGATCGACGTGCCTGAGGAGCGGCTCGCTGACTTGCGCCAGCGCATCATCGCGACGAGGTGGCCCGATCGGGAAACCGATCCCTCCCAAGGCGTGCAGCTGGAGACGATCCAGGCACTGGCCGACTATTGGGCGACGGATTACGACTGGCGCAAATTCGAGGAACGCTTTGCGGCTCTGCCGCACTTCATCACTGAGATCGACGGGGTGGACATCCACTTCATTCACGTTCGCTCCGAGCACGAGGACGCGTTGCCGCTGATCGTTACCCACGGGTGGCCGGGATCGACGATCGAGCAGCTGAAGATTATCGATCCGCTCGCCAAGCCCACGGAAAACGACGCGAGCGCATCGGATGCTTTCCATCTTGTGATCCCGTCATTGCCGGGCCACGGGTTCTCGGGGAAGCCAACCGAGACCGGCCTGGGATCCGATCCGCGTCGCAAGGGCATGGGTCGTGCTGATGGAGCGCCTTGGATACACCCGTTACGTCGCCCAAGGCGGCGACTGGGGCAATGCGGTCACTGAGCAGATGGCTCTGTTGAAGCCCGAAGGACTGCTTGGCATTCACACCAACATGCCAGCGACCGTGCCGCCCGATGTCTCGAAGGCGCTCGCCACCGGCGGACTCAAGCCAGACGGTCTCTCCGGCGATGAGGAGAAAGCATACGAGATCTTGAAACACTTCTTCGCGACCGGCGTGGGCTACGCCAACGAGATGGCGAACCGCCCGCAGACGCTTTACGCTATCGCGGACTCGCCGGTCGGGCTGGCTGCCTGGATGCTCGATCACGACGAGCGCAGCTGCCAGCTCATTGCACGTGCTTTCGCCGGCGATCCCGGAGGACTCTCGCGCGACGACGTCCTGGACAACGTCACCCACTACTGGCTGACGAACACGGCGATCTCGTCGGCCCGCCTCTACTGGGAGAGCAAACTGGCCTTCTTCGACGTCAAGGGTGTCGAGATCCCTGTTGGCGTGACTGTCTTTCCCGACGAGCTGTATCCAGCACCGCAGAGCTGGGCGGAGCGGGCATATCCCAAGCTCATCCACTTCAGTAAGGTCGACGAAGGTGGCCATTTCGCCGCCTGGGAGCAGCCGCAGATCCTTTCGCAGGAGCTGCGGTCGACTTTCAGGTCACTGCGGTGACTGCGGCGGCCACCTTGCCGATTGAGGGCGGGTTTCCGGAGCTCGGCGGCGCGACCGCCTGGCTCAACTCCGAACCACTGACGCCGGCCGACCTCCGCGGCAAGGTCGTCGTAGTCCAGTTCTGCACCTTCTCCTGCATCAACTGGCTACGCACGTTGCCTTACGTGAGGGCGTGGGCCGAGAAGTACCGCGATAACGGGCTGGTAGTGATCGGCGCCCATTCGCCGGAGTTTCCGTTCGAGCACAATCTTGAGAAGATCCGGTCTGCTCTTGAAGCGATGGGCGTCGACTATCCGATTGCGGTCGACAACGACTTCGCGGTCTGGCGTGCCTTCGACAACGCGTTCTGGCCCGCCCTCTACTTCGTCGACGCCGAGGGACGGATCCGGCATCACCACTTCGGTGAGGAAGGGTACGAGCGGTCGGAGAGGGTCATCCAGCGGCTCCTCGCCGAGGCGGGAAGCGATGATGTCGACGAGGACCTGGTCTCAGTTGAGCCGTCCGGCGTCTACCTCCCAGCGGACTGGAACACGCTGAGGTCGCCGGAGACCTACGTCGGATACGCCCGCGGCACCGGCTTTGCATCACCAGGTGGCCTCAAACCCGACCGCAGCCAGGACTACCACCAGCCGTCGCACCTGGGCCTGAACCAATGGGCTCTGTCGGGCGAGTGGACAGTGGGAAGTCAGATCACCACGCTGAACAAGCCTGGCGGCCGGATCGTGCACCGCTTCCACGGGCGAGACCTCAACCTGGTGCTCGGTACCCAGGCGGACGGTGCGCCGAGGCGCTTCCGGGTGCTAATCGATGGGGAGCCGCCCAACGACGCCCGTGGGCTCGACGTCGACGAGCGCGGCAATGGGACCGTCTCCGAGGAGCGGCTGTACCAGTTGATCCGCCAGTGCGGTCGGATCACCGACCGCACTTTTGAGATCACCTTCATCGATGCCGGCGCCCAGGCGTATGTGTTCACTTTCGGCTAGACGGAGATCGCATGGACGTCAAGCAGATCGTCGCCGGTGACCTCAACGTCGGCTATGCCGACGCTGGTCCGGCGGATGGTGCCGCTGTCATCCTCCTGCACGGCTGGCCGTACGACATTCACAGCTACGTCGAGGTGGCGCCGCTGCTGGCTGCGCAAGGCTATCGAGTGATCATCCCTTACCTGCGCGGCTACGGGACGACGCATTTTCTGTCGGAGGAGACCTTCCGCAACGGGGAGCAGGCGGCGCTCGCGCTCGATGTCATCGCCCTGCTAGACGCCCTTGAGATTGGGACCCCAATTTTGGCTGGCTTCGATTGGGGAGCGCGGACTGCAGACGTCGTTGCGGCGCTGTGGCCCGAGCGTTGCAAAGGGCTGGTCTCGGTCAGCGGGTACCTCATCGGCAGCCAGGAAGCCGGCAGGCTGCCGTTGCCGCCAGTGGCGGAACTCCAGTGGTGGTACCAGTACTACTTCGCCACCGACCGCGGTAGGGCTGGCTACGACAAATACAAGCGGGACTTTGCAAAGCTCATCTGGCGGACCGCTTCGCCGGAGTGGGACTTTGGCGATGCCACCTTTGATCGCAGCGCGGCGTCGTTTGAGAATCCCGACCATGTCGACATCGTCATCCACAACTACCGCTGGCGTCTGGGACTAGCTGAGGGCGCGGCGGAATACAGGGCGCTGGAAGATCGGCTCGCCGAAGCTCCGGACATCACCGTTCCCGCGATCACGCTCGAGGGCGACGCGAACGGTGCGCCGCATCCGGACCCAAGTGCTTATGCCAAGAAATTCGCGGGCAGCTATTCACATCGGACGATCGAGGGCGGCATCGGGCACAACCTTCCTCAGGAAGCTCCGGAAGCTTTTGCCAAAGCTGTTATCGACGTCGACGCCTACTAAGAAAGGAGCTCTCATGTCAGACGCAACCACTCACGCTGGGCGGCTCACCGTTGCTCTGGTCCACGGCGCCTTCGCCGACGCCTCGAGCTGGAACGGCGTCATTGAACGCCTCCAGGCCACCGGGCTCCAGGTGACGGCGCCCGCGATCCCGCTGCGCGGCATCGCTTACGACTCGGCCTACACTGCCAGCTTCCTCAAACAAATCCCGGGGCCGGTGCTTGCGGTCGGACACTCGTACGGAGGTGCGGTGATCTCGAACGCTGCTGCCGATGCCGAGAACGTCGTCGGGCTCGTCTTCGTAGCCGCCTTCGCAACCGACGAAGGCGAGCGACTCGGCGAAGTGGAGAGCACCTCCAGAGACAGCATCTTGATGGCGGCGCTTGCTCCGCTCCAATATCCGACGGGAGAGGGCGCGGCTACGGCTACTGAGTTTGCGGTCGATCCGACGCAGTTCCACGACGCGTTCGCCGCCGATCTGCCGCGTGAGCAATCCGCCGTGATGGCAGCGACTCAGCGCCCAGTGGGGGAGCTAGCCTTTTCGGAGCCCTCCGGTCCGCCCGCCTGGAAGTCTTTGCCAAGCTGGGCAGTGGTTGCCACCGGCGACAAGGCGGCCGGCGCGGACGTGACCCGCTCCATGGCCAAGCGTGCCGGGGCCACCATTACCGAGGCTGACGGGTCACACGTGATCATGGTTTCCCAGCCAGCAGCGGTCGCCGATGTAATCCTGGCCGCCGCAGCTTCGGTTCACCACCCCACCGCCGGTGCGGGTAGCCATTGATGCGACCCTGTCTCATGGTCGAAATTGCCTGACGCGATCAGTCAATTTCATCGTCGCAATGCTCGCGACATCGTCGAATTAGCGATCTTGAAATGGGGAGCAGATGTACTCCGCCGTTCGCCGAGACTGACGCTCTCAAGAAGTGTAGACAGACCAGGCATTCAGGCGAGATCAGGGCAACATGGCGATCTGGGACTGGCAAGGAGAACCTTTGTAACGACAGGGGGAGCGTTGCGAGGTTTCTCGATAAGCATCACATCTCGGGCGAAAGTGATAACGAGACTCTGTTGCTGTGTTGATCACTTGATCAAGAAGGCTACGCCTGTCTTGAGGAGCTACAGGTCCGAGAAGGTGATCCAAGGTGACGGGAAGTTCATCTCAGTCGCGCCGTTGCGCCGCGACGGGATTTGGGCCGGGTCGATGGGCCCTGGGGAAGCCGTACACAATGTGCATCCAGCCGGTAGCAGCTGAGCATCCAAAAAGGCACATTTGGCGCGATGCGGCCGGGAAATCGAACGCATCGGTCTGACGGATCTATGTGCTGCAGACGGCACCTGGCAGACCGCCAACGTCGGCTGACGCGGATTCATACCACCCGCTTCTGGCGACGCAGCGGGTTGAGGTATCGGCACCATGACCGCACTCAGCGGGCGGCCAGGCCAATAGGGTCTGCCGCGCCTGCCGACTCGAGACGTTCGAAGGCGAGGCGGACGGCCACTGAGCCCTCACCGATGGCGGCTGCGACGCGCTTGACGGAGCCGCTGCGCACGTCGCCGGCGGCGAATACGCCGGGCCGGCTTGTCTCCAGAAAAAATGGTGTTAGGTTCTCGTGCTCCAGCTGGACGGCCGGGATATCGCTGCCAGTCAGGAGGAAGCCGTGCCTGTCCTCAGCCAGCTGGCCCGCCAGCCACCCGGTTCCCGGTTTTGCTCCGATGAAGACGAACAAGCCGGTTACGGCCACGTCCGAGGTTCCCGGCTGGCCCGGCGCCGGAGCCGCACGGCTTCGAGCTTTTCTGTCCCGGTCAGCGCCGTCACGTGAGTGGATAGCCAGACGGCGATGCCAGGGTTGCGCTCGATCCGGTCGACGAGATACCGCGACATTGCATCCAGCGCATCCCGGCGGATGATCAGGTGCACTTTGGTGCACGAGCGGCTGAGGAATAGAGCAGCCTGCCCGGCAGAGTTGCCGCCACCGACTATTGCAACCGGCCCGCCCCGGCAGGCCTGGGCCTCAGCCTGTGTCGCGGCGTAGTACACCCCGACGCCCTCAAACTCGGCCAGGCGGTCCAGCTGAAGCCGGTTGTACTGTGCGCCTGTTGCGATGATGACCGACCTGGCCTGGATTGCTTCGCCGTCATCGAATATGACCTTGTGCACGCCGTTCTCGAGCGACAGTGAGCCGGCTTTAGCGGCCAGCTTCATGCGGACGCCGAACTTCTGCGCCTGCAGTATTCCCCGGGTCGCCAGCTCCTCCCCGGACAAGCCTGCGGGAAAACCAAGGTAATTCTCGATACGTGAGGAGGTGCCCGCCTGACCGCCGAGCGCGCTGTCTTCGGCCAGTGTTGTCGCCATGCCGTCCGAGGCGCCGTAGACCGAGGCCGCGAGCCCGGCCGGCCCTGCGCCCACGACAAGCAGGTCACACACAGCGAGCGGATACGCGCCAGCGTCGCCGGAGATCCCCAAGGCGTCCAGCAGCGCGCGGCTGCGGGGGTTCCGCAGCACCGGCCCGCCGGGCACGATGATGATCGGCAAATCGGCGACCGGGACATCCAGGCCTTGGAGGATCTGCTCCGCCTCAGGTGACGCCTCAAGGTCTAGCCAGTTCCAGACCAGCCGGTTTCGCGCCAATACCTCCAGCAGCCGCCGCGTGTCCGAGTCGAAACGCGACCCGATCAGGGTCAGGCCGGTGCCGCGGCTCATCAAGATGGACCGACGAAGCAGGAAGGTTCGCAAGATCAGGTCGCTCAGGCCTGGCTCCTGCGCCATGAGCTGGCGCACTTGCGCCACCGGAATTACGAGGACACGCCCTGCGGATGTGGTCACGGCACTCAGAAACGCCCGCTGCCCGGTGAGCATGCCGACCTCGCCGAGAAACTCCGACGGACCGAAGCTGGCCACGACATTTGCCCCCGGCCGGCCGTAACCCTTGATGATGTCGGCCGTGCCCGTGAGTAGCACAATCAAGTCGTAACTCTCGTCTCCGTCGGCGAATAGCACGTCACCTGTATCCACGTCACGTTCGCTGGCATACCCGCGCAGCACTACAAGCTGAGCCGCATCCAGGATTGGAGAACGCCCCGGAAGCGAGATCAGGCGATCGTCCACGCCGCCTCGAGCTCCCATGGAAGCTCCCGGACCAGTGCCGCCCAGGCCGACTGTGTCCGTGCCCATCGCAACCTCCTAGCGGACAAGCGACAGTACGTCGCTCTCCGGTATGCGAATACCTCGAGCCCTCCAGGCTGCCATGAATGGCGCGTGGCCGCCCGTCCCATTCGAGCACCTTGAGTAACTCTGTCCGCCCGTCGGTTTCGAGCGGACTCGAGACAGTGGCCAGACCCCTTTTGGTCACACACCGCACTCGATGCCGCCGGGCGACGGTACGGGCCGTGAGCCGGTGCTTCTATTCCAGGACATGGCTTAAGCTCCGGTTGTGGCTGACGCATTCGAGCAGGAACTCTTGACCGATATTGCCGAGGCAGAGGCCGTCGGCGAGGTTGAGCTCGCGGCAGAGTGGCGGTGGGAGTTGAAGACCTATCGCGCCGCGCGGAAGCGGGCCGTCCTCGATGACCAAGCTTGGGCTGGTAGTTCTGCTGTCACCCGGCGAGATGCGCTCGGGAAGCGGCGGTCGGACCAGCCGTGAGCTGACTGACGTACCTCAGGCACTACGTGCGCAAACGGTCATAAATGACTGGAATGACATCTACAACCACCAAGGGCCGCCGCACAGCAGCCACGGCTGGAGAACTCCCGCCGCCTTCGCCGCTCAGGTGACCGAAGGAGCCCAGACAACCGCCCCAACTCTCGTAGCGGCGGCTGGACCGACAAACGGGGGCCCGTCACCCGGCTCACTGCACTATCAGCCAACGATTGAAGGAGCTGCTCGGCCACGCGCGAGGCAGCGCGGCCGGCCGCGCGCAGGGCGCAAACATCAGCGCTGGCCCAGCGCTGCACGACCGATTAATTGTCACGGGCTCGGCCGTCGACATTGGGAGACCGCCCTGCGACTGTAGGAGACATTGTGGCGACGACCGAACGTCAGCCAGTAACCGGTAAAGGAGTCATCATGACTCACATAGCAACCACCACCGCGGCGGTCGGTATGCAATGAACGCCTCCGCCTCGATCACCGTCACGCCAGTCTTCGTTGCCGATCTGCACGTTGAGGGCGAGCGTATGCCGGTCTACGTGCACGTCATCGACCATCCGGAGGCGCGCGTGCTGGTCGACACCGGCATGACGGAGTTGCACCCGGCGGTGGCTGACATGGATCCGCGTCTCCGTCCACTGAGCAACCAGGACTTTGATGTCGCTGGCATCGACATCGTCGTCAACACACATCTGCACTTCGACCACTGCGGCGGCAACCACCTCTTCGCCGGCACGCCGATCTACGTCCAGCGTCGGGAGCTCGAGGATGCGCGCAGCGAGGACGACTACACCATTCGCGAGTGGGTCGAGGCGCCCGGCGTGCGGTACGTGCCGGTCGACGGCGAGCTCGAGCTGCTTCCAGGGCTCCGGCTCGTCCCGGCGCCGGGCCACACGCGCGGCATTCAGGTGGTCGTCGTCGAGACTGACCAGCGTCCGGTCGTCGTCGCCGGCGACGTGGCGGTTTGGTTCGGTGAGCTCGACGAGCCGCACACCGAAGGCCAGCTGCGGGTACGTGCGCTCGACCCGGAGCTGGTCTGGCTCTCGCACGAGCACGAACCATGGCGACCCCACACCGGCTGAGGCCTCACGCCAGCAGAGGAAGCGGCTAGACCGCTCAAAGCAACCACCAGAAAGGCTGCCGTGGAGCGCGTGACCAGAATCCAGCTCGCATGACCAACTGGAAAGCTGGGGCTCAGAGGCCGGTCGATGGCCCAGAAACTAAGGGCCCACGTTGTGGCCCTGGCCCAGTGCGCTCTTTGAAGGCGCATGGCGGCATGGTGAAAGCTGCCCTGACTAGGGACGTCGCATAGAGCGGGTGACGAGAATCGAACTCGCATGACCAGCTTGGAAGGCGAAAACGGGACAGGCTCTGGCTAGGCGGTTTCCTTACGTGCAACGGAAAGCGCCGACCATCGCTGGCTGTGAGTGACCGCGGTTGCGCGCCATGTTGGGCACGAATTGGGCACGGTATCAGTCACTGTTCGAATTAGCCCTCGACCGAGTGAGAAACTGCTTGCAGAGTCATGCAATTGGCCTCGCTTGGTGTTTTTGAGGCGCTGAATGTATGGGAACACCGCTGGGCGGCGCCGACCAGCGGAAGCTTGCTGTACTTTGCTGTGCGCATTTTCGTCTTCCATCGTCTCGGCGACGGACCGTCCTCCACAGGACACCAGGCCCACAGGGAGATTTGAAGGCCAAGGCGGACGAAGTCTGCATCCTCGATTACTCCATGTCCTTCAACGTGGTCGAGTTGCATCGCAAATTGCTCAGGGAAGCGGCCGAGGGGTTGGGGCAGCTCCCGACCGGTACGTGCGAGAGTCCAGTTCCCGGGCAGGTGCTCCACGGGATAGTCGGAGTGTGAAGAAATCAGGTCATTCTGGCTGGAGCGTGGACATTATCTGAACTGCGGTTTGCTGGCGAGAGTGAGAGGCGACGTGGGCGAGGACTCCGTGGCCGCGGGCGAACAGGCCTGCGCCGCCACGAGCATGAAGATCATGAGCAGCAGCCAACGGGCACTCCGCACATTCATCCGCGTGTCGCTCAGGAGTCCCAGGAGTCCGACGTGCGCAAGACGTACACGATGAACCGGCCGAGGGTGCCGATGTCGATGACGAACCAGCAGAGGATGCCGACGGTGACGAGGAGTCCAAGGTCACAGACCTGAAGCCGCGTGATCAGCGACCGCACAAGCTAGCTCCAGGAAGGCCACCGTGCAGCTCCAGGACGGCGCCCGCGCCGGAGGAAAGCGAATGCCTAGGGTTCCTAAGTCGCAAAACCCTTGTGGCTATCGGTTGCCTCTTCGATGACAACTCCGCCGGAATGTTGATCATGGCTGGCGGCAACGGCAACCGCGGAGCCGCGAACGGAAAAACCGCAGGCGCCCATCGACGCCGTGATGGAACGCGTACGGGAAGTGTTCAGCCGCGACGAGCAAGAAGACCGAAACGACTAGAGGACCGGCGGGGCTTTCCCTATCCCAGCAGACTCGCGAGTCTGGCGCCACCGGGGGTGTGTACCGCCTGCAGGGATGACAAAGCCTCCGGTGAGTTCCTGCTTCCGTGGCTTTGGTCTGTCAGTGCAGTCTGCTCACCTTCTATGTGAGCGTGACCTGTGTCGCCGGCTTTGTCGCGTGAAGATGCCGAACGGCAAATTGATCTGTAGCTTTCGTGTGCGGCTGTTCGTCGACACCAGACCCCGCCGGCCGGACAAGGTGGCGCCTCGTTTCGACAGATTCAGGCTGATGAAGCGGCCAACGCGGAACGTCTTGCGGGAACCGAACGGCATGGGGCTCATCATCCTCTAAAGGTTTTCCATACTCCGATGGCGGCTAGTTCCGTCGCTGCAGCGGCGAGGGTTGCATGATGCCGGGCGGCCGCATGCATACGCCGCGGCGTGGTGATCGAGGGTTTCTCGGGCCAGCGGATCCGATCCTGGGCGTAGGTCTGGCGGTTCGACGAGCTCAATGGTCGGGGTGTCGGCGTTGGTGATCTTGCCGCTCGCTAGTTGGGTGCGTGCATCTGGGGCTTGGCTCTTGGATAGGTGGGTCCTAGGCCGTGCAGGTCGTTACGACATCTGGCACTGGTTTAGGTATGGCTTAAGCGGGTGTTTGCGCTCGCGATCGTTGCTGCAGTGCTCCCGGGCCAGGGCCTCGGCGCCTTAGCAGCCGAGGAGCTTGGTGCATCGTCCGCCTGGGTGCCCCTTTCAAGAGGGCAGGTTGTGCGGTACAGGAGGATCCTCACCAGGCGGCGGCGTCGTCGTGGTCGCCGACTCCGGCGCAGTGTCGGTTCTCAACGGTGAGCCGTCACTGATCAATTAACTTGATGCGTTGAACGGCTGGCAACTGGTCCCGGAGGCCGAAGACGCGACTGGACTGCCCCCGCCGCGTCGTTCAAACACATGTCACCTGTTGGTGTGGCGGTGGCCGGTGACGTCGACGGCACCGCCGGCGAAACCTGGAGTCTTCCGAGGACGCCTTCACTTATCCGCCGCGTCGAAGCTGATAGCGCTCAAACAGGGCTGTGATCGTCGTCCGATGACCTCGAACCGGCGCGCCAACTGCCGATCGACTGCCTGGGGCGGTTTGCGGCGATGAGTTCCACGATCTCTGTCTGACTGAGGCGGGGGTTGGCGCGGTCTGGACGTTGAGCGCCGTGCCTTCGTCGCTCTGACGAGGCAGCCGCCTTCGAGTAGCAGAGCCTCGCTCGAGAACCGAGGAGCTTCGAACTGATTTTCCGTGATCCGGACGCGCCGACACGCCTCCACCGTGCCCACCCCGGCCATGATTAGCTGCCAGTACGCATCCTCAACAAAAGGTGGTCGGCGGCGGGGTCGCACACGGCGTGCGACCGGGTGAATACGGGTTCAGCATTCCGCCTCCACGGGCGCCGCATTGGCTATGGGCCCGTCTGGCATCGCGCAATCCGCGACGTGTCGGCCTGAGACGGACGCCGGTTGCTCATTCGTTTAGACGACGGCGGTGAGCTGGGTGGCGCAGTACCTGCACCGGGTGGCGTCGATGGGCAGATCGGATGCCTTGCATTCCGGACAGGTCTTGGTGGGTTCTGGCTCGCCGAAAACGGTCGTGCCGCGCCGTCGCATGTAGGCCCGGTAGGGCACAACGAGCAAGAAGTAGATGACGGCCATGAAGATGATGAAGTAGATGATCGCTGAGATGAACGCGCCGAGGTCGATCCGCTGTCCGTTGATGGTCCAGCCGAGGCCCTCGCCGGCCGCGCCGCCACCGGCCGCGTTGACCAGGGGGGTGATGATGTTGTCGGTAAAGGCTTGAATTAAGGCGCCGAAGGCAAGGGCGACCACCAGGCCGACGGCGATGACGATCAAGTCGCCTTGCATCAAAAAGTTCTTGAAACCCTTCAACATACCGGTCTCCTTTCCCGAATGTGCCACATTTGCTTTTCCGGTCGCGGCTGCCGCAAGCTCGGCGTCTTTGGTCCCAACCACCGCCAGTCGGCCGAGCCCGAGGGCGGCGAAGAACACAATGACGACACCCAGCCCGGCGAAGTAACTGATCTCCAGGACCGTCCGGCGAAGGATGCCGCCGACCGGGGAGCCGATTTGTGAGAAGCGAGCCGAGGCCCACAGCCTGCTCACCGTTGGGCCGATGACGAACCACGCTCCCGCGAGCGCGGCTAGCCAGCGCCAAACGCGGCGAAGGCGCGGTTGGCGCCGCTGAGCAAGATCAGGCCACCAGCCGCAGTCGCGAGGCCGGGAACAAGCTCCAGCCACAGCCGTGCGGCGGTGTACACCCACACGGCGCCGGGAGTGTAGGCGAACTGAAAATAGGGCCCAATGAACGGGACAAAAGCGCCCCACGCGCCGAGTAACACCAGCAGGACACCGCTGAGCGCGCCGCGGGTTCGCGGAACGCGCAGCACGCCAGCCATGTTCAGGTCCCTATTGTGTCGCAGATCGCGCCCCCGTGCCTACTGCCGGGAGTAGTACTTGATTACCCCGCCAGGCGCCGAATCACGGACAGAGAATGCCAGGTTCTGATCAAGGTCGTGGCGATATGCCAGGACTGGCCGTCCGTTCCTGAGCCGGGTTGCCGTTTCTGAGCTGGTTTGTGAGGAGGTAGTCGACTTGCACGTCGTGATAGTCGACGTCCTCCGACACCCGATCAGGAAGGTTCTTGCGCCTGCTCACCGTGGAGGACTCATAGTCTGGTGTGCCGCTGAAGCGGATCTCCGTCCTTGGCACCTCGCCAAATCGAAGGTGTTCGGCCTCAACAGTGGCGGCGAACTCGATATCCGGGGCGTCTTGGGAGGCGATTGCCAACGCCGACCTTCAGGGAGGCGCCTCCTCGGTAGTGCGGTCCTGCTCCGCTACGGCGCTGCGCTCGGCGGGTTCTTTGACCATCGCTGCGCCGGAACTGTCGAGGTTAACCGCTGCGCTCCCTAAGGCGTCGGCGACTTCGTCGACGGAGCGTCCTACAGTGCCTTCCAGCTCGCCGGCCGCAGCTCCGAGCGGTGCGACGATCTGGCCGACGATCTCCGGGTTGCGGTCGATCGTCGCCAGCACCCTGTTGATGATCTCGGCGACCTTGTCCAGCCGCACCTTCAACAGCGCTTCGGCCTCCACGCCCTTGATCTCAAGATGAACACCCCCCAGCTGGACATCCGCGCCGACGCTGAGCCGGAGCAGATTGAGCACCTCGGCCTGTACCGAGACATGAGCGCGCAGATCCTCGACTTCGAGGACGATCTCTTCGACCCTCAGCTGCGGTATGTCGAGAAGGACATCAGGCTCTGCCGACGGCTCACCGCCGTGGCCATGCCTGCCGGTGGAGCCCTGTCGCCCCGCCAACTCGGCGGTGTTCAAGCTTTCATCGTCCATACTTCCCCCTCTGGATTAAGACCGCTCCGAGCGTGCCAGCCGGCTGAGAGTACGCCGCGGCCGTGAACCTCAATCATTGGGCCAGTCCGGCCAGGCCGGCGAGGCAAAAGACGACACCGTGGCACTGCGGTAAGGGTGCCTGCCGCGAGGTCCGACAAACCTGCAGGCGCCAGCCCGGGCCGCCGTGACGAACCCGACACTCGCATCTTGATCTCCGTGATGCGCTATGCGTTGGTAGCTTCCCGCGGCGCGGACGGCTTCCTCGGGCTGCGCGGTCGCCTTCCTGGGGCTGCGCTGCGCGGTCGCTGATCGCGCGGCTTCAGGTCTGTGACCTGGGGCTCGTCCTCACCTTTGGTGTCCTCTTCTGCTTCGGCCTCGACGTCGGCGTCCTCGGCCGGTTCATTGTCTACGTCTTCCCGCGCCTCGGGCTCCTGGGACTCCTGTTCGTCCGCTTCTGGGCGGAGGGCTTGCTGAGCGGTGCGGATGAGTAGCTCTCGGCCGCTCTTGGTGGTAGTGAGAAGCAGCACTGCGGCGCTTCCTACCAACACCCCCGCGCCGGTGAGGTAGGCCTCCGGCGGTGCGGATTTGACCTTCTTGACGCCTTTCTTGACGCCTCTCTTGACCCGCTTCTTGACTCGCATACTGGACTCCTTAACCCGGGTTTAGCCAAGCCGGACAGCCGGGCTCCGAGGCAGTTGAACTAAGGCAGGACGCCATCAGCGCCGGCTGATGCCTATTGCTCACTGTCATCTCCATACCCTTCCGTTTCACAATCAGACGACCGACCCGATTGGTCACGAACACATTGGTGGGAAGGGCGCCGTTCTGAAACAAGGTGTCGGCGAGGGCAAGAGCAGTGAGGTTGTCTGCTGCGCTGACCGACGCCTGCAATTGATCCGCAGGGTATCGGCGGCGCTGGCGGGTTGGGCAGTTGGGTGGGTCGGGGCAGAAGCTGTACCAGTGGGCTGATCACCCACGGCACCGCCGCCAGCCCGCAGATGCGCCCTGAAGCATTGGGCAGCTCCGCCCGCTAGGTGGAATCGCAAGAACACCGTAGATTCGACACGTTGACGGCGGATCGGACGAGCCTTCTAGATTCCGGTCTGTGTATCCAACTTTGCCGGTCGGATCACCTGGCGAACTCCTCTACCAGCACACACGCTTCCTCGTCACGGTACTGAATGGGCGGGCTCTTCATGAAGTACGCGGACGGGCCGAGCAGCGGACCGCCGATGCCGCGGTCGTCGGCGATCTTGCAGCAGCGGAGGGCGTCGATGATGACGCCGGCCGAGTTGGGGGAGTCCCACACCTCAAGCTTGAGCTCAACGTTGAGTGGCACGTCGCCGAAGTTGCGGCCCTCGACGCGGATGTAGGCCCATTTGCGGTCGTCAAGCCACGGCACATGGTCACTCGGCCCGATGTGGACGTCGTGGTCGGAGATGCCCTGATCGATCTGGCTGGTGACTGATTGCGTCTTCGAGATCTTCTTAGACTTCAGGCGCTTCCGCTCGAGCATGTTCTTGAAGTCCATGTTGCCCCCGAAGTTCAGCTGGTATGTGCGATCGATCCCCACGCCGCGATCCTCGAACAGCCGGGCGAGCATGCGGTGCATGATGGTCGCGCCAACCTGGCTCTTGATGTCGTCGCCCACGATCGGCACGCCGGCCTCCTCGAACTTCGCAGCCCACTCTGGGTCGCTCGCGATGAACACAGGGATGGCGTTGACGAACGCGGTCTTCGACTCGAGGCAGGCCTGTGCGTAGTAGCGCTGGGCTTCCTCGGATCCGACGGGGAGGTATGACACGAGGACGTCGGCGCGGGTGTCGCGCAGAACCTGGGCGACGTCGACCGGCGCCGCCGGCGACTCCTCGCACGTCTCGCGGTAGAACTCGCCGAATCCGTCGAGCGTCGGTCCGCGCATGACGGTCACGCCGATCTCGCCGACCTCCGCGAACTTCACTGTGTTGTTCTCGCTGGCCCATATGGCCTTGCCGGCGTCGAGGCCGACCTTCTCGGCGTCAACGTCAAACGCGGCCACAAGCTCGATGTCGCGGATGTGGTAGCCGCCGAGCACCACATGCATCAGGCCGGGCACCTCGTCAGAAGGGTTGGCGTCCTTGTAGTACTCGAGCCCTTGGATGAGGGAGTTGGCGCAATTGCCGACGCCGGCTATCGCCAAGCGGATCTGACTCACAGTGGGTGCTCCTGTCGTGGTGAGGACCAGTTGCGGGACGGCCGGGACGGATTGGTCTTGCGCGATGCTCGTCAGCTCCTCGGACCAGACGAGGTCATCGGTCAGAGTTGTGCGCAAGAGTATCGGCCAGCGCCTGCCGGCGCACGGAGGTTGTAGCTCTATGAGGCGAACTGCGCAATCAACCAGAACAACTCTTTGGGAGTGCGCGGCTCGGTGGTGGGTTCTCCGGGGAGTACGCCGCTAGGTCGTGGTTGCCCGAACCGTTGGCTGGCCGACAGCAGTTGAGCTGGCGCGCCAGTGTGGGGTGTGAAGGACCAGCCGGAACGCGGGTGGATTCAATTGTCGTTTAGGTGTTGTCCACCTGGTGCCCGTCTTCGATATGTTTTCGGTGTTCCTCTCGCTTGCGGTGGTCCTGCATTCCTACTTCCCGGCTCCGTGGCCGCCGCCTGTCCGGAAGGGGAGATCGTGCGTGGCCTGGTGATCGCCAGTGGGAAGGGATCTCGTCTGCGGACGCTGCGGGGGCGGGTGAAGCCGCTTGTGACGGTGGCCGGAGTCGCCCTGTTGGAGCGGGCCGTGCGGAATCTGGTCGACGTTGGAGTCGATGAGGTGGTTGTGGTGGTGGGGTATCGGGCCGAGGAGATCGAGCGGTTCTGCGCTGATTTGTCCGTGCGCCTCGGTGTCCCGGTGCGATGCGTGCGCAACGATCGGTTCGACGAAGGCAACGGGCTGTCGGTGTTGGCTGCCGAGGAAGCACTCGGAGGCGAGCCGTTCTTGCTGGTCATGGCAGATCACGTGCTCGATCAGTCGATCCTGTGGTCACTGCTAGGTTCTGAATTGCCGTCCGATGGTGCGGTGCTTGCGGTCGATTACTCTGTTGGCGCCGCCTGTGGTGTCGATCTCGACGACGTGACACGAGTGCGTACCGAGGGCCGGCTGGTCCGAGACATCGGCAAGGGAATCTCCTCGTTCGACGCATTCGACACGGGCGCGTTCTTGTGCACCGGGGGGATATTCGATGTTTTGCGTGACGCGGCTGCTGCGGGTCAGACGTCGTTGTCGGCCGGGATGCATCGCCTCGCAGATCAGGGTCGGCTGGAGTGCTGTGACGTAAGCGGCGTCCGTTGGGTGGACGTGGACACCCGCAAGGATCTGCGAATGGCGTCACGGTGGCTGCTCGCAGCTGGCGGCAAGGAACGTGATGGCGCCGTGGCCAAGGTGAACCGGGTGGTGTCGTGCCGGGTGATCACACCGCTGCTGTTGTCGATCGCGCCAGGGTTGCGTCCGGACACGGTCACTATGCTCGCCGCCGTTGTTGCGTTGAGCGCGGCAGCGGCGATCTTGGCCGGGTGGGTGCTTGTCGCTGCGCTGGCGGTGCAGTTGGCGAGCATCTTGGACGGTGCCGATGGCGAGATCGCCCGGGTTGCGCACCGCGGGAGTCGGTTCGGAGCGTTTCTGGACCCGATGCTCGACCGGGTGGTGGACGGGTTGCTGTTTTCCGCGGCCGGTCTGTACCTGGCGGCGGAGGTTGGTGGTGGGGTCGCCGCCGGGGTGCTCGGCGTGCTCGCAACTGTCGGGCATTTGCTCGTCAGTTACTCGACGAGCCGTGCCGCGCTCGATCTGGGGCACCGCTATGAGGGGCGACTGGTGGCGTCGGGACGTGGCCGTGACCTTCGGCTGCTTATGCTCACCGCGGGCCTGGTCGGCTCCGCGGTGGCTACGTCGGCGTTGGCGGTCGCGCTCGGGGTTGTTGCGGCGTCGAGCTGGGGGATCATCGCTGTGCGGCTTGTCCGCTCGTGGCGTGCGAGCCGCCTCGAGTGGGCAGACGTCGACGTGGTGATCGTGGACTTTGACGGCACGATCGCCGACTCGATGGGCGCGCTGACCCAGCTTGCGGTGGATGTGATCCATGAAGAGCTCGGTCTCGGCGTCGACGACGCCCGGTCGCGGTATCTGGCATCGACGGGATCGGACTTCGCCACACAACTACGAGAGATCGACCCATCCGGCGGACCAGCGCACACTCGTGCCGCGCACCGGTTCGAACGGTCCAAGCCGGAGCTGATGGGTGGCGCGGCACCGTTTCCGGACCTGCGGGCGTTCCTCGACGAGCTGCACTCCGCCGGTATCGAGGTCAGCATCTGCAGCTCGACCCGAGTGGAGCTGGTCCGCGAGTGGACTGACCGTCACCGCCTCGGAGAGCACTTCAGAGTTGTCGACGGGTGGTCACCAGGGCGCGGCAAGGCCGCGCAGGTGGATTCCGTGCTCGACTGGTCCGGACGTCCGCCCGACCGCTGCCTCCTCGTCGGTGACTCGCGCCGCGACGGTCAGCTGGCGGCCTCGAGAGGGATGCGATTCCGAGGTGTACTACGGCCTGGAACATCGAACCTCGAGGGTTCGGGGTTTGCATACGCAACTGACTTGCGGTCCATCAGCAGGGCGGTCACCGCCCGCCGCCGATTGGGTGTCGTCACACTTCCGCAGAGTGCTGCAGTGCAGCACCTGGTTGCCCACGAGCCGTACAGCGCCGCGTCAGCTCAAGGTGCGGTCGAGCTACGCGATCACGATCGGGTCTCGGCCGGAATGGGGAATCAGGATGAAGCAACAGTTCCGGCGGTTGTGCGCGCCGAGTGAATCCGTAGCTGCGCAACCGTCGAAGCTTATCGTTGGCTGCCCGGCAGGTGGCTGGTGTCGTTGAATGCAACCAGCCTGAGGCCAGAAGTGGACGCGTGGATTGTGGTGATCGAGCAATGCGCCACATCGATGTGCTGGTACGTGGCCGGGCCGACTTGCAGTGTCCACGCCACCGCTGCGCGCACCACTGCGTCGTGGGTGAACACGAATACAGTCGCGGCATCTGATGAACGCACCAGATCGTCGAAGGCGTCGGCCACCCGCTTATAGAGGGCTGCGAGGGTTTCTCGCCCATGGAGATCAAGGGTCTCCGGCGCCGTACGCCACGCAGACCACTCGAGCGGCCATCGACGAGCCACTTCTGACTCTGCGAGCCCCTGCCAAGGACCCTGGTACAGCTCACCGAGACGGGCATCGGTCTCCAGATCCACCGAGAGGGCGGCAGCGAGGGGCGCTGCGGTGTCGCGGGCCCGGGCGAGTGGGCTCGACACGACGCGCACCGGTGTGGGAGCGGCCGCCAGTCGCGCTGCTACTGCGTCGACGGCATCGTGCTGGTCGGGCTCGATCGACTCGTCTGCCCATCCCATCACCAGCCCCACACGGTTCGAGCGAGTGCGGCCGTGGCGCACGACGTGGATCACTAGCGGGTTACGCATGAGCAGATGGTTCCTCACCCTCGCCTTGTCCTCTACGTTCACCATTAGGTGTGCACCGCACCAACAGTTCAGGCCCGTCTGTTGCTGGTGTTCGTTGAGAAGAACCAAGATGGGGCAATGCCTTGCCCGGCGAAGCATGCCGTCCTCGACGAACGGACCGTCGCCTACCTTGACCTGACCGGCAGCGGCGCCGGGACCGTCGCCCACCTGCGCGACGACGACCGCATCACCCGCATGTACTGCACCTTCCCCGGTGCACCGCGGATCCTGCGCCTGTATGGGCATGGACGGACTGCAGCAACCAGAGGAAAGTTCGTTTGGCTGCACCCGCTTCGCGAGACGCGGCAACAGCTTCTGCTGGCTGGAACGGAGCTCGCTGAGCGCGGCAGAGTCAGCCAGGCCGACGACGTCATGTTCCTGACGCTGTCCTAGGCAGCAGAAGCCGCCGCTGGCGTCGTCGCCGGTGGGTCTGACTTCCTTCTGGATCGGCTGCCACGCTGATAGACCGGAGATGGCCGACTCTTGGGGGACGATCGGCCGCAGCCACAAACTGTCCATGCTCAACGTCTCATGCCAGTGATCATGAGGGTCGGTGTCCTTCCTCGAAGGGTCTCACGGTGCCTCCTAGTGCCCAAGATCATGATCCCTAGTCATCAAGATCATCGGCATGGTGCCACCGACTTCTGCCGTCCGGACGCCAACTCCCTTTTGTGAGCCGAACCCCAGCGGCCCCAATGGAACCTGAAGGAGGGCAGCCGTTGATCAAGAACTGGCGATGTCCTATCACCCACATCACGACACGGAGTGCGTTCTCGAGGTCAGACCCGTCATTGATGGCTGCGAGAGAGCTGCCGAGCCTGCCTACCGACGAGTGATCGCGGAGACCGGAGGGCGCTTCCGCGGGTGGTGGGTCATCCGTTCCCGCCTGGCCGGGGGAATACTTCCATGATGGTCGGCATGAGCACTCTGGATTATGACGTCGTCGTGGTTGGCGCGGGCAACGGTGGACTGTCCGCCGCTGCCCTCCTGAAGCGACGGGGGTGCCGGGATGTGGCGCTGGTCGAGCCGTCCCCGGTGCACGTGTACAAGCCGCTGCAGAACTATGTCGGGGTCGGACTGGGCGAGATATCGGAGCTAGAGCGGTTCCAGGCCGACCTCATCCCGGCCGGGGTGCGCTGGTACCAGACGAGCGCGACGCGAGTCGACCCGGCGAACGATTCGGTGCACTGTGCCGACGGGACGATGGTGAGAGGAGCCGATCTGCTGCTCGCGCCTGGTGCGAGGATCAATTGGGACGCCGTTCCGGGTGCTCTGGATGGACTGCAGGGCGGACGGGTATGCACGACCTTCCTGTCGGACCAACTGGCCCGCACCTCGGAGATGATCGCCTCGCTGCGGTCGGGCCGGGCGGTGTTCACGTTGCACGGCCAGCCCGCCTCAGGTCGCGAGACCGCACTGAAGCCGTTGTTCCTCGCCTGCGACGGCTGGCGGCGCCGAAAGGTTCTCGACCAGATCGAGGTGATGCTGGTGCACGACGCCGGCGAGTTGCACCCGGTGCCCGCCATTGCCCGCGAGATACGACGACACCTTGACCGCTATGGCGTGTCACTGCGGTCCGAGACCACGGCGACCGCCGTTGCCGGCGGGAACGCACTTATGCTTCACGGCCCAGCCGGGCCGGAACGGCTGCCCGCGGATCTCATCCACCTCCACCCGCCGTACGCTGCGCCCGACTTCGTCGCCGCCTCCGGGCTCGACGCCGAGGGAACCAACGGCTTCATTGCCGTCGATCCGGCCACTCTTCGGCATCGCGCCTTCCGACGCGTCTGGGCGGTCGGAGATGCCTGTGATCTCGGCGATGCCCGCACCGGCGGCGCGTTGCGGCATCAGGTGAAGATCGTGATCGACAACATCCAGCGATCCCGCCGGGGTCTGCCGCTCAGCCATTACGACGGCTACACCGTGGCCCCGATCGCCACCGCACGCGGCGAGCTCTCCTTCGGCGAGTACGACCGGCAGTTCCGCGTCCACCGCTCACTCCCGGTACCCGACGAGATCACCGCCCGCCGCGTCTGGTGGTGGCTCGACCGGTACCCGCTGCCTCAGGTCTACTGGCACCGCATCATCAAGGGCAGACTTTGAACCAAGCCCGCGGGATCGGACGACTTGCTCGCTGGGAGGAGAAGACCCAAGATGCCCCCAACAATCCTGCCGTACGTTCAGGCAGTCAAGCGCGCACCAATCGCGAAGACCCCCGCTGCCGACGGCGGACTCGGGGAGTGGATCGACGGACCTAAGCGGCCGCTCTACAGAAGAGTCCACCTCACGAGCCGCGCCACACTGCGGCCAAGGTTCGGTGAGCGGTCTGGGGAGACGGACTGGCAGTAATGCGAGCACCGCGCCTCAGGCCTACTCAACCACCTCGTTGCCCATCGTGTCTGACCCGTGCCTCTAGGGTCCAGGGATCGGGTGACCACATGCTAAGCCTCCAGCACTACTCACCGTAATTGAACGCCGCTGTCGTCTGATAGGACAGACGATCGGCATGCCCTGAACACCTCCTTCCCACCTCGGGCACATAGGCACGCGGCCGGCCAAGGCATCAGATCCAGCGGGTCCGGTCTCTCGCCACTTGCTACCGGCCCCGACCAGCTTGCAAGATCAACCAAAGACAGGCTGAGGCAGAGGAAGGACATTATGGGCCGGAAGGACGTCATGCATCGCACAGAAGGTGCAGTCGCAGATTTGCCTGCCGTCAACGTTCGAGGCGTTGCTGTCGGGGGCATTGCCGCCGGCGGGGTTGCGTTGCGGGCGCTGGCCACGGGCGCACTGGCTGCTGGCGCGGCAGCCATTGGTGCATTCGCGATAGGCGCGGTGGCCGTGGGCCGTCTCAGAGTCGGCAACGCCGCAGCTAAGAAGCTGAGCGTTGGCCGCCTCGAGGTTGATGAGCTTGTGATCGGGGGCAAACCGGTACGCGTGGAAGATCTTGGGCCCGTGATTGGCAGCGCCTGACCGCTGCACCAGGCGGCTGGGTACGGGCGAGGCTGCGGCTAGTTGATCACCTCCGCGGCCGGAACGCGGCGTCAGATCACTGCGGCTCACGTGACTGTGTCGCAAGTCGATCCGTTACGGGAGTTGCAACGGTTGCGGCCAACAGGATCGTGCTTGTCGTACCAAGATGATCACTCACCTCCGCGTCCAACACCCGCTTGGTCAGCTCGCTGAACAGACCGTCCGTTTTGCCGCTGCTGAAGCGAAGTGCACATCCGCGGATCGTCAACCTCAGTAGCGGCGCCGGCTCCTACGCCGATCCGGCCATCGGCCTCGCAGTCCGAGGCGGCGCGGCAGCGACGTATGGGATTAGCAAGGCTGCTCCGAATGCTCTGACGAGCACGCTCGCCGCGGAATTGGCCGCAACACCGGTTATCGTGAACGCCGTCTGCCCTGGGCTGACGGCGACCTACACAGGCGCAGAGGCCATGGGAGCCCGCCCAGGGGGGTGGGTTCTTCCGCGATGGCAAGCCTCTGGACTGGTAGCGGCAATGCGTTGAGAATCGGCTTGGTGCATCCATTCGGTGGTCCGAGCGCGAATCCCCAGCATGAGTGCAGTGACCATCCCGTCGCACGAGGTGCGAGCGGGTGCACGGTTGTGGCGGCGGCTGTTGGTGCTCGCGGCTGTTGGTCAGGCCGTAAGCTCGGCCGTCGTTTCGGTGTTTGGCGGGGCCTTTACTACCGCGGACCGAGCGGGCGAGCCGCTGATCGTGCCGCCCGGTGGCACCTTCATCATCTGGAATGTGATCATCGCCCTGAGCATCGGCTATGCGATCTGGGCCGAGCCCGACCAGCGGCCCAACCTGGCCCTTCGGAACCGCTTGGCCCGGCCGCTTCTGGTCACCTGCATCGGCTTCTCGGTCTGGCTCGCGGCCGCGGAGCTCGAGCCCATCTGGTCCACCTTGGTAGTTTTCCTGATCATGCTCGCCGCGCTGCTCCGCGCGCTGACGTATGCCCAGGAAGAGCGCGCGACGATCCGGGCCTGGAGCCCGCTCGCCCAGGGCTTGCTTTGGGGGACCCTCGGCCTGTACACGGGTTGGAGCAGCGTGGCGGTCTGGCTGAATCTGAGTACTGCTTTGGTCGGTAGCGGCCTCCCGATCACGACCCCCGCTGCCATCGTCGGACAGGCCGCAATCTTGGCGGGAGCGGTCGGCACGGCGGTCGCCATCACCTGGTTTACCCCCGGCCTGCTGCCATACGTGGCGGCGGTCACTTGGGCGCTGGGTGGGGCGATCGTCAGCACCATCCAGGAGGGATACCCCGTGTTCCCGCTTGTCAACTACCTACCGGTAGCTCCCCGTGCACGAGCCTGAGTGCCAACTCGTCAATCATGTTGCGCTCGTACAGCTCGATTGTGTCGATACTGAGCCCATGGATGCCTGCAATGCGCTCACGGCGCCGAGTGAGAGTGTCCGGCGCGAGCGTGTCAATGGCGTAGGCGTTGCGCAGAGCCATGGCTTGCAGGTCCTCACCGAGCATGCGAACCATCCCGGCTAGCCGCTCATAGGCGACCCTGAGCGGGAGGTCGCCTAATACTTCCATGACGTACTGGCACTCCGCGAGCTTGGCGAAGGTAAGACCCCGGCCCCGTCGGATGTACTTCAGGTTGTCCCGCAGCCTTTCCAAGTCCACCATTCGCTTCCCCTATCTGCCCTATGACTGCCGCACAAAGCCGCTTCTGGGTTCCCCAGCGCGACGAAGGCTTGTCTCACCAGCAATAAGGGGTCAACTCCACGGAATATCCCCTCTTTTTTGATGTGAGGTGCATCACATGACGAACTCACGTTCGATCAGCCTGTTGCGGGGATGAGTTGTTAGTTCACGCCGCGATCCGGTGGGCAGGCCATTGAAGAAGATCACGATCAATGACTACCAGCGCGGTCTGAGGTTCGTATCACCGATCACGCCACCATCGCTGGGCTGAACCGCATCACCGACGTCATTGATCGGATGGGGGCCACCGCCGAGGTGATGGGGTGAGGTGGCACCCATCACGCCGTGCTCCTTGCGGCGTAGCACCAGGAGCAGGTCGCCTATGCGCGCCGCCATTGTCCCAAGGCGACCACGGGAGCACCGTGGCCAGGGCTGAATGCCCCTGACGGCTGACATGCGCGGACAGCGTATGGAGCGGCCAGATAGGGGCTGTACACGCGGCGGCGGAACGGCCGGAAACCCCGAAACCGCACCCCGCCACGACGGCGAAGACCTCAACCTCCAATGCTGGCAGTGCGGCAGGGAACTCTGGCCCGATGGAACGTGCAGCCGGTGCCGCCCGCCGACCGAGGGTCTCTTCGACGATGAGACGACAGTGAGCCGCCGCGGCCGTATCACCTCCGACCAACTCACCCACCGCCTCGTTGACCTCGCGCCGGGGAGACGACCCAGATGCGGCGACGGCGAAACCAGTCACTATTGGACCAGCGAAGACCTGAAAGAGCGAGCGCTCGCCGCGAGCTGGTGCACTGGTTGCGACGCGTTCGCGGAATGCGACGCGTCAGCACCGGCTAACAGAGAACGCTTCGGTACCAGGGCTGGACGTGATAGAACCAGACCACCCGGAAAGGCAGCAGCCGCGTGAGCTGGCTCGACCGCGCGGCCTTGTCCGCGCTGCTTTAGTCGTTTTGCTCTTCCTGCTCATCGGGGCTGAACACTTCCCCCACCCGCTCCATCACGGCGTCGATGGCGCCTGCTGTTTTGTGTTTGGCTGCGCCTTCTGTGATGTCTCCGAACACTTCAGGTAGCCCTTTAGAGTTCTCGGTCAGGTCCAGCCGGTTCACGGCTTCGGCGAAGCGTAGGTAGGTGTCGACACTGGCAACGACGATGCGTGCATCGACTGTCAGGATTTCGATGCCGACAAGGGATACCCGCAGATAGATGTCGATCACCAGGCCCTTGTCCAAGATCGTGTCGATGACATCGGCGAGGCTGCTGGGCGAGGGGCGGTCAAGATAGCGATTGCGAGGTTGGGGTGCGACGGTCATGAAATCGAACTCTCGTCAGGCCCATTGATAGGCACTGGCTTCGTCAGCTGCTGCATAGCTGGCTACTTAGGTCGTTCATACCCTCCATGGCTTCTTGTCGAGCGTGGTTCCCGGCTCTTGGCAACAAAGTTGCGCGTTTGGCTGGAGTGTTGATGTGGGACCGTGTGGACCGTCCGTCTCCTGCGCACGAAACGAACCGCGAGACTGTAGCCGCCTTTCGGCGGCAGGACCCGCCCGGCATCGCGAGTACGCCTGTGTGCGACATCAGGACGACGATGTAATCGTCAGGTTTCGCAGTGGGACATGCGTGAGGTGAATGTCTCATCAGTACGGAGTACAGGCAGACCGCGGCGCCCGCAACCCAACCACGGAATCGGAAATGTTCACGACCAGGAGACAGCCGGCGCCGCCAGCGAAGACCGGCCTGATGAGCAAGGTGAAGACGTTGTTAAGCAGCCGGAAGGAATGACGAAGACCACACCGAAGGCGAAGAAGCCCGGCAGGAGAAAATGGCGCAGATCCGCGACAACTGGAGCGGCACCAACTGACACCGGAGACCCGGGCGAGGTCTATCAGAGCATCGGGGACCGTAACCGAGACATACAAAAGGAGAAGCTATGACTGAAGAACAGAACCCGACCCCGGCGCCGGAGGGCAAGTCCACCCAAACCAAATTGGCGGCGGCCGTGATCGCAGGCTATGTACTGGGCCGGACTAAGAAGGGCGGCGCCGCGCTTGCCCTGGCGTCGTGGCTCAGCGGCAACCAGGTTGGTCCACAGGCGATGAGCCTGGCGAGGAAGGGCCTCACCCAGGTGGCGCAGTCCGAGCAGGCCGCGCAGATCATGAAGCAGGTTCGCGGCCCGCTGATGGAGGCCGCACAGAAGGCCGCTACGCAGGCCGTGCTCAGCCGGGTGACCGCCATATCCGACGGGCTGACCGCTCGCGCGCAGGCGCTCAGCGAGGTCGGCGGGACCACCGTCGAGGGCACCGCCGAGACGGTCAAGGGCACCGCCGAGACGGTGAAGGGCACCGCCGAGACGGTTAGCGACACGACCAAGAAGGCCGGAGGTGGCGTCAAGGGCACCGCCGAGACGGTTAGCGACACGACCAAGAAGGCCGGAGGCGGCGTCAAGGGCACCGCCGAGACGGTTAGCGACACGACCAAGAAGGCCGGAGGCGGCGTCAAGGGCGCGGTCGGGAAGTTGACCGGTAGGAAGAAGGGCAAGGCCGAGGAGCCGAAGGCCAAGGAGGAGAAGCTGGAAGACGAGTCTCGCGAAGGATCAAGCGGCACGGGTTAACGTACAGCCTTGGCGGCGGGCACTGCTGGTGATGATCGTCATCAGCCTGCTATGTGCCCCAATCTCTTGGATTGACGATGGCATCACCCCGTCGTGGGTGGTATATCCCATCGCCTTGCGTATGGCGTTTCCGAAGCGGTCATAGCGCTCAGTTCGTCGCCGTCGCGACCCTGATATTCCTCATCGTCAACCTGCCGTGGAGCTGGACTGCGATAACCGGTGCGGATGACAACCCGAGGACCGGGAGTCTCCGTCCAGCCCTGTGCAATGGCTCAGCACGCTCTTCATCGTGCCGCTGCTGACCACCGCAGTTGGATGGCTCACCTGGTCTAAGCAACGATCAACCCGATTCGCCTCGGCTATTTGACTCGTGCCTAATCAGAAGCGCAGGGGTCGAGCATTTCGACCCGCGGCATGAGCATGCATCATTCGGGCACCTGGCAGACCCTCGTACGGGCGGATTCGTCGGCCCGTGCGAGATGGTAGTTGCCGCCGCCACTCGGTGAGTTCGGCCGCGCATCTCCCTCTCAGGCCCTGTGTCCCACAGTCGCTTCTAGGTGTCAGCCGCATCGGTGATCTTGGTCAAGTACCTGGATGATCATGATCCGTGACGGGTCGGGAGGTGTCCCCGGTCCAAGATCCGGTACCGACTCACCGACCTGTACCACGCCCTCGATCAACACACGAGGGCTTTGTCAACCCCGCAACGTGCTAGCGACGGGTTCGACGCCGACGAACCAGCTTTCTGGACTGCCACCATGAACCGGATGGGCTGCTGACCCAGAGCCGCCGTGCGCGGCTGTTCGTCGAGAATCGGCCCAACCTGCCGGACAGGCTGACGCCCCGCTTCGAGAGGTTCAATCTGACGAGGCGACCGAGGCGAACTGCTTGCGGAAACCGAACGGCATAGGTTCGTGCTTTCAGCAACACGGCGACACTGTGACTGGGATCACCGCGGACTGGACACCCGTCGGGGTACCCAACGGTCATGGCATCTGAGACTCGAACAACAACTGATCACGACGAGATCCGCCAGTGGGTGGAGGAGCATGACGGCCAGCCGGCCGTCGTACGCGGCACTGAGCGGAAGAATTCACGGGGTGTGCTGCGCTTCGATTTCCCGGGCGGCGCCGGCGAAGACCAGCTGGAGCACCTTAGCTGGGATGAGTGGTTCGGCGCTTTTGACCGCAACGAACTGGCGTTGCTCTATCAGGTGCAAAAGAGCAGTGGCGAAGACAGTACATTCTTCAAGCTGGTCAACCGGGATAAATCCTGACGGCCTGACCATCTCCTGGCGAACGGGATATGAGCGGGGAATGAGATCCCGCGAGGGCGAGTGGTAGGCCCGCAACCGTTCGGATGTGAGCGGCTCGGGGAGGGACTTTATCGTCGCCGGCGGCGGCGACCGCCCCAGCTGTCCATGCTCGATGCGTTTAACGAGCACGTCAGCAGGCTCAGTGGGGTGCCCCGAAATCGTCGAGGCTCCCAAGTCCGGCTATGCATCGAGAGACTCCAGGGTCTGGGCCGGATATCGTGGGCGCTGACCCGGGGCCGTGGCTCAGCCATGGCCGATCCAGTGTTGATCCGAGCCGACCCCATTCAGGGCGAGCCGGTCAATCAGACCGGATTTCAACCACTTCCCGAGTCTGATTAACAGTCCTGTGGGGAACGGTAGCCTCCAGCTCTATAAGATCGCCGAGGCGAGCAAGCGTCTCAACGGCAACCAGCACGTCATCGACGAGCGCCCTGGCTATGTCTCCCTCGGAGACCGCTTCACGGACCAGCGACTCGAAAGACATGCACAACTCGTCGAGCAGCCGGTGGCGCAGAGAACCGTCGGCGGCGGCGTCGCGCAGCCAGTGCTCAGCGACGGAGACTCCCATGCGCCGGCGAGAAGCCATGAAGGTTCCTGCATCCCGCAGTTCTACGCACTCTTGGGCCGCGTGCCGCTCGTCCTTCCGCTAGCTGCTCGATCTCCCATCCAGGTTCGGGTCGCGGCATCGGCTGTGAACGGCTGACCGTCGTTGCGGCGGACTTCCATGGTGTGGGTTAGCACCGACAAGTAGGTGCGGCTTGCCTCGCGGCGTGGCTCGGCACGGTCGTCGCGGCTGTCGATCGTGATTCGGCACGGCGGGGCCTCGATGGCTCGGTGGCCTAGCCACTCGACCCACCGTCCGTCGTCTCGGTCGGTTCTCAGCGGGTGGTGCGGACCAACGTCGGGGAAGTTGACCAACTGCGTCACCATCCGGTCGGTCGAGGCTGCTGCGTAGGACAGGTGTCAGATCGCGAAGCGTCGGGCCCCTCGCAGTCGGTGACCTCCCTGCATGCTGCGTACAGCCAGTACCTCCCCGCCCACCGGACCCCGCCGCCGGAGTTCAATGAGGCGTCCGCCGCCATCACTGCGTTTCTCAACGCCACGTGGCTGCTGGACGTTAAGGTCGGTGCTGAACGAGTTCCTATAACGTCGGTCCAGGCGTGTTCATGCCGCCACTCCGGGCGAATTCTTTGGTCACGGCCTGGAGACGCATCACGGCGATGGGGTGCAGCCCGCCGTCGCTTTGAAAGCGGGCGAACGGTCTATCCGGCGGCCTGGCTACTTGCTGGGAGGCGACACATCCTGCCCGATGTTGATCACACCTCGACACTGGTATTAATGTCCCGCAGTTCCAGTGCAGCGTGTCAACCGGGCAGCGCGCCGGTCCGGACGAGCTCTTCGGTTATGTCGCGCAGCTTCGTGTTGGTTCGTTGTGAGGCGTGGGTGAGGATGGTGAACGCCTCGTCCTCTTTGATTTTGTGTCGCTCCATCAAGATGCCTTTGGCCTGTTCGATACATGCGCGAGACATCATTGCGGTGCGCAGGTGATTGAGATCCTCGCTGGTGCGGGCTGCTGCTTCCGCATTGCCGATCGCAATCGCGATCCAGGCAGCAACTTCTTCGGCCAGCTCAATATCGTGGTCGTCGATAACCCGGGAGCGGCGAGCGTAGGTGTTGAGCGCGCCGATGGTCGCTCCTTGGAATGGGAGCGGCACCGAGAGCGAGCTGAGGACGCCGTGCGCGGCGGCGTGTTGGGCGTAATCCGGCCAGCGCTTCTCGGTCCGCATGTCGTCGATGAGGAACATCTGGCCGGCCCGGCCGGCGTCCATGCAAGGTCCGTACCCACGCTCGTACTGCAACTCGTCAGCGTCCAGAGCCATCTGCCCGTCATAGGCAGCGGTAAACGGCTTCTCTCCCCGGATCAACGTGATCGAGGCGGCCTCGACGCTGGGCATCGCGCGGCGAGCGATTCCGAGGATCTCGGTCAACATGTCTGAAAGTTCGCGGTTGGCAACGACAACCCTGGCCAGGGATTCATGCAACGCGTTCAGGTTGTCCATGGCAGGCTTCCGTCCTCTGAGCGGAGAGCTGCTAGTCGAAGGCAGCTCTGGCTCGATCGGCAGTCAGATGTTGCCACCCTAGCGACGTGGCCAGTCCACTGCCAGATATCAGCGCACGCCGACGCTCCCAAGCGAACCCGTAGCCACTGGTCAAGTTCGTCAAGATCAACAGGTCCGCGCTGGCCCGGCCCTGGCTTTCGACTCGGGCAAGTCGAGGATCGTCCCTCCATCTGGCGATGTCGATCACGACTCACATCCTGAACTGCCGGAAGCTTGTGCGGTTGTCGGCAAGAGCGTCGAGGGTCACCGCGAAGTCTCGATGTTGATCTTCAAGTGGGCCGGCGATTCGACATCGAAGATCTCACACTGTATGGTTTTTTCCCAAGTAGAAGCGCTTGAATACACAGGCGCTCCCGCGCTTGAAGACACAGGCGCATCTGCCGGTGAGGCGAACCGATCGCCCCGGCCCCGCGGCAAGGCTCAATGGCCAACCGCGTCTCTTACCAGATTGGATTCCATCATGACCACCACCGATCCGACCACGAACGCGCCCAAATACCCAGCGGGCGCGAACGCTACTCGTCGCACCACCGAGGCAAAGGAGACCAAGTCGGCGTTCAAGACCACTGAGCTGATCGTATTTGTCCTCAGCGTGCTTGGCGTGCTGATTGCCGCTGCGGTCACCGACAACGGTGATGACGGCCAGGGCTTCGGTGCCCGTAGCGCGTGGCTGTACGTAACCCTCTTGAGCATCGGCTACATGATCAGCCGCGGCCTGGCGAAGGCCGGCAGCCGTCAGCGCCACGACGCCTGAGCCCTTCCAGTTCTCTGGGTACACCAGACCGTCCAAAATCGATCCGATTGGAGAAAGTCGTGACGAGCCCTAGCTACGATCCGACAGGCCGGCCTGCCGAGCCGGGCGTTGAACAACCTGACACGCGCCTCGGAGAGCCTGGCCAGCCCGGCACTTTCGCCGAACCCGAGTTGGAATATGCACCGATTGAGGGCGCGGGCGTTTACGGCCAACCCCTGGAATCCGGCTTGGGGTCCAGTTCCGCTGTCGGGACCGCCAAGAGTGAGGCGGCCAACGTCAAGGAGACCGCAGCTGATGCTGCCGCAGGTGTCAAGGACGTCGCCAAGAATGAGGTCTCTAACGTGGCTGACGAGGCAAAGTACCAAGCCAGGAGCCTGGTGGATCAGACCCGCTCTGAGCTGCGCGGGCAGGCCAGCAACCAGCAGTCGGCGTTTGCCGAAAAGTTGCACGGCTGGGCCTCGGAGTTGGGCTCGATGGCATCAGTGGCGGATGGGTTCGGCCCGATGACTGATCTTGCTCGAGAGGCATCCCGCCGCATTGGCGAGACTTCCTACTGGCTGGAGAATCATGAGCCCGCAGATGTGCTCGATGAGGTCAAGCGATTCGCCCGCCGTCGGCCCGTCGCGTTCTTGGCCATCGCCGCCGCGGCCGGGGTGGTGGCAGGCCGCGTGACCCGAGGTGCCGTTGCGGCCAACACAAGCGTTGACTCGGATCGCGAAGCGACGCCAGCCAGGGCGTACGACAGCAGTGCATATGACTACGACACTGCGTCGTCTAGCGGTGCGTCCCCCACTCGTAGCTACCAAGACGGATATGACGCCGCCCGTTACGGGGATCCCGGCGTGCCGACTGCAGCCGGTTATCAGGGCGCAGGCACCGAGCCGGCCGGAACTTACCCGGACACCGGCATGGCAACTCCTGGGCAGTACCCCACGTCAGGCACCGGGGTTTCAGAGCAACGTGGCGCAGCTGGCACTGCCTATCCCCACGTGATGCCGACGGCTGATGAGTCGTACTACCTGCCGCCGAGCGAGCGTGAGGCCCGTCGATGACCGAATACGCAGGACAGGCGCCCCCGCGACGCGAGTACCGCGACGTACCGGAAGCCGACGCCGGAACCAAAAGCATCGGCGATGCGCTCGGCGACGTGACGCGTGACCTGTCGGTTTTGTTCCAGCAGGAGGTCGCGCTGGCCAAGGCCGAAGTTCGCCAGACCGTTAACAAAGCTGGTCAGGCGGCTGGAATGTACGCCGGCGCGGCAATTGCCGCGTTCTTGTTCGTGCTGTTCTTGTCGCTGGCCCTGTGGGAGGCACTAGGCGAATCGACTGGCCGTGGCTGGGGGGCAGTCATTGTGGGTGCGATCTGGTTGGTGGCCGGCTTGGTGTTCTATCTAGTAGCCCGCGCACAAATGAAGAAGGTCACTGGGCTGCCCCAAACCACCGAGACCGTGCGCCAAGTTCCGAACGCACTCAAAGGACATGGGGAGAGAAACGAATGACGATCAGCAATGACCCCGATGAGTTCCGGGCTGACATCCAACGGACGCGCGCGATCCTAAGCGATGACGTCGACGAGCTGACCGAGAGTGTAAAACCGCAAAGTGTCGCACGGCGTCAGGTCGACAAGGTCAAGGATGCTGTCGGCAGCGTCAAAGACCGCGTGATGGGTTCCGACGAGGACGACTACAGCAGCTCGACGGTGAGGGACAAGGCGTCCGCCGCTCAGGAAGCAGTCACCAACAGGGCCTACGCCGCTAAGGACACCGTCACCAACTCAACTTACGCGGCACGCGAGGCGGTGAAGGAAGCGCCGAGGGCCGTAAAGGGCAAGACGCAAGGCCATCCGCTAGCTGCCGGCGTGGTCGCCTTCGGCCTGGGGATGCTCGTGTCGTCGCTGATTCCTTCCAGCCAGAAGGAGCGGCAGGCCGTATCTCAGTTGCAGGACAATCTCGAGCCGGTCAAGGAGAAAGCATCCCAGGCGGCGAGGGATATGGGTGAAAGTCTGAAGCCTGCGGCGCAAGAGGCAGCCGAGTCGGTTAAGTCAACGGCTCAGGAGGGGGTCGGGAACGTCAAGCAAGAAGGCCAGACGGCGGCTCAAGACCTCAAAGACCAGGCTCAGGACTCCAAGGGGACAGTGCAGCAACAGACCAGCTGAGGCCCGTCACTTCTCTTGTGGGCTCCTGTTTCAGAATCCGCAGCGGTCGGCCAACATACCGGCGCGTTGCACGTCGCGACGATTCACCAAGGCCAAGCGTTTTAATGATCAAAAACTAAGCATTGGCGAAACCGTCGCAGCGGTCATGCCGTCGCCAATGGGTCGAGTGTCCCCTCGAGCTCGGTCGGACCCCAGCTACCGCACAGGCCAGGTACCACGACTGGGTTGCTGACACGATGAGTCCGATCCGGGTGGTGCTCTTTTTCTTAAGCTCATCCGCAGGTAGGGCGCCAGTCCGAATCCCAAAGTTTGAACTGGAGCTATGCGTCAAGAGTCATAGCAAGTGGAGGTCGTCGATGACGACGATATGGGGTTGATGCTCGACAAGCTGATTCGTTGCCGCTTCGATCTCAACCGACGAGGTGTTTCCGGGCGGCTTTTATGACGTCCGCTGGTTCCGGGCCGACGGTTCGGACGTCCCGCACCAACAACTAGCCGTCTAGAGTTCGCGCCGTCCCCGTCCCTTGGCGTACTGCGCCCTAGGTAGAGCGTCGAGCGGGCTGGAGCGGCAAGGCTGCGGGAGAATCCACCGAGCCATAGCCCAGCGTGTACCCCGATGTTCACGGATTAATCCCCGAGCGCGACATCCGAGCTGGGCGTTTGAGATCCACCTGCTCGGCGGCTCGAGGTCATGGTCGACGGCCGTCCGGTGCGGCCTCCGCTTGGCGCCATGGTCGTGCCGCTGAACCTCACCTGTCGGTCTCTCGTACTGATCTACAACTAGGCGGTGAAGCGCACCGGCTTAGTTGTCTCCTAGATGTGACAACCCTCGTCTTCATCGACCTCCACGAAATCCTGGGAATCGGCTTAGTTAACGCGAACTTGGCAGTGCTCCGGCCCGACAGATACGGATCAACCTGCTGCTCTAGCGCCTCGTCTAGCTGCGATCCCGGGTAGGGGCTAATGGGCTTTTTTCCAACAGGCAAGGTAGACGACTGGCCGCCCCACCGATGCTGAACGTTGGAATCTGGTAGCTGATCGACTCCTTCGCGCCTGGGAACCGCGGCATTGATCGTCTTACGCACCGCTTGGAGCGCAGTCTGTACGTCGAGTGGGAACGTGGGTGATGTAGTCATCGACCGACTCGAATTGCTGCGGCTCGATGCCCTTCGTTATCTGCTTCGCCGGCTCCGTCGACCAATTGTGCCTCAGTCGCTGCGGTGTAGATCTCGGTGAGGCACGTCGCTGCCGTGCAGTCAATCCTGGGTCTGTTGAGATGGCGGCAACGAGTGAAGTGTGCTTGGTCGGCCGCTCCTGATCGTGATCATGGTCCTCCTCCCTGCCATGATCATCATTCGTTCCACGCAGAGCTTCAGGGTGAGACTCGATGATGTCGCCGACCGGATTCCCCGATGACTGCGACCCTGTATTCATGGCCACCATCCTGATAGCAACGGCGTGATGCATCTCGCATTGGCTCCGCTAGCTTAGCTAGCATCTTTTGGCTAACGTAGCTTGGGTTGCATCGGCAAACCAAGGAGAAACCGTCATGGCCAAGACCACAACGAATAAGAAGTCCAAACACTTCACTGAGGGCTTCGGTGATGCTGTCGAACGCTATCGTGCCCTCAACGAAAAGCTGGGCGAAACCGGCAAGAAGACCGCCAGCGCGGCGCTCGACGGCTACGAGAAGACGATCACCAGCTATGTCGATTTCAGGCAACAGCTTGCGGAAGCCACGCCGCTCGACTGGATCACGACCGCTGTCAAAGCACAGATCGAATTCCTCAGCGAGGTCAACGCAGCGTACATCTCTGCCGCTCGTGACCTGCTGGAGGGCTACAACGAGGACGAGCCACCGGCCCGCGTCGTTGAAGAGCCCAGCGAAAATGACATCGATTCGCATGCCGCCGATAGAGCCGGTGGCTACGAAGACGAACTGGAGGACGACGAGGAGCTGGAGGACGATGAGGACCAGCAGGACGATGAGGACCTGCAGGACGACGAGGAGCTGGAGGACGATGAGGACCTGCAGGATGATGAGGACCTGCAGGACGACGAGGAGTCCGACGTGCAGGAAAACGTACAGAATGAACCCGCCGAGGACGCCGACGTTGAGGAGGAACCAGAAAAGGACACCAACGGTGACGACGAGTCCGAGGTCACAGACCTGAAGCCGCGCAATCAGCGACCGCGCGGCCCCAGGAAGGCGCCCGCGCTGCGGAAAGCCACCAACGCCTAGGCACCCCTCAGTCGTAATATCGCCCGCTCCAGCATCGCCTGGACGGGCAAGGCAGCCTAACCGAAGATCGTTCGCGGACGACGGACCCGCCGCAAGCCTTCTGTCCAGGCTGCTCTGGTCCTCCCGCTTGTTAACTACATACCGGTAGCTCCCCGTGCACGAGCTTGAGTGCCAACTCGTCAATCATGTTGCGCTCGTACAGCTCGATTGTGTCAATACTGAGCCCATGGATGCCTGCAATGCGCTCACGGCGCCGAGTGAGGCACGGCCAGCATCTGGGAGGTCGAAGGGATCAAGATCCAGCGCCGTGATCGGCGTTGTGCGCTTGAAGGTCATCAGCTCACCGCGCGAACCGAGTACGCGGGCGTGCCGGACGAGATCAGCTGCACTTGAGGTGGATCGACGTTGGCCGCATCCACCTCGAGTCTCTCGCCCGGACCCAGTCGGTCCGTGTCGTCACCGTTGACAGTCGGAGCAGTGCCGTCGATACGAAAGAAGATCACGGCCGTGCTGTCGAGGTTGCGCACCTCGATGGTCCTCGGCTTGCTATTGAACGTCACCTTGTCCGCGGTGTTGGCCGCCAGGGTGGCGTGCTTGCTGCGATTGACCGTGTAGTTCGCCATTGACGGTGGCCCCTTCTAACGAACGCGGCCCACATCTTGACCTAAGCAGGCAGCGATGGCGTGGCACTTCCGCGGGAGGTGTGGTGATCGAACAGTCGTTTCGCCTCGACAAAGGCACCGCCGCCGGTCGTTTCGTCGTCAAGATTCTGGGTACTCGATCGACGGGCACTGGCGGCGCCTCCGGCGCCGCTTCCTGTCAGCCTCGTCTGTCAAGCAGCCGGCAGATCCTTCGCTCAATGAAATCATCACTTTGAAGGGCCACCACTGCATGGACAACGCCTTGGATTCGATGAGCCAGCACGAGCTTTTAGCGGAGCTGGACAGCGTCGAGCGAGCCATTGGCCGCACCGCCGCCTTCGCCCGCCGGACCGACGAGGTCGGCCAGACCCGAGTACGTATCAGTCAGGAACTGCTGGCATTGGCGGAACGCGAATACCTGATCGTCACCGAGCTACGCCGCCGCCGGCAGATGCAGCTAGCCGCCTGATTCATCCAGCCTCAGGTGCTCGAAGAGGCGGACATCGAGACGGTCAGATCACGAGGCGATGACCAACCACTATGGCAGGCCGAAGAATGCCTTCTCGTCGGCATACAGCTCGTCCCGATCTGCTGCGCTGAGCGCCGACGAGAAGAACCACCATTCGGCGACGTACGACCCTGGCGGTGATCGGAACGTCGAGTTGCCGGCGAAGCCCAGGGCGATACGCGTGCCGTTGAAGGCAGCGGACGGAGCCGCTTGAACCGACGATCCGTTGTTCCGCCGCAGCGAGACATTTGTTCCATCGAAGATCGTGCTGATCTGCTCTACGGTGTCGTAGGCGGTGGCCGCGGCGACGAGCTGAGCGTTGTTCCGGTACACCTGCCAGCTTGAGGACGGTGTCGTGCCGCCGGCGCGGCCGATGAGGATCGCTCGGGTGCTGGCAGCGCCATCGGGTTGGTGGTCGACGAGTCGAGCAAGCTCATGAACCGGCCACCCGCCGTGCTGTTCACCACACCGTTGCCTAACGATCCGACGAGCACCGCCGAAAGTGACGTGCCAGTGAGGGTCGGGATGGTGAAGGTGTAGCCCCGGTCCTCAGCGTCGATGTAGGCGAAGGGCTTGCCGCTGGAGCCGGTCGTAGTGATCGCCGTACCGGACCAGATGCGGTACTCCCTGGTCGTCACCGCCGTAGTGGCGTTCCGCCCTGCGCCGGACTGGTCATAAATCACCGCGATGGTCTCGATGGCCACGCCACAGTGGGTAGCGATCGCGGCAGTGTCCAGGGCGCCTCTCGATGTCGGATAGATGTCGAGGGTGCCGCCCGTGTCGACTCGCCTGACCTTGATCAGCGGGCCGGCGTAGTTGCCGTCGAGTAGACGGAGGCCCCATGAACGCGACTGATTGCTGCGAGGAACTCCGCCGTCTTCAGGACAGGGCGGACCTTGGTGTAGACGATCCTCGTTCGATCGTCGTACGTCGCCCCGCCCCCGGAGGCGTGTACCACCGACGAGCTCGGGACGCGAATCTCCGTGCCTTCGAACCGCACCGGGTTCGTGCCTTCGAACCGCACCGGGTTCGTCGCCGAGTTGTCCACGACCGCCGTGGTCGCGTCCTCGTTGTCAAAGACACCGCCGATGATCCGTTGGCCGCCGTTGCCGTTGGTACCCGCCCAGATCTGTACGGCGCTGCCCGAACCGCCGGGATGTACAGGCCGGTAGCCCTCGCACGCGACGAGTGTGATGTCCGAGTGCCACAAGCGGTAGTTCCGTTTGCTCTCCCGTGAGATGCAACGGTGAGGACGGCGTCGCGGTCTCCGAGGGAGTGAACTGAACCCCTGAGGCGATACGCACGGTGTAGGTGTAGCGCGGCGACACGGTGAGCCGGCCATCCGATTGGTAGGTGAGCTCGTCGAGAATGAGCTGCGGGTCCATCCGCGGGTACGGGTCGGTCTCGAATCCAAGCTGGTCGGCGTCAGCCACGTCGCCAATCAGGACGCCTCTCATCTGCATACGGAGCGGCGTGACGTCGAGCACGCGCAACTTGCCGAGGCGTTCTCGTATCTCTGCCTCGAGATTGAGGAGATCGAGCACTCCATCCCGTACGTAATCGAAGAGCTCTGGTGTGACCTGCTGAGCCATAGCACGAATCGAGGGCATGTCCAAGGAGTCGTGTTCCAGCCCGTTGCTCGCCTCGTGCGCCGCCTTGTACGTCGGCTGATCGCCCTTGCAGATCACGTCACGACGTACCCAGCCGAGCAGGACCTCCCTCCAGTTCGATTTGGTTACGTCGATCCGCCGGTAACGAGCGTGGGCCTCCTTGTCAGCAAGGCCGAGCCGTACTCGCTCCGCCCGCTCAACCGCTCCACCCAGTGCCTCAAGGGCCGGGTACAGGTGCATCAGCGCAAGCGGCTGGCCCGCCGTGGTCCAGTCGCGCAATGCAGCGTGGTAGTAGCTGATCGCTACACCTAGCCGTTGCTGCTCCCTACTGGTGAAGATCGCTTCCAGGAAAGGGATGAGCAAATCGAAGCGCACGATCTGAGTCGGCGTGAGGGTGTGGGTTCCCAGCTGCACGTCTGTCTGCCAGAAGCGGCGGCTGCGTCTCCCAGGGCTTGCTTCGTACGAGAGGTGTGCCTGCGGCACGTCGACGAAGGCGTTGATCGTAGAGGAGATCAGTGGGGCAAGGCTGGTCGCCAACGCCGAGCCTCGAGCAACGGCGTCATCGAGGCTGCTCCCTGGGCACCGGACCTCGAAGATCGGGTCCTGCGGTACCCGGTTGGCCAGTCCGATTTCTTGAAACCTGGTTGCCAGGCCAACGGTGGCCGGACCCGCATCCGTGTTGAATCCGGTGATCTTGATGCCTTCATCCGGTTTGAGTCGTGCACCGCCCTTGGCAACCAGCACTACGATCTCTGCGCTGCGGCATCGAGCGTTGTGTGGATGCCCTGCACCATCGGGCCAACGATGGGTTTCGCAGCCCCCTCGATCGCTCTCATCCAGCCGGTGTTGCATGACATGCGGACGGTGGCGGCGAGCGGTCCCTGCCTCCAGCGTTGCCGCCTGTCGGCGCTGCTCCAGCGCTCGGCATAGCCGGGCTCGGCGGAGGCCGGCACAAAGTCCTTGAGCCACTCCGGCCAGACCGCTCTTCTGTGATCTGGCGGTTCGTGGCTCCACAGAAGGGACATGGGTTGGACACCCCGTCGAGGGTACGAGACTCCGGCCGATCGATCTTCGCCGTTGCGCCGCCTTGCGCCTGCCGGGCACGATGATCACTCGGGGGGTAGTAGCCGGGTCAGTGTCAGGCACCGGCTCCCAACATCCATCACTGAAGAAGGGACCCCCAAGTGAGTGCTACCTCGGGTGGAGTCGACCCCACAACCTCGCGGTCACCGGCCACCGCAGGGCCGTTATCAAGGATTCAGGAAGGGCCTCTGGGTCCCAGGTACAGCACAGGTCGGCGAGGCGACTCGGTGGCGGTATGGACTTATTGCGGTCATGGTGGCAGTCACGGCGATTCTCGCCGCCTTCGTCTTCGCTGCGCTCCGATACGACACGGCTACCGACGTCTCGACTGCTTTGGCAGCCATAACCGGCACGGTCGGCACGATATTGGGCGCCTATCTGGGCGTTCAGACGGGCTCTCAGGGTAAGGAAGAGGCCGAAGCTGCGCGCCAGAAGGCAGAAGCCAGAGCAGTGGCGCTCGCAGCCGCAGCGCCGTATGAGCAGGCGCGCGAAGCTCTGGCGATGGTCGAAGGACAGCCGGTCCAGGCCAGGACTCCCGGTGCTGCTGTTCCTGGTATGCCGACTGCAAGATGATCTGGCGGTGCTATTCCCGTACAGACGCCCTGACCGCGGGTAGGTGTGGGTCACTCTAGGTAGGTAGCGTCGGTAGCAGCCGATCGAAATGCCCAGCGGGCGTGGTCGGCACATGCTCAACTACTTCCCCCGAGCGCACCAGATCGTCCAGTGCCCGCAGCGTTTCATCTTGCGGGATTTCCAGCGATGGGCGGTGGATCTGGTAGAGGCCCAATGTGGTCGGTTGAACCTTTCTAGGCGCGGCGTCAGCCTCTCCGGTCGTCTGGGCCGATTCTCGGCGGCTATGCGCATGCCCCGCAAACCGACCCCCTGCCGTGCATCGCGGCGTCCGGGAGAGGAAGGATCAACGTTCAGGTCTGCTGGTACCAGTGCTTGAGGTTTGGGTGCCGAGGTAGTCAGATTCCAGCACCAGATCCTTGATCACTGACTGATATTCGGCATGTGTGCGGTGTTCGGTCGTGTGCCAAAGTGTGCCGTCGTTATGCCTCATGTGCGCACGATAGGCCGGTGCGCCGGGCACCAGTATGTTGTCCGCCACCACGACCGAGCCTGGATGCAGCCAGCCCGCATCGACGATCAGTTCAAGGTCGGGTAAGTAGTCTTTCTTGTCGTGGTCTAGGAAAACTAGGTCGAGCGACCGGGGGACGAAGTTGTGCTCACGCTTCAGGGTGCGGATCGTTTCGCCGCCGTCGCCAAGCGTCCCGACGATGACGGTCACCTTGTCGTCTACGCCTGCGTGGGCGAGGATGCGGCGAGCGATCTCCGCGTTTGCGGTGTTGAACTCAACAGAGTAGAGCCGGGCCTCGCGCGGCATAACCCGGGCCATCCGCAGCGCGCTGTAGCCGCAGTAAGTACCCAACTCAAGCAGTAGACGGGGCTGAGTCCGCTCGACCGCCCTGTCCAGGATCTTCCCCTTTTCGTCGCCGACGTTGATGAGAAAGCTGACGTGCCGGCCGAAGTGATCGATAACTCGAATAGCGTCGTCGACGTCACCGGGGCGGGCGCGCGCCAGGACGTATTTCTCGAGCGCAGTTTCCCGACCGTCCCCAACCTGCCATTCTCTTAACAAGTGCCCCCCTCGGAGCATCATTGTCAGGACGGACCACCGCAGAAATGGAACTGGCTTACCGACAAGCTCGTTCACAGTGATCGCCGCCGCGATGGACGCGGTCAGCCACAGCAGCCACGGCGGGACTTTCAGCCGCTGGCGCACCTGAGGAGTGAGCAGTGCAGCGGCAGCTGCGGAAACGGCCGCACCGCCAATGGCTCCTGACATCCGTCGCAACAGATCCAACGCTGCTGGCCTCCTCAACTTCGGCCCAGTGTCAGATGAGACTATTGGCAGCTTGCGATCAGTCGCCATGAAGGGCGATGCATCTCGTTCCGTCAGCCGAGCGGGCTGCGGGACGTCGCAGCGAGCACAACAGCGCTGAGCGGTGGCGCAGCCGGGAGGGAGCACCTGTTCCAACTGGCCAAGGCCGCCGGTGTCGGCGTCTTACCATGGCGCCATGGCAAGGACGGACATGGCCTCGCGCGTGATCGCCGCCCCGCCGGACCGTGTCTTCGCGGCCCTCGTCGATCCCGAGGCGCTTACGGCCTGGCTACCCCCCGCCGACGGGATGAGCGGCAGATTCGAGCGATTCGACGCGCGGCCGGGCGGGTCGTACCGGCTCGTGCTGACCTACGCGGACGCCTCGAGTGCACGCGGCAAGGCCACCGCGGACTCAGACATCGTCGAAGCTCATTTTGTCGACGTCGTCCCTGGTGTGCGAGTGGTGCAGGCCATCGACTTCGTTTCTGACGACCCGACCCACATCAAGACCGAAAGCATGCGTTTCGCGCCAAGGTCAGCCCCGAAGGGCGCCGGCAAAGCTGGTTGGCGTCATCTTTACGAGTCGGCGGTGACAGCGGCGAGTTTCTATATCCGACAAAGCGACGGTCCGCTCGTAGACGGAAGGCGGTCGGGCACGAGAGTGGCTTCGGCACGCGGCAGCGTTGTTGATCACACTGAATCAGTGAGCAACCATGCAGGATCGCAACAGGCGTCTGCATGACGCGTGATCAACTCAGACTCGTTCTGCACTCGACGATAAACTGTCAAGATCAAGACCGTGACCGCGATCGATGATCATAGCGATGGTGAGCATCCCGGTCTACGACAAGACCTTCAAAGCAGACAGGTCATCCACTGCAACCGCAGGCCCCGGATCGAGTACAGCTGCTTGAACTCCTCGAGACGCTTTGCAACACCGACCAACGGGTACTCAAGGCTTGCCGCGACCTAATGACCGCGCTCTTCTAGTATCGCCGGTCCCGCTGCTAGTGCGCCGGATTGGGCGCATATGCTGACCCGGTTGCTCAGCTCGGGGGAGACAATCATGAAGCGGCTCTGCATCGCCGTACTGACAACGCTGCTGGTCGCGCTGGCGGGTTGTTCTGGCGACTCAGCATCCGGCCCAACCCTGATGCCGAGCAGCGCGGCACCTCCTGCCACCGTCGGCCCGAGCACTTCACCGATTCCGGCAGTCCCGGTAAATGAGTGTTTAAGCGGGCGCTACCGGCTTGTCCGGTTCGCTGGGGTAGGGGAGCGCGGTAGCTACGGCACTGGCGAGGGTGGAGACGTCACTGTCACGTTCAACAACGGGTCTTATCTGCTCAGTGGTG